>CAYPOW010000056.1:0-12886 GCA_964412145.1 uncultured Draconibacterium sp.
CGTTCTATGGTAGTTAGTGAATTGGCAAGCCCATTCCGCGATTTAGGTGTATTTATTTATGGTGGTACAGGTGATAAAGAACTTTTCGGTTTAAAAAACACCAATGTTTTGGCTTGGAAATTTTCTTATACCAATGGTACTGGTATGAATATTATGGACAATAATCTTGGGAAAGACTATACTGCTCGTTTAATCTTTTCACCTATAGCTGGTGTTAGTATTGGTGGTAGTTATAAATATGGTACACTTAAACCAACTGATCCAACTATGGATGATGATGTTCGCTCTCGTTATGGATTTGATATTTCTGTTGAGAAAGCTAATTTCTTAGTTCAAGCAGAATATATTAATGGTAACGACCAAGGATCATCTCTTGTAGGTGGTGGTTGTGGAGAAACTCCATCCTTAGTTATTGGTGACTTTATTAAGAACGGTTTCTTCGTTCAAGCACTTTATATGACTCCTTGGAATATTCAACCCGTTGTAAAATTCGAATCTTACGATCCGGATGCTGCAGTTGATTATAACAAACAGAATGATTTAACATTCGGGTTTAACTATTTCTTCAACGAATGGACTCGCTTACAAGCTAACTATGTATACAGAACTGAAGAAAGCTCTGATACTGTTTTAGCTGATTATCACGAAGTTGGAAATGATTTCTTCGTATTACAACTACAAGTTAAATTTTAATTAAAGACAATACCAAGGGGCTTCATTTTCTTGAAGCCCCTTTTTTAGAAACCATTAAATACAGTAAATTATGAACGCTATTAAAAAAGTTCAAATATTAATAATTGCCTTTTTATTTATCCTTCCAGCTGCTTTTGCACAGGTTGATTATATTCAAGCTAAAGATTATATGGCTCAAATGAAGAAGGATAAAAATATGGTTACCCTTCATACTGGTTCTGCAAAAGATTATAAAAAAAAACACATAAGAGGATCTATCTTAGTATCCTATAAAGAAACTGAAAAAGCAGGCGATGTTAAAGGTCTTATGCAAGATGCTAGCGATTTAGCTGCTCTTCTTGGAAAAGCAGGCGTAAGTAATACTAATACAATAGTTGTGTATGATGGTGGAACCCAAAAATATTCAACTAGAGTGTATTGGTTATTAAAGTATTTAGGCGCTGCTGATGTAAAAGTATTGCATAAGGATTTAAATACATGGAGAAAATCTAGAGTGCCTTTAACTGCTGCTCCAGTAAAAGGTAAAACAACCACCTTTGCTGCAAATGTTGATGCTCGTGTTCTGGCTACCACTGCCGATGTAAAAAAAGCTATTAGTAATGCTAATACCGTTATCGTTGATGCTCGTGCAAAAACAGAATTTGATGGTTCTGACGGAAAAAGCAAAGGTCATATTTCTTCGGCTGTAAATCTAGATTATAAAGAATTACTTACTCCATCTGGCGCTTTTAAAACGAAAGACCAAATTAAAGCAATAGCTGATGCCGCAGGTATTACTGCTGGTAAAGAAGTGATTTTGTATTGCCAAACTTCTATTCGCGGAGCCGTTTCTTATTTTGCATTTAAAAACGTTTTAGGATTAGATAACGTGAAACTTTACGATGGTGCTATTGAAGAATGGCAAACAGCAAATCCTCTTACAAAATAAAAACCACCTTGCTTATTTTACAATAGGCTTCCAAAAAGACTAATAATAAGATGATTAGTACAAGAAGGCAATTTATTAAAATTTCCGGATTAGGCTTTGGAGGAGCAGCAATAGCTGCATCCTCCGTTAAGCTAGCTCATGGAGCTGGTTTGTTTGGGTCTGATGACGATGAGCAATTTAATGATTTAAAAAATAAAAGATTCCCTACTTATTGCGAAGTGTGTTTCTGGAAATGTGCCGGATGGACTCATACAAACGATAAAGGTGAAATCCAAAAAATATTAGGGAACGATAAGGATCCTCATTGTTACGGCCGCTTATGCCCTAGAGGTACTGGCGGACTTGGTATGTATCAAGATGAAGATCGTTTAAAAACGCCCTTAATCCGTGAAGAAAAAAACGGAAAACAAGTATTTAGAGAAGCAAGTTGGGAAGAAGCTTTAGATTTAATTGCTGAAAAATTCAATAAAATCAAAGCTGAAGACGGTGCTGAAAGCATCGCCCTATTAAAGCATGGAACTCCAGGTAAACATTTTGAGCATCTATTTGAAGCTTTTGGTTCAGAAACCGTTGGTGAACCTGCTTATGCTCAATGTCGCGGACCAAGAGAAGCTGGTTTTGCTGCAACTTTTGGTAGCTGGATTGGTTCTCCAGAACCAACAGATATTCGCGATACAAAATGCTTAGTGCTAATAGGCTCACATATTGGTGAGAATATGCACAATAGCCAAGTACAAGAAATGGCTCAAGCCATTGATAATGGAGCATGCATTATTACTGTCGATCCCCGTTTATCCACAGCTGCATCAAAATCAAAATTTTGGTTACCTATAAAGCCAGCAACAGATATCGCTTTGCTTTTATCTTGGATGAATGTATTGATTTATGAAGATCTTCTCGATCTCAATCATATCAAAGACAATACCTATGGTTTTGAGCAATTGAAAGAGCATGTAAGAAATTTTACACCAGAATGGGCCTATAATATTACAAATATTAAGCCTGATCAAATTAGAAAAACAGCCTATGAAATGGCTAACGCTGCTCCTGCAGTAATTATTCATCCTGGCCGGCACGTAGCTTGGTATGGCGATGATACACAACGTGAAAGAGCAATGGCTATTCTTAACGGGCTGCTCGGATCTTGGGGTAAAAGAGGTGGTTTTTATTTGAAAGAAGGTTTTAAACTGCCTTCATATCCTCATCCAGCTTATCCTCATCCAAAATGGACTTGGAGAGATTTGGCAAAAGATTATCCTTTGGCTGGAATGGGTTTAACTCAAGAAGTTATTCGTGCAAGTATACCCGAAGAGGCTGGTGAGCACAAAGTAAAAGCATGGCTAGTTGTGGGAACTAATGTGAAAAAATCTATACCACATCAAGATTTAGTGAACAGGGCTATTGAAGCGCTCGACTTTTTAGTTGTCGTAGATACCATGCCAATGGATATTGTTGGTTTTGCTGATGTTGTTCTGCCTGAATGTACTTATTTAGAAAGATACGATGGAATTCGCTCTGCTACTAATCGAGAGCCTTCAATTGCATTAAGAATGCCAGCTGTTCCTCCTAAATATGAATCTAAGCCAGGTTGGTGGATTGCTAAGCAAATTGGTGAAAGGATGGGTGTTGGCGAATACTTCGATTATGAAGATTTTTCAGAAGTACTCGATTGGCAATTACAGCAAATTGGTTCTTCCTTAGAAGAAATGCAAGATATTGGTGTTAAGAACCTAAAACGTAAATCGGGTTCTCTTTACTTCGCCGAAGGCGAAAAAGTTAATCTTCCAACAAACTCTGGAAAAATTGAGTTGTATTCAACAGAATTGGCAGCAAAAGGATTTGATCCAATGCCAAAGTATACACCACATGCAGAACCAGAAGAAGGATTCTATCGCTTAATTTATGGTAGAGCTCCAATGCATACTTTTAGTCGTACAGCTAATAATCCTCATTTAACCGATCTCAAAGATAAAAACACACTTTGGATGAATCCTAAAGTTGCAAAACTTTGGGGTTTTGAAACTGATGAAGAGGTTTATCTTAAGAATCAAGATGGTGTAATAACCTCCTTCCCTATCGCTATTCGAGTAACGGAAAGAATTAGATGGGATGCCGTATATATGATCCACGGATTTGGTCACACCAATAAAAAACTGAGCAGAGCATACGGAAAAGGTGCTTGCGATACCGAAATGATTACCAATGTTAAAGTTGATCCTATTATGGGTGGAACTGGTATGCGCGAAAACTTTGTAACTTTTATTAAAGATAACGGAAAGGGGACTAAAGCATGAGATACGGAATGGCTATAGACACTTTAAAATGTGTTGGCTGCGGCGATTGTGTTGTAGCTTGTCAAACAGAAAATAATGTTCCTTTCGGCTATTGCCGCGATTGGATCACTGAAACAATAGATGGAACCTATCCTCAAGTGGAACTGGAATTTCGTTCAGAACGTTGCAACCATTGTGAAAATTCGCCTTGTGTGCGTTGTTGCCCAACAGGTGCAAGTCATATTGTAGAAGGTGGAATAGTGGTTGTTACTGCAGATAAATGTATAGGTTGCAGTGCTTGTATTGAGTCCTGCCCTTACGATGCTCGTTATACTCATCCATTAGGACATGTAGATAAATGTACTTTTTGTCATCATGTACGCGACTATAAACAAACTACTGCGTGCTCTGCGGTTTGTCCTACTAGTTGTATTTATTTTGGCGATCTCGACAATCCGAAAAGTGAAGTGTCGATGATTCTTAAAAATAGAAAATTTAAAGACCTAGCGCCAGAAGCAGGAACGAAACCTCAGATATTTTACCTTATCTAATTAGAAAGAAAATGAAAGAAGTATTATTTGCAAGTGGAAGAAATATTCCAAATGTCGACCCGCAATTACACGCTTGGCATTGGCCTATCCCGGTATATTTATTTTTGGGCGGTCTTGCTGCCGGTCTCTTATTTTTTGCCTCCTACTATACCATTATAGGAAAAGAAAAGGAAATGCCAGCAGTAACAAAATGGGCGCCATTCTTTGTGCCTATCGCCTTAGTTGTAGGGTTAGGTGCTTTATTTTATGATTTAACAAACAAGCTTTTCTTCTGGCGTTTATACACAACCATTAGAATAGAATCTCCTATGTCGTGGGGAGCTTGGGCGTTAATGATTATTACTCCTCTTTCTTTTTTATGGATAGCATCTTATTTTAAAGAGATATTCCCTAATTGGAGCTGGAAATTTGATTTTCTTGAAAAAATAATGGATTGGGTAACTGAAAACCGGAAAGTAATGGCTTGGATCTTATTACCCATGTCTATTATCTTAGGTATTTATACCGGTATTTTATTGTCGGCATTCAATGCGCGTCCATTATGGAATAACTCTATATTAGGACCTTTGTTTTTGGTTTCTGGTTTATCTACTGCCGCCGCTTTAATCACTTGGATCTCAAAAGACGCTCACGAAAGACACTTATTTACTAAGATTGATCTTGTATTGATAGCAACAGAATTGTTTATCCTTACTCATATGTTTATGGGTTTTCAGGCTGGGCCAAGTGTTCAGCAAGAGGCAGCATTCTTATTGAATGGAGGAGAATTTACCGTTGTATTTTGGGTTTTTGTTGTCATTTTGGGATTAGTATTTCCCGCAATTCTCGAAATATCCGAACTCATTGGTTATAAAGTTCCGGTAGCGGTTCCGGCTATGCTAGTCATAATAGGTGGACTCGTGTTTCGCTTTGTAATGGTTGAAGCCGGTCAAATTACCAGATATCTTTATTAATTCATCTGCAAAAGAAAAGCTATGAATCTATTTTTTGAAGAAAAGAAACATGTGTATTGGAACCCTTATTTTGGAGGCTTCCTCTTAGGAATCATTATATTATCTGCAGTGTATATTTCTGGTAGAAGTATTGGAGCTGGTGATGCAATGAAAGATTCTGTTATTGCTGGCATCGATATGGTAGCACCTCATTATACCGAAAACTCGAACTTTATTAGTGATCAAAAAGAAGCCGAAAAGAGCCCTCTTAATTCTTGGATAGTATTTCAAGTATTAGGTGTTTTTGCTGGTGCTTTTTTATCCGGTATTCTTAATAACAGAGTGAAAGTACGACTACAGAAATTCCCTAAAATAAGTTCCAAAACAAGAATTACTTGGATTATTATTGGTGGATTATTATTTGGTATAGGATCTCAATTTGCAAGAGGTTGTATTAGCAGTAGTACTTTTAGTGGCTTCGTTGTATTATCATTAGGCGGCGTTATTAGTATGGTAACTGTGTTTGTTACTGCAATTATTGCAGCTTATTTTTTCCGCAAATTGTGGGTTTAATTTAAATTTTACAAAATGGAATCATTTATCTCAACAGGATTAATAAGCAGCGAATGGAGTAGTGTATTTGCTGTTGGAATTGGTGGAGCAATTGGATTTGTTTTAGAATCTAGCGGTTTTTCTTCTTCCCGAAAAGTAGCTGGTTCTTTTTATGGTTACGACTTCACCAGTTTGCGTGTATTTCTGATGGCAGGTATTACCAGTCTTATCGGATTATTATATATGGATTTCTTTGGCTGGATTGATTTTTTCAGTTTCAATATTCCTGATACATATATCTGGCCAACTATACTTGGCTCTGTATTTATGGGTGTCGGATTCGTTGCCTCTGGCTTTTGCCCTGGTACAAGCATCCTTTCTGCCGCCATAGGCAAACTCGATGGATGGATATTTATAGGAAGCACTATTGTAGGAATACTTGTATTTACCCTTCTATTCCCACTTTTAGAGCCGCTTTATAATGCCGGAAACTTGGGCGCATTAACAATAAACGATGTATTAGGTGTTTCACCTTATGTTTATGCCTTTATCGTTACGCTAATTGTAATTGCTTTGTTCTATTTGGCAACACTTATTCGCCGTCGTAAAACATCTGTTAAATACTAAATCTAGAATCATGAAACGAAGCTATTATATATTATCGATTGTATTTATAGGAATTGCTTTTGGCTTATTGTTTTTGCCTCAGTATAAAGCAAAGCAAGGTGTTAATCCGGAAATACTTTTACAACAACTTAACGATCCAACACGGATTATTGGCATCGACGAAGTTGCAGAGCGCATGATCACTAAAGATCCTAGTTTTATACTTGTTGATGTTCGCTTGTCGTGGGATTTTGAAGATTTTGCTCTTCCGGGAGCTATTCATATCCCTTTGGCAGAAATAGCGATAGCAGCCGAAAACGGAACCTTAACTCATCCGCATAAAGATATTGTTTTTTATTCCAATAGCGATGTAACTTCTAATCAAGCACGTGCAATTGCTCTACAGCATAGCGTTAAGAATACTTATGTGCTCGAGGGTGGTCTTAACAATTGGTTTACTTCAATTATTATGGCAACCCCTCCTGCTGAAACGGCAACTCAGGTAGAACACGAGCTGTATTTGTTTAGGAAGAGTGTGGCTGTTTATTTTGGAATGCCACTTCCAAATCAAACCCAGGGTGATATTAAGGCAAAAGCCGAATTGATACCATTAGTGAAAGCAAACGATAACAAAGAAAGTATTGAAGCAGAGGGTTGTTAGCAGCTCTTAAAAAACATAAGGCAATGAAAGAATTGATGAAAACAACAAGAATATCGGTTTCCGTGATAGGCTATCTTGCTATTCTTCTAATTGGATTTTTAAGCATTCAAAAACCAGATAACAATTTAAAGCTGGACACCACTCAAATGATTGAGCTACTTGAAGCTCTTGAATATGAAGTTTACCCTGAAGATGTAGATGCGTTTATATATTCTGAAGATCAGAAATATGCATTTGTTGATGTTAGAAATAAATATGAATTTGAAGTTGATCATATTGAAAATGCCATTAATATTCCTAGCATAGAAATATTTGCAAAAGAAAATATCAGTATGTTTGAACAAATGCAAAACGATTCCATTATAGTTGTATTTTATGGAAATGATCAAGTAGAGGCTAATGGCCCTTGGATGGTAATGACCCAAATGGGTTTTACCAATACTAAAGTATTATTAGGCGGTTTTTATGCCTATTTTAAACTTGTTTACGATTACGAAGAAGTAAATTACTTTGTTGAAGAACCTGTAATGGAATTTGCTACCGTAATTGAAAATAGTGCTAGTGAAGATTTTTATAATGAAATTGCTGCTCCTGAAACAATTGTTCCTGTTGAAAGGGTTAAAAACGACATTGAAGAAGGTGGTTGTTAAATCAAGTGTTAATTAATCAAACAATTATGATATTAAAACTGGGGTAAACTATTGAATATAAGTGAGTTTGGGAAGAATATTGCGTAGGTAAAGTCCCGCGCTAAGAATCGAAATTCCAACAATAGAAATCCCTATTATTTTGTAAGTCCCTTGAAAGAATTGATATTCTGCACCTGATAAGTTAAAAACTATAGCTATTATGATAAATAATACATAGTCGATGAATAAGATTAGAGCAAGAAACGATAGTGTAAATAGATATTTTTTCATAATATTACCTTTTAAATAGTTAGTCATAGACTTATACAACTTTGTAGATGTAAAATTAGATTGAAAAGAAGACTGGTTTACAAGGGCAGCTGTGATAGTTACTCAATAAGAATGTGAGATTTGTCACTATTCAAGATGATTTTTACCACGAATAAATATCGATTAAGAAAAAGTGTTATGAGTGAAATTAATTGTATTGCATGTAAAGAAAAGTCCTGCGCAGCTTTAAATCTGAACAAAGAAGAATTGGGTTTGCAAATATCATCGGGATATGGAACAACTTATCGAGCTGGTGAATTAATCCTGAAAGAAGGCACTTTTACTTCTAATATTATCTATTTAAAATCGGGTTTAGTAAAAGAATTTAAGTCCGTCCAAAATCAACACGAAGAATACATCTTACAAATTGTTAAAGAACAAACCTATTTAGGATTAACTTCCTTATTTGGTGGTAGAATAAATCAGTTCTCATATCAAGCTTTAACTGAAGTTAAGGTTTGCTCTATCAACTTTAATGTGTTTAAAGCATTTATTAAAGGCAATGGAAACTTCGGATATAATATTCTGGAATCCGTTAGCAGCGATAGCTTGAACAATTACCACCGATTTACTAATCTACATTTCAAGAAAATTTACGGTAAACTTGCTGATGCACTTCTCTATTTTGCTAAGCAAATATACGAGAGTAATAGCTTTCATATGCACTTAACTCGAAACGAAATTTCATACTTAATAGGAAGCAGTAGAGAAAGCGTAACCAAACAGCTCAAACAGTTTGAAAAAGACGGAATAATAAGTGTCAAAGGAAAAGAAATCTCCATTCTTAAAATGGAGGATTTGGAAAATATAAGTCGAGTTGGATAAGGATTCCAATTAAAAACTAAAAATCATGGCAAAACCTTTTATAACAGAAGAATGTTTATCGCTATTTCATAGTCTATTTAAAGAAGGAACTTTTTCTGATGAAGAAAAAATTCTTCTTAACACCAATCGTACTGAAGTGTTCTTTAAAAAAAATGAAATCATAACGAAACAAGGATCATTAGCAAAGCAGCTAATCTTTATACAAAAAGGTATAACGAAATCTTTTTTTGAGTTTGGAGATACCCGACAAACGATTTGTTTGCATCCAGAACATAGTTTATTAGGTATTCAGGGTTTGGCAAATGCTAATATCTATCATTGTACTACAACTGCACTAGAAGAAGTGAATGCATGTATGTTTAATATGAATACTATCAAACAAATTGCAAACAATAACCCAGCTTTTAGCCTACAACTTTTAGATATTAATATTGAAATGCAAAGTGCAAGCATTGACCGTATTTTTAGTTTAAAATTAAAGTCTGATATATGCAAACTAGCCGACATTTTGCACTGCTTAACAACTCGTGTATATAAGTCTGATATTTTCGATTTTAAATTTTCTATTGAAGAGATTGCACATTTATCTGATGTTCCAGCTGAAATTGTTCAGAAAATATGGCGGCAATTTGAAAGCGACAAAATCATTGAATTTACAGACGGTAAAATCAAAATATTAAATAAAGAACAGCTAGTATATATTAGCGCTATTACTTAGGTTGTTTTTTCTTTTTAAAAATCTGCTTTTATTCTTCATTTTACTCTTTTAAGTTTTTTGTCTGAACTCATTTCAAGGCGATTAAGACAAAAACATTACATTTTTATATTTATATAAAATGCTGTTATGTAACTATATACACATATAATTTCGTATATAGATATGGTTTTATCACATCCAAAGTTGACATATATCAATTTTTAATTGAGCAACCACGGTTCAAAGCATATTTTCTTTGTATCAATCTGCTCACCTTTTCTCTCTACATCTTTTAGTTTTGTTGTGAATCAAATAACGAATTATTCAAAACATTGTCGACTAAAATTTAGATTATGAAACAAGCATTAAAAAGAAATTGGTTTTACACATTAATCCTTCTTCTTCTTATGCAGTTCCATACGACCTTAATTAAAAATTATTACGTATGAAAAAATTTATTTACTTCATTCTGATTATTGTCTTCCCGCCACTGGTTTTGCATGCACAAACGGTTGAAGAGCCAGATGATCAGACACCAATAAAATTGGTGAATTACGTGAAAAAAGCGGATCGCTTAGATCGCAACATTGTTGATCACAGTAAATTTGCCATTTTACAACAAGAGTTTAAAAGGCCTCAAGATGTTACTTTAGCTTGTTTAAGTTGTCATACCGAACGACATACGGAAATTATGGCGAATAACCACTGGACCTGGCAGCGGACAGAAAAACTGAATGGCAGAGAAGATGTTGCTCTAGGAAAGAAGAATATCCTTAACAATTTTTGTATTGGAACATCTTCCAATAGAGAAACTTGTACAAGATGCCATATTGGTTATGGCTGGAAAGATGAAACATTCGATTTCGATGATAAATCAAACATCGATTGTTTAGTATGCCACGACCTGTCGGGTATTTACAAAAAAGAGCCCGGAAAAGCCGGTTATCCATTTGAAGGCATTAACCTCAATGTTGTAGCACAAAGTGTTGGATCTCCTGAAAGAGCAAATTGTGGTATTTGCCACTACTGGGGCGGTGGTGGAAATAACGTGAAACACGGCGATTTGGATGAAGCCATGAATGAATGTTCTACAGATATTGATGTTCATATGGGTGTTGATGGCGAAGATATGAGTTGTATAGAATGTCACATCACGGAAAACCACAATATTACTGGAAAACTTTATGCGCTTTCTTCTGAAAACAAGAATCGTATTACATGTACACAATGTCATACAGCCGAACCACATGCCGATGCCTTACTAAACAAACATGGTTATAGAATTGCTTGTCAAACTTGCCATATTCCATTTTACGCCAAAGCAAATAGTACAAAAATGTGGTGGGATTGGGAAACCGCAGGTAGGTTAGACGAACATGGAGAACCTATCCACGAATCGGATGCCGATGGAAACCACAATTATTTGTCCATTAAAGGATCCTTTGTTTGGAATCAAAACGTAATTCCCGAATATTTTTGGTTTAACGGATTAGCAGATCATCAACTTATTACCGATACTATTTCAGAAATTCCGGTACAAATGAACACTCTTGATGGAGCATATTCCGATAAAGGTGCTAATTGTAAAACTAGCAGTTGTTCAAAAATTTGGCCAGTTAAAGTTCACCGCGGAAAACAGCCTTACGATGTAATAAATAATACGTTGGTACAAGTAAAAACGTATGCTAAAAACAAGGGGGAAAATGCTTATTGGAAAGATTTTGATTGGAATTCATCAATTAAAGCCGGTATGGATTATATGAACCTCCCTTATAGTGGTGAATATGGTTTTGTTGAAACTGAAATGTATTGGCCATTAAATCATCAGGTTAGCCCTGCAAGCAAATCTCTAAGCTGTATTGATTGCCATACTGATAGCCAGGATGGTCGTTTAGCCTCCATAACAGATTTCTATTTACCCGGAAGAGATAGTAACAGCTGGATAGATAATATTGGATTAATCCTGATTCTTCTGTCTTGTGTTGGTGTATTAATTCATGGTGGCTTACGAATATTTCTTCGTAAAAACAACTTACACGACTAAATCCGGAATGTTTAATTGCAAAAAATTATAATCTTATGAAAATATATATCTATCAATTATTCGAACGGTTTTGGCACTGGATGCAGGTTCTCCTCATTTTTTCTCTGGCAATAACCGGTTTAGAAATTCATGGCGTTTTCAAGCTCTTTGGTTATAGAAGTGCTGTTTGGATTCACGACACGAGCGCCTGGTCTTTTCTAATATTAGTTTTATTTGCCATATTCTGGCACTTTACAAGTGGCGAATGGCGTCAATATAAACCCTCTGTTAAACTGGTAAAAGAACAAGTAGATTATTACATTACCGGTATCTTTAGTGGGGCTGAACACCCTACTCATAAATTAGTATATAATAAATTTAACCCCATACAACGTCTTACTTATTTAGGGTTAAAGATTTTAGTTATCCCCGTAATGGGCATAAGTGGTTTAGCTTATATGTATCTCAACTATCCCAATCAGGGACTTCAGCTTGAAGGTTTAGATATTGTAGCCTATTTACATACTGCAGGAGCTTATATTCTTATCGTATTTGTTGTTGTTCATGTGTATTTAACTACAACGGGCCATAAGCCCTTGTCGGCCATAAAAGCTATGCTAACCGGCTGGGAAGAAGTTGACGAAAAAGGAGCAAGAGCAATGCTAGCTAATGAATTGGAAGTTGCTCTAAAGATTACGAAAGCTCGTTTAAAAACAGTCAAAAATAAAAGTGAATTATTAGATCAAGCATTAGCAGAAACTGAAGAAAAATTAGGTGTGAAAAAAGAAGAAAAATTCCGAGATGTGGTAGCCAATAGTGGTGCCGGTTATTTCCGTATAAACCGCAAAGGCATTTATGAGGAAGTAAACCAAGCCTGGGCCTGCCTATATAAATTTGAAACTCCAGAAGATGTTGTTGGAAAGCATTATTCGCTTAGCCGCACTCCAGAAGAGTTTGAAGAACTAGAAATCACCTTTAACAAAGTGCTTAGGGGTGAGACTATTCCTCATGGTGAAGTTACACGCATTTGCCAGGATGGATCTATAGGACATCATACAGTAACTATGACTCCTGTAGTACATAATAAAGAGATTATTGGTGTTGAAGGATTTATTCTTGATACAACATCTCGTCTTCTGGCAGAAAAAGAACTGCTCGAAAATAAAATAAGATTGGAACAGCTTCT
>CAYPOW010000056.1:12986-15260 GCA_964412145.1 uncultured Draconibacterium sp.
TTACAAAAATTTTGCTGGGATTAATGATTATCCCTTTACTAACACTTAATTCCTGTAAAAAGGACAAGCCTGATGCGCCAGACGTAGATCCTAGCTTAAGCTTTAAAGCTTTAAAAACTTATTTGGTAAACAATAGTATGGATCTGACTAATGTTTTGGATGGTTGGATTACCACTGCTGATGCAGTAAACACTTTAATGATTGATGGTGATGACACCAACGATTATTATATTATCGACCTTCGTGCTGCTGATGTTTACAATGCTGGTCATATTGCTGGTGCTGTAAATGCTACCTTAGGTACATTATTAAATCAAGCAAGCTCATCTGGTGGAAAACCAATTCTTGTAGCTTGTTATACTGGTCAAACAGCTTCTCATGCTGTTGTTGCCCTTCGCTTAAGCGGATACCCAACTGCAAAAGTCCTTAAATGGGGTATGGCAGGATGGAATTCTGCATACAAAGGTTCTTGGGAGTCAAATGTAGGTGATAATGGTGCTGCTAATTGGGCTGCTGCTCCTGGTAATATTGCAGGAAACAATAACAATGGCGACCCAGAATATACCACAACAGCTACTGATGGTGCTGCAATCCTTACCGAACGTGTAGCCGCTATGCTAGCAGGTGGATTTAAAGGCGTTACTGGCGCTACCGTTGCCACTACACCAAGCAACTATTTTATCAATAACTATTGGGCTCCTGCCGATATTGAGCATTACGGTCATATTACAGGCGCATACAACGTTTTGCCACTGACTCTTGCCGGAGGTGAATACGCAAATCTGGATCATAGCAAACCTGTTGTAACATACTGCTGGACTGGTCAAACTTCTTCCATGATTACTGCTTATCTTACTGTTTTAGGTTATGATGCTTATAGTTTGAAATTTGGAGCAAATAGCCTTATTCATTCTTCTTTAACTTCTCATAAATGGACTGATGATGCTACTCGCGACTTTCCTGTAGTTGTTAGCGGTGCTCCTGCTCAAGGAATTCTTACAGACTATTTAGTTGCTAATAATATGGATTTATCCGATATCATAGCAAGCGGTTGGATTACAACATCAACAGATGTTAATACAAAACAAACTGATGCTGATGCCACAAATGATTATTATGTAATTGATATTCGCGCTGCGGAACATTATACACCTGGTCATATTCAGGGAGCTGTAAACTCTACCTTATTGAATGTTGTTGCAACTGCCGCAAACGCTGGAGGGAAAACTATTGTTGTTGCTTGTTATACCGGTCAAACAGCGGCACATGCTGTTGTGGCTCTTCGTTTAAGTGGCTACACTGATGCTAAAGTTCTGAAGTGGGGAATGAGTTCCTGGGATTCTAGTTTGATGAGTTATTGGAATAATAGCACAGGTAATGCCGGAACAAGTAGTTCTAATTGGACTCCTGCTCCTGGTGCATTAGTTGCTAATGCTACTTTTGATAGCCCAACAATTTCTTCTTCTGCAACAACTGGTGAAGGTATTCTTGCTGAACGTGTTACTTATATGCTTACAAATGGCTTTAAAGGTGTTGCTAATGCTGATGTTTTAACTACTCCAAGTAACTACTTTATCAATAACTTTTGGGCGGCTGCCGATGTTGAACTTTACGGACATATTTCTGGTGCATATCGTATTAGCCCTTTAACAATAGCCAATGGCGAAATGAACAATTTAAATCCAGATAAAAAGGTAGTTACTTATTGCTGGACTGGTCAAACATCATCTATGATTACTGCTTATTTAAATGTAATTGGATATGATGCTACAAGCCTTAAGTTTGGTGCAAATGGTATGATTTACGATGCATTAGCATCTCATAAATGGTCTGCAGCTGAAGCTAAAGGATTTGCTCTAGCAACTAAATAAAAACACTTATAATACTAGAAAAAAAATTAAATATATATATATTATGAAAAAGATAATTTCAATAATTTTACTTGCTCTATTTATAGCTCCGGCAGGATTGTTTGCACAAGGATGCATGGAAGCTTCTTCCGACGATGGAGTACAGGTCGTTGGATATATTCAAGGACAATACGAATACCAATTTCTTGGTGATGGTGTAAGTCCTATGAATGGCCTAAAATCAGATCAGGGGTTTTATTTCAATCGCGCACGAATTGGTGTAGTTGGAAATATTCCTTACGACTTTTCTTATTATGTTATGACTGAGTTTAGTCCAACTAAAGGTGGCCCTTATTTGTTAGATGCTTTTATTACTTATAAGCGTTTTGCTCCTTGGATCAATATCTCAATGGGACAATTTAAA
>CAYPOW010000057.1:0-8041 GCA_964412145.1 uncultured Draconibacterium sp.
TTGAAATGACCTTTGAGCCGCCTTGGGATAAAGATATGATGAGTGAAGAAGCTCAGCTTGATTTAGGCTTTTTGTAAACTACTTTTCCTGTAATTTTTTTACCTTTTTACCTATTCGCCTATCGGCAAGACCCATACTTGTTTTCATTCCTAAAATGCTTATTTCTGCCCAGTAATTGAATATGGAGCGTTCTTTGTTTCGCTCAAAATAAATTGGACCTTTACGTGGAATTAGGTAACTAGGATTTTCAGTTTTTATCAGCGCATTAGCAAATAAAGTACCAAAAAAACCTTTTCTCATCGATTTTGTGAGCAGTTCCAATTTCAAATTATCGTACAACATAAGCATATTCCCATAAGCGTAGTCATCATTTGCCACAACAGCAAGGTCAACGTATTTGATGGTGCCACTTCGTGCTTGTATCAAGGCAAGTGGTCTTAAAATAGGGTCCAAATCCTCTAATTCAATTTGACCCAGATTGGCTCTTAATTCGAAGGATTTTCCTTGTGCAAGTAGTGGAAAAATGACATTTAAATTTAATTTGCTTTTACCCATCAGCAAAGTATTGGCATTCAGTAAAGTGCTTCCGCCATATTTTATAAAATCTGGGTTGTTGGTGGCATTTAAAATTTCGGCATTCAGCTGATCGAAATAAATATGGCCCGGAACTTCTGTATTTACACCTTTTTCTTTATAGGCAAAATAAGAATCGTTTACTAGCAAACTATCAATTTGTATAAAGTAGGGCAGATCTAAAAGGCGCTGAATTGGAATGAGAGGTTGATGATTAAGTGGCCTCGGATACATCCCATCGCGATAAGCTTCTCCAATTAAATGATTAATATCGGCACGGCGAACGGTGTATTTTTCACGAAAGACAGCATCCTGAAAATCAATTCCTGAAAATTTAACAGACTGAATATCAATATCAAATCTATCTGTTTGATAAATTGAACGCTTAGCGAAATCGGCATAATTGTATTGTGGTTTTAATGAAATGGAATCTATTTCGAGCATACTTTTCAAAGTAGAAAGACGTAAATTCTCGAAATTTATTGCATACATATCATTTGCAATTCGAGCTGAATAATCGCGCAAATGAACCATTGTATTTTCGGAGTAGAAAAAGCGATTATTTTGAAATGCCTGCGTAGTTGAATCGAGCTTGAAATTAAGCATTAGAAGATTTAAATGACCCAAATTATAACTATTAGTACTATTTGCTTTTGGGGTTTCCAATTTTAAATTCATATCTCGGATATCAATCCGATTTAATGTGATTTGCGAAAAATAAGGTTGTAAAATTGGGTATAAATTGATGGCGTTTAAATTGTTTGCAGTTGAGTTTTCACTAAATCCATAAAACCGTAAATCTGTAACGGGATTTTGAATAAATAGATTATCTACCGAAAGACTATAATTATATTGGTAGTCGGCAAAATTTATACCATTCAGCGAAATCCGCTTGATAGTAAAAATATAATTATTTTGATTTTCTTTTTGAAGAGTATAAAACTGAATTTTTTCAAAATCCATTTGTTTTTTTAATGACGAGAAATTTATATCATTAACCATCAAAAGATAATTTCCGTTTTTAAGATGTTGTCGAAAGTTTTGAATATTGAATTCGATGGATTTGGAAAAAAATAATCGATCAGGATTAGTAAATGATCGGTGACTAAGGCGGAAATCTATAGCTTCAAAATTTGCTTTTTCAAAAGTGGTGATATTAGTCAGGTCCTTTGCTGTATAGGTTGCTAGCCATGTTAGATCGTGAATGATAAATTTATCAAACTCCAAATAGGGGATGTGTTGTAAGTTTTCGGCAGAGAAAAAATGTTGAAAATCTTTAGGTTGAGACTTTGATGCAGAACGACTTTTACTAACTATTTTTGGTTCATTTAGTTTGAATTCCTGAGCTGAAATTAGATGGCGATGGAGAAACAAATTATGATCAAACCCTTTAATTTCCAATAATTTAGAATTCAGCTGATATAGAGACGATTCGTTTTCTGTTTTAGATGAAAGTTCTGCTTTTATCTGATGCATTCCCATTGTTTGATTCTTGGAATCAAAATTTATTTTTTGAAAATTAAAATTTAATCCACGGGCTTTGTTTTGATAAAATCCGTTTTTCGTACGAGCAAGTAAATACTTATAATTTAAACTAAACAAACTGTCGTTATAAATTTCCAGCGAATCGCCATGAAGCTGAATACCATTTACTTGTGTGAGGCGACTTACGATTGAACTGTCATTATAGGCTGCGAAATCTCCTTTGTTTAAATCGAATGAAAGTATGCGTATTTGGGGGATTTCAGACCCGTATTTTTCCTCGCTTACATTCTTCCCGTACTGTTTAAGATTGACAGAATCAATAGAAAGAATAGCAAGGGTTAAAGTATCATTTAAACGTATTTTATGGAATGCCTCTTGGGTTTTTATATTGATTTTAGTTGCAAATAATTTATAGCGGGCACTTTCAGCTAAGGGTTGGTTTTTTAGTGTTTTCCAACGTGGGAAACTTTGTATTTTTTTAATACTTATATTCTGTGACAAGCTGTTGGTTTCGATAGTATTGGCTAAATAATGATGCTTTTGGTCTTTACTTACCCAACTCAACTGATTAATCTGAGAGTTAAAATCAGAAAAAGCACCATATTCTAAATCTAATTTACCCGACAATTGAACATTTAGAAATTGCGCATTGATGTTTCTTGCTTTAATGGCTTTCGATGCTAAGGAATAATTCCAATCTGAAAATTGGATATCATTAATTTTTATTGAAGGAAAAACCGAGAATAATGGCGAATCTGACTTTGTTATTTGAGCCAGTGAATAATGAGATTTGAAAGATTTTCTTTGTGTAAAATCGCCTTCAGTTAAAACCAGATTTTCTGCTACTAAATTACCAGAGTCAAGTAAATGAATCAAATCGATTTTTTTCAGTATTGCCTTTTTTAAATTTAGATTGAGATTGGCAGTTGAATCGGATACAAATTTAATATCTTCAAAACTTAGAGCTTTATTTTTATAGTTAAACGCGGCTTGTTTAAAGTGAATGTTTTGTTTGATATTAAGCTTGCTAAAAGAAACATCTTTTAGTGATAATGTAGCGTCGAAAATGGAATAGCAGGTCTTATTTTCAGGTTGAAATTGAAAATTATCAATATTTAATTGGCTTTTCCCATCCAAATTTAGCCTTTCATTGTTGGGAAGTAATATTTGACTTTTGTTGAGTGCTATTTGGCAGCTATTAATCTGAATGCCATTAAAATAGTTCGTCAATAATTTGCCTAATTGAGTTTTATAGTCCTCATTTTTGTTTAAGTTTGAAATATCAGAAACCTTAAGATTTAAATAATTTATATCAAGTAAGCATATTTTAGCTAGAAATATTTTTTGCTTAATAAGCGAATCTAACTCAAATCCCTCTAAATTAAATTTTGGAATATCAACTGAGTAACTGGTTTTATTGTTTGTTTTTGGAATGGGATTTAAGTTAAAATCGGTAAGCAATAGATTTTTTTTCTTACTTGACACATTAAATTCTCCAAAAAAAATACGATGGCTTTTATCAGGTAAATCAAATTTTTGATTTTTTAATCTAAAATCAAGATCAGCGTAGTGAATACGATTATTCACAACCGTATCTTTCATCGAATCAATACGGAAATTAAAGATCTCAAAATTCAGCGAAGGAATGTACACAGAATCAGCATTTTGCTTGTAAATTATCTCTGCATCAGCAACTTTAAAATTTAATACTTCAAATTGTTTTAGATAAGAATTCAGCGGTAATAAAAGCCTATTGGAATAATTCTTTTTCGCTGATTTTTCGATCTCGAATTTTAATTTGTGAATATAAATTTCATTAAATTTCAACAATTGTTTCGTTGAAAAGTCCAAAACATGGATATTTTTTAAAAAAAGAGTATCAGCATAAAAGCTAATATTTCTTAAGCTATTGGTATCGGCATTTGTCGTTTTATCGATTCTGGTTTCAAAAAAAACGATCTTTCCAGTTAAAATATTGACTTTAAGATTATTAAAATTAAGGGTGTAATTTTGATTTGTAAGCGATGAAAAATTCCTTTTTATTACCGTGCTAAAAAGTATATTGGAAAAAAAATAAAAAACCAGCCAAAGAGTGGTTAAAATAATGACTATAGCTATTGACAATCTTATCCAGAAGCGAGAATGCTTTTGAGCCGAGTGTTGTATAGTTTCTTTATTTTCGGAGTCGGTATTCACCCCTCTAAATTATCAAAAAAAAACGGACTAACCTACCTTAGCTACAATTTTAAGCGAATCGAAATCTAAAATTTCCATAACACTCTTTTCGTACTTAATAATTTTATCTGTTTTAAATGAATTTAATACACGAATAGCTCCCATAGTTGACATACCGGTAAAGTCTGCTAAATCTCTTCTGCTTAAGGTGAGCTTGAATTTGTTGCTTAGATAAATTTCTTTTGAAAGAAAGATCAATGCTGAAGCCATACGCCCATTTAATTGTTTGTGCGTTAGGTTATACATTTGATTGTAGGTCCTTAGGGTATTTCGATTAGATCTTTTTAGCAAGGCTGTAGCAAATTTGGCATTGGTTTGAATTAGTTCTTTTAAAACATTTAATTCAATTAAATAGATCTGAGATTTTTCAATGGCTACAATGGAGTAGTTAAAGATGGTATCGCCATAAAGAGAAGAGATACCGACTAATTCGTCACTTCCGAAAATATTGATAATCAGGTTGTTATTATCAGGCCCTTCTTTGTAAAGTTTCACCATTCCGGTTTTGATGTATATAAGCCCTGAAGCAAAAGAGCCTTGCTTGGCTATTGTTTCGCTCTTATTAAAAGTGACGGCCACTTTACTATTATCAATAAGTCTTAATTCATCATCACTTAATGCACCAAAACAATTTGTCTCACTCTTGCATGATATGCAACCCTCATTCTCCATTTTATTTTTTTCAAATATACAGATTAAAAAGAAAAGGCCTACCAATGATGGCAGGCCTCGTTTTCTATTTTGTATAATATTTAAACTTCCCAGATGCTTCCGCTATGCAATAAATCATTCACGTTTTTAATGGATGATTTTGCTTTTACATCAACAATTTGAGCATTTAATTTTTGTTCGTAAACAGTTGCATTAACAGAACGAATAACGCCCAGCGCAATTGGGAAATCAGGGCCTTTCATACTGATTAGCATCCAATGTAAAAAAGGACTTTCCTCATGTGCATCGTGAGTTAAAATATCATCTTCTGTAATGCCATTTTCTCCAACTGTAACAATCTTCAGTTTTAAACCGTCCAGGATTAATCCTTTATCGTTATCCTTGCCAAAGATCATTTTTTCACCATGTCTAAGAACAATTTGACGATTGAGTTTATTTTCTTTGTCGGTATAAAAACCATGAACACCATCAGAGAAAATAACACAATTTTGAAGAATTTCAACAATAGAAGTACCTTTATGTTGCTCAGCATCAATTAATATTTCCTGAGTGAGTTTCATGTTTACATCAATTGAACGGGCAAAATAATTACCTTGTGCACCTAAAACTAATTCTCCTGGGTTGAATGGTTGTTCAATTGTTCCAAAAGGCGAAGATTTGGTCTTAGTGCCTTCTTTTGTAGTGGGTGAATACTGTCCTTTGGTTAAACCATAAATCTCGTTATTAAACAACAAAAGATTAAGGTCAATATTTCTACGATTTAAGTGAATAAAATGGTTACCCCCAATTGCCAATCCATCGCCATCGCCATTGACAACCCAAACGCTTAAGTCTGGATTAGCAACTTTAACGCCTGATGCAATTGCAGCTCCACGACCGTGAATAGTATGGAAGCCATAAGTGTTCATATAATAAGGAAAGCGAGAAGAACATCCAATTCCGGCAATTACCGCGAATTTTTCTTTAGGAATTCCCATTTCAGCCATTGCTTTTTGAACAGAGTTCAATATAGCATGGTCGCCGCAACCAGCGCACCAACGTACTTCCTGATCGCTTTTGAAATCTTTGAAAGTTAATTTTACTTCAGCAGCCATGATTATTTCTCCTCTAAAAGTTTATTAAAATTATCCATTAATTCGATACACGTAAAAGGCAATCCCATTACTTTATTGTATTGTTGATATTTAAATTCAGGGAATACTGATCTAAGGTAGCTTGCAAATTGCCCGTTGTTAAGCTCGGCAATCACAATTTTCTTGAATTTTTTTAATACGTCTCTTGTATTTAAAGGCAATGGTTTTATATAATTAAAGTGGGCAAAGCTGACGCTTTTTCCGGCCAATTGCATATCGTGAACGGCAGTTAATAAATGTCCGTATGTACCACCCCAACCAATGACTAATAAATCGCCATTGTCTTTACCAATTATTTCCAGATCAGGTATTTCATTAGCAATTAGTGCTATTTTCTTTTCTCGAAGATCAGTCATAATTTGATGATTTTCAGGAACATAAGACACGGCGCCTGTTTTGTCCATTTTTTCCAAACCACCAATGCGATGTTCATATCCTGGCATTCCAGGAATAGCCCATTCGCGAACCAGATTATCTTCATTTCGTAAATAAGGCATATAATTTTCTGTTCCTTCTTTTACAATGGGTGCTTTTATTTCTGGATAATTATCCATTGAAGGAATTTTCCAAGGTTGAGTACCATTAGCAAGGAAACCATCCGTTAATAAAACAACGGGGGTCATATGTTCCAGTGCAATTTTACCAGCTTCGAATGCGTAATGGAAGCAATTTGAAGGTGTACTGGCAGCAATAACGGCAATCGGACTTTCTCCGTTTCTACCGTAAAGTGCTTGTAATAAATCAGATTGCTCAGTTTTTGTAGGCAAGCCAGTTGAAGGCCCACCACGCTGAACATCAACAATAACAAGAGGAAGTTCAGTAATTACTGCCAAGCCAATGGCTTCTGATTTCAAAGCTAAACCAGGACCGGAAGTTGTTGTAACAGCAAGGTTACCGGCAAAAGAAGCACCAATAGCAGAAGAAATTCCTGCGATTTCATCTTCAGCCTGGAATGTTTTAACACCCAAGTTTTTAAGATAAGATAATTCGTGTAAAATATCAGTAGCAGGTGTAATAGGATATGAACCGCAGAAAAGTGGCAGATTAGCTTTTTCAGCTACTGCAACCAAGCCCCAGGCTGTGGCAGTATTCCCATTAATATTTCTATATGTTCCGTTTACAATTTCTGCAGCGGCTACCTTATAAGGAGTCAGCTCTTGAACATTGTAACCATAGTTAAAACCAGCTTTTAAAACCTTTTTGTTAGCTTCTATAACAGCGGGAACTTTTTTGAATTTACTTTCAAAGAATTTTTCAGTAAAAGTTAGTTCACGATTAAACAAATAATAACACATTCCTAAAGCAAACATATTTTTGCTTCGAAGAATAGTTTTGTTATCCATTCCAGTGTCCTTTAAAGTTTCTTGAGTCATTGAAGAAATAGGAGCAGAAATAATATTAAAGCCTCCTAAGTTGTCTTCTTTTATTGCATTATCGGTTTTATACCCTGCTTTTTCAAGATTTTTTGCTGTAAAAGCATCACGATCTATAATGATACTTCCTCCTTGTTTGGTCCATTTTGCATTTGCTTTTAAAGCAGCAGGATTCATAGCTACCAATACATCGGCATAATCACCGGGTGTATGAATATCATAACCAAAATGAACTTGAAATCCGGAAACTCCTCCAACAGTGCCTTGTGGGGCTCTTATTTCTGCAGGGTAATCGGGGAATGTGGCTATTCCACTACCCATATAGGCAGATGTGTCGGAAAATAAAGTTCCCGTCAACTGCATGCCGTCACCCGAGTCACCAGAAAATCGAATAACAACGTGATCGAGCTCAATAACTTTATCTATTTTATCAGTCATTATAATTTAGTTTTTTTAATATGGCAAAGGTAAATGTATTTTACTTTAAACATCTAATATTCACTAAGCAATTTCATTATTTAGAAAGAGTATAAATCTTTTATTTCTAATATAGAATAGTGAGCGTGAATT
>CAYPOW010000057.1:8141-15171 GCA_964412145.1 uncultured Draconibacterium sp.
TATTTTAGTAGAAAATGTATCAATTGTTCATGTAAGGTTGTTACAATAATTAATTTTCTCCCCTAAAAAAGCAAGTTCCCAAACTTGCTTTTTTCTTTTGCAGTCTTTTTCTTTCTTTATATTTGGGCAATATTATGATTGATGTAATTCTATTAATTTCGGGAAGCTCAAAAAGAATGGGTAGAGAAAAGGCATTATTGCCTTTCACTGAAAACAAAAATTTTGTTTATCAAATTTTGGAAACATATTTATTTTTGGCTGAAGCCAATGTATATATAGTTGTAAATCCTCAAAATTTTGCCGAAATAAAATTAAGTGTTCAAAAATTCGAAGGGCGAATAAAATTTATTGTTAACCATAATTCCAACCAGGGAAGAATTGGATCAATTTTGCTGGGATTAGAACAAATTAGAGAGCATAATGGCGTTTTTATTCAGAATATTGACAATCCATTTGTGAGTTACAATTTGTTAACGAGCATGCTTAAGAATTATAAACCGAAAAGTTTTTTAGTTCCACAATTTGAAGGTAAAAATGGTCACCCATTATTATTAGGTGCAGAACTGGTTCAGGAAATGAAAGCAAATAGGAATTCAATAACAGACCTCAAACAATACTTAAATAAGAAGGAAAAACGATTCGTTATCACGAAGGATAAAGCAGTTTTAGCCAATATCAACAGCCCGGAAGAGTATCAAAAATGGTTTCCAGATATAGATTTGTAGGATGAAATTTATCTAATAAGTTGTACTGTTTTCCCAGCTTTAAAATTCTCAATTCCGTTATCCAAAAATTGAACAAAATTATCGATATTCAAATCGTAAGCTTTAGGTTGCATAAGCATTTCGCCATCAGGGTTTAACAGTACATAAAAAGGCTGTGCATTTGTATTGAATTTGCTAATCTGAAAATCAGCAAACTTTTTACCCACCGTTTTTTTTATTTTTCCATCGTATTCAGATGTAATCCATTCTGATTCAATAAGTTTTGTTTTATCATCGACATAAAGCGCAGTAACAATATAATTATTTTTTAAGCGACTCAATACCTGTGGATCGGCCCAAACATTGGCTTCCATTTCTCTACAATTAACACAACCGTGCCCAGTAAAATCAATAAAAAGAGGCTTGTTTTGTTCTTTAGCACATGCTAAAGCTTGCTCATAGTCAAAATAACCGTCTAATCCGTGAGGTAAGTGAAGAAAATTATGGTATTTTGGTGATTCGCATAAATCTTCTTGATTGTTTGCAGTAGTTGAAAAACTTGCTGTTTTTATATTGTCTCTTATCGATTTATTGATATCGAAATCTTGTGTATGCATGGGTGGAATATATCCTGATAATGCTTTTAAAGGGGCACCCCAAAGACCTGGTATCATATAAACTACAAAAGCAAAAGTAGCTATCGAAAGCATCAGACGAGGAACGCTTACAAAAGGAACATCGTCGTCGTGAGCGAATTTTATTTTTCCTAAGAGATAGATTCCCATTAAGGCGAAAATGACAATCCACAAGGCTAAATAAATTTCACGATCGAGCAAACCCCAATGGTAGGTTTGATCTGCAATACTTAAAAATTTTAATCCCAATGCGAGTTCTAAGAAACCTAAAACAACTTTCACTGAATTTAACCATCCACCTGATTTTGGTAATTTATTTAACCACTGTGGGAAGAAAGCAAATAGTGTAAAAGGCAAAGCAAAAGCCAATGAAAAACCTAACATGCCTATAATTGGTTTTAGAATTTGGCCTCCTGCCGATTCAACCAGTATTGTTCCTACAATAGGTCCCGTGCAAGAAAATGAAACTAAAACAAGTGTAAATGCCATAAAAACAGAACCAATAATTCCACCACGGTCTTCGTTTGCTGTTGATTTATTTACCAACCAATGAGGCATTACTATTTCGAACATTCCAAAAAAGGATGCGGCAAAAATCATAAAAATAAAGAAGAACATAAGGTTAGGTAACCAATGTGTACTCAGCCAATTAGCAATTCCTGGACCTGCAACTACCGCCAATACGGATCCAATAAAAACATAGATGGCAATAATGGATAAACCATAAACTGTAGCGTTCACTCGTCCTCTGGTTTTGTTTTCGCTGTCTTTCATAAAAAATGATACAGTCATTGGAATCATTGGAAATACGCAGGGTGTTAAAATTGCTGCTAAACCAAAAAGAAAGGCTAAAAAGAAAAAGCCAATTAAAGTTTTCTTTTCACTGTTCTCTGTTGTTGAATTATCGACATCAACTGGATCCAAATTACTTATTGCATTTTCAGCTTCGTTAAAAACAAAACTGAATTCTTTATCATCTGGAGGGAGGCACTGTGTATCGTCGCAACTCATAAAATTGATAAAGCCTTTTATTTCTATTCTGTCAGAAGTAAGGAGTTTGATTTTTTGTGTAAAAGTGGCTTCATTTGAAAAATATTTTAATATCATTTCAAAATTCGGATCGTATTCTGAAATAGATTCGGTTTCAGTTACTTCTCCAACTCGCTCAAAATCAGCATTAACATCAAAATTAAAAGTTGTGGCAGGAGGTGCCATTGGAATATCTTGCGAATACAAATGCCAATGTTCTTCAATGCTTGCTTTAAAAATTAATTCCACCTCGGTGTCGTTAATTTGTTTGCTGCTCATCTGCCACAAAACCGGAGTATATACTTGGGCAAACAGGTTACTGCTAAATAGTATTCCTAAAATAAAAAGACCTGTTAAGGATTTAAATTTTGCTTTTTGCTCTTTAAATGTCATCATTATTTTTTAAGATTAACTCAAATTGGTTAATTGATATTTCTTTTTCGATTGCAAAAATAATTATATTCAGCTAATTAAATATGAAAAAAAAACAATAAACTTAGTCTTTACTAATTGTTCGTAAATATAAAAACTTTATTTTCGCTTAAATTTAGAATTATGTTAATTATTGGTATAGCCGGGGGATCGGGTTCGGGCAAAACAACGGTAGTAAAAAAAATCATTAATTTACTACCAAAAAATTCAGTAACTATTATTCCACAAGATGCTTATTATAAAGATAATGGCAATTTAAACGCGGAAGAACGTGCAAAAATTAATTTTGATCATCCATCCTCTATTGAATTTTCCTTTTTGAATAAACAGGTTGATGAGTTGAAGTTGGGTGAAGCCATTGAAATGCCTATCTATTCTTATTTAACTTGTTCAAGAGCAAAGGAGACTGTTAATGTTGTTGCTCAGGAAGTAGTGATTATTGAAGGGATATTGGTCTTGACAAATAAAAGATTGCGCGATAAAATGGATATCAAAATCTTTGTTGATGCAGAGCCAGACGATAGATTGATGCGTATTATTAGACGTGATTTGGAAGAGCGTGGGCGGGCTTACAATAAAACACTGGAACATTATAGTACTTGGGTAAAGCCTATGCATCAAATGTTTATAGAGCCAAGTAAGCGATTTGCAGATATTATTGTTCCTCAAGGCGGGAAAAATTTGGTAGCTATCGATTTGGTGGCTTCAAAAATTCAACAAACGATGAATGAAAAGAAGAATAGCAAATAAAACTTAATACGCTATTCAGGAATCGAACCTGATCCTCCTTAAATTGGGACTTTGAACAATTTTTGGTATCCTGCCATTAGACGAATAGCGTGATATCTGCTTACAAAAATTCTGAATTGAATAATAATTGCAAAACAGGTTAACTACAAAGGCGTTGATAATAGTAATAGCTAATAAATCCGGCAACAGGACTTAAAAACAAGCCTATTAGAACATTTTTTAAACTAAATTGAGGCAAGGTTTCGGATTTGTGAAGCAAAAATGCCATTAGGATAACATAACTTAAAATTAGAATATCGATCAACATACCAATTGTTTTAATTCAATTATTGCCGAAATTTAATATGTTTAATTGAGATTAAACTGTAAAATGGATGAACGTTTGGGTTTGTTTATCAAGCGTAAGGAAATGAAGGATAAGCGTACGACTTTGAAATTTTCCAGAGCCCCTTTATTTGAATTGAAGAATTTCAACACCGTCCCAATCTTCCGGAATTCCAAATTTTATATTTTTCTCACATCTTTCCTGATATACTGTCAGTGCTTTATCTAATGGGTTTATTTTATGGAGCTCCGTAAAATTAATCATTGCCTCACTGAATAACTTATTGCGGTACAATTCAATAGCTTTATTAAACCGTTCTTTTGTTTCTATTTTAAGCTTTCGCTGATTGGTTTTTTCGCCATCTAAAATTTCGAAGATATTAACAGATGATTTTCTTCCTTTTACTTTTACAATATCAAGAAAGCGAAAATTGTATTGCAACGGATTTTCAATTTTTATTAAACTGTCCTGGCTGATGATAATGGGTGCACCATACAGTTTCGATAAGCCTTCTAATCGGGAACTAAGATTTACATGGTCCGAAATAACTGTTCCTTCAATACGACTCCTTCCTCCAACAATACCAAGCATAAGATCGCCTGTATGAATTCCAATTCCGCTATCAATAGGGCTTTTGCCATCCATTGCTAAATCAGCATTAAATTCTTGCAATTTCGACCTCATCTCAATTGCGGCATTGATGGCGTCGTTAACAGATAGACTGTAGAGAGCCATAATTGAGTCGCCGATATATTTATCGATAAATCCATTATTGCGCATTACAACGGGCTCCATATAGCCTAAATAATGATTAATAAAATCGAAATTTTCTTTAGGCGTAAAGTTCTCAGAAATTTCGGTGAATGATCTAATATCTGAAAACATCACAGTCATTTCTCGCTGTACTTGATCGCCTAATTTAATATCTGTAATATTCTTTTTTCCCAAAAACTCAAGAAATTGCTTTGGAACAAAACGGAAGTATGAAATGCTAAGCTCGTTTATATTGTCGATATGGTCTTTTATCCGTTGCGCCATTATGTTAAATCCCTCACTTAATTCTCCAATTTCATCGTTTGTTCTTACGATGCTAAAATTGGCATCGCCACCACCTTCGCCCGTTTTATGAATATTGTAGAGTAACTCTTTAACAGGATGCACTATATCAAGTGTTGTCCATCGAACAAAAACAAAAATATAAATTAGAGAAACAAAAATGCTGGTACCAATACCTGCCAGCATCATATATGCATTAATTGAATTGATATAAATGGTGCTGCCGAGTGAAATGCTTTCATTTAATTCCGCAAAGGAACCATATAAAATCGTGCGTATATCAGGCGTGATATTTTCTATGCCTAAGTCTTTAAAACTTGTTATGCTCAAAACAATATAGAAAATAACGATGCTTAAAGGCAAAAGAGTTGTCATTCCGCTTGATATCCAAAGGCGGTCTCTTATTTTTCCAACGCTTTTTTTGAAAATGCGCTTACGCAATTCAATATCGGTATAAAGAACCTCTAAATAGAAGAGGTGTACGCGGTGTTTTGACCAATAATAAACAAAAAGAATTGTGAGAAATGCTGAAAGTAAACTGACATAAAAATAATCTTGTAGTAGTCTTATTTTCAGATCATTATCTGCATCATTCTGGTAGAGAACAAAAGCTGTATATGAAAGACTAATCAGAAGTGGTATGGCAAATAAAATGGTATGAATCACATGGGTTTTTAAAAGCCATTTTCTGCAATGATTTTCAAGCTTTGGAGTTATAAAAAGCTGTTTTCTTCGTTTGCGGAAAAAGCGTTTAAAAGGAGAACTAAAGAGTCCAAGAATAGCCAGACTAACTAAAAAAGCATTAATCAGATAGTCGAAACTATTGCCCATATAATTTGTGCTTTGTGAATTTTCCTCATTTGATGGATTTAAATTAGAATTTTCAAGAAAATTTGGAATTAAAACATCATTTGTATCGTATTCTTGTTTCTTTTTAGGCAACGGAGTTTGTGATTGGACATTTTGATTGTTTGGCAAACTATCAGTATTAGATAATTGAAATCCCGGATCTAATCTTAATAAATCAGGCATTTTTTGCACCCACATAAAACCTGCAAAGGGTATAACCAGAAAAAAGTAAAGCAAAGCTGATGAAATAAAAATGCGAAAACTTATGTATTTAGGTATTTTTTGCATTTTAAAGATTAGGTAATTATGAGATGCTTAAAAAATATATTTGTTACGAAGTTAACGAAAAAATGTGCTTTAAGCACAGAATTTGCATATTTCATTTTAAAACCCGGAAAGGCCAACGCATTCTAATTATATTTATATATTTGGCTTGTAAATAATTGTTATACAAATACTATTGGGGAATCATAATGAGATTGTTTAAAACCAACGAAAGAAAAGAAATCAAAAGACCTATCCAATGGGGTGCAATATTTATAGTTGGCATTATATCTATAGTTGTTATCTATAAATGCGTGGTGATAATTATAAGTGCCTTTGAATAAGCAATAGTTGTGTAGATAAGATATTGAAATGTAGAACTGGAAAAGGATAAATTTTTAATAAAAAACCGTAATCACTGTCTATCAGTTAATTACGGTTTTTATTTTGTCGGAGTGACAATCTTCTATCATTAAATACCAGAGGGAAAAAGACAAGCACTTAATTAATTCATAGCTCATTATCCTTTTATGTCGCCTCTAAATTAACAATCCGACTACTTGTTTTTATTATGAAAATTTAATACATTTGAATCGTGAAACAACTGTTTTACAGTTACTACCAGAGAGAGATTAGTTTTCGTTAAATTAAAGGGGGCTTATTTAATAAGCTTTATGAAATATTTGTGTATAAAACACAGATATAAATCCAATTTATTAAAAACTAAAATTATGAAAAAGTTAATGATTTTGATGATGTTTTGTTTATGGGCAAACTACTTAAGTAGCCAAACTATAGTGAAATTGGCATTACCGAACAACTGCAATTTCATTAGTACTCAAGTAGAAAATCTAAATAATAATGGCGATTCTCAACTTGAAATCTTCCCCAATCCCAATTTAGGTATTTTCACTTTAGTTGTTTCTTTTAATAATATTATTGAGAAAGCAAACATAAATGTGTACGACATTAAAGGCAAATCAGTT
>CAYPOW010000058.1:0-12524 GCA_964412145.1 uncultured Draconibacterium sp.
CCACAATGGGGAAGTTACTATTTTCCTTATCCGGTTTATAGATTGATGCAAGCAACTGAATTGTAGTTTTATGCGACGTAGTAAATCCAGTTGAAATTATTCGACTGGATTTATTTGCTAATAATCTCATTAATCTTTTCGATAAACCTGTTCGACGCCTTTAATTTTATTCAATTTTTCGATCAGTAATTCAAGATGTTCAACATTGTGAACAAAAACTTTGATCTGACCTTTAAATCTTCCGCCTTCCGACTGAAAACTCGAACTCATTATGTTTATTCTCAAATCATTTGAGATGACTTGAGTAATATTATTTAGTAAGCCAACAGTATCATTCCCATTAATAATCAATGTTGTTTTAAAATCAAGTTGTTGCTTTTGCGCTTTCCATTGTGCAGGAATAATACGATAAAAGAAACGACTTTTCATATTAGAAGCATTTTTACAGCTATTTCTATGAATTGTAATCCCTTTGCTTACAGTTACAAATCCAAATATTCTATCTCCGGGAATAGGATTGCAACAGCGTGCAAATTTGTAATTAATATAATCAAGCTGGTCAACCGTCAGAATATCTTTACTCGATTTATCTAATTTACTTTCCAATAATCCCTCAGCTATTTCATCATTTTCTTTTGAAGGACTATCTCCTTTTTGCTCTGTTTTGTTTTCTTGTAATAGTATTTTCTTTAAATCGAGTGGATCAATTTTCTCCAGTGAAACATTTAAATATAAATCGTGAATTTGCTTAAATTTATAGTGCTCAACTAGTTTATCAATTACTATTTGACTCAATTCCATTTTCCAATTCTTAAATCGTCGTTCAAGAATTTCTTTACCCCGTTTTATTTCTTGTGTTCGATCATCATCCAGCGCTTTTCGGATTTTTATTTTTGTTCGGTTAGAAACAACAATTTTCAGCCAATCAATGCTGGGTTTTTGATTTTTAGAAGTGATTATTTGCACCTGATCGCCATTCTTCAAAACCTGCTTAATAGGAACAATTTTTCCGTTTACCAATGCGTTGGTACAATGAGAACCAATATCGCTGTGAATATTATAGGCGAAATCGAGTATCGTAGCTCCTGAATTAAGTTTTTTCAAATCGCCCTGAGGAGTAAAAACAAAAGTTTCGTTGGAATATGAATTGGCCTTTTTCAAATCAAAAGCACTACTCAACACGCCATCATTTTGTATCGCTTTTCTGATCAGGCTTAGCCAATGATCTATTCCCTCTCCTTCTTTGCCTCCTTTGTATTTCCAGTGAGCAGCCATTCCATTTTCAGCTTCATCATCCATTCTCGAAGTACGTATTTGCACTTCAACAAAACGCTTGTCTTTAGCCTGAACAGTTGCATGCAGTGATTCGTAACCCGAATTTTTTGGTATTGTTATCCAATCACGTAGTCGACTTAAATCTGGTTTGTAGATATTTGTCACGACAGAATATGCGTGCCAGCAATCTGCCTTTTCCATTTTAGCATCACTTTGTAAAATGATACGAATAGCCCATAAATCGTAAACTTGTTCAAGGGGAATCCCTTGTTTTTTCATTTTTATATAAATGGAATTCATCGACTTTACGCGACTTTTTACCTGATACTTTAATTTATGTTTATCCAGTTCTTCTATTACTGGATTTAAAAATTCTTTTACAATCTTTTTACGTTCTTTTTCACTCTCAATAAGCTTTTTTTTGATACTAAAATAATACCCAGGTTCACGATGCTGAAGAACAATATCTTCGAGTTCGGATTTCAGTTTATAAAAGCCCAAACGATGAGAAATTGGAATATAAACTGCTTCTATTAAATTAATTAGCTGATTCTTATTATTTTCATCTTTGTGCTGATCAACATGCCTAAGCTTATAAACGTGTGCGGCCAATTGAATGAGAACAGCACGCATATCGTTTGAAACAGAAAGGATTAACTGACGATGATAATCAGGCTGAGTGATTGCCTTTTCTGTATTTAGGTTTTTTATATTAAAACTGCCTTCAATTATCTGCCAAATAGATTCGTCAAAATCATCAGTAATAAATTTTTTAGAAGGTAATTGCTTCAAGCCGCAAGCAAAAACGGCACTCACAAGGCTGGATGAAAAAGTATTTAATTCATTGGCTAAAACATCTAAAACACCTAATACATAATTATTTAGGTCAGTATCAACTTCTTGCTGAGCTTTAAATAAATTCCACGCTTTTTCTATAAGAAGCGCATGTTCTTCACCTTCTATATTTTGAATATAGGTTTTATATTTTAAGATTTGCTTATCCACAACTACTTATCCAATTTGTCGCAAAACAAGTTTGCCCTTACTAATTTTATATACTTCGCACTTAAGACTAACGGGTTTAAAATCTGGTTTTCTCTGACTATCATTCGTTGGCATAACATAAGAAATATCACCTTCAGGATCTTTTACAATTAGCACATGAATTTCCTCTTTGAATTTATCCAATTGCTTCCCATGTTTAATAAACTTAGCTTCTACTGTAGAACCCAGGCTATGCCTAGGATGCTTCGGTTCAAAAAACACTTTCCCTTTACAGTTTACTTTATCAATGCGAATTTCAACCTTTTCACCTAAATTAAACCCATAATTTTTATAGGGTTCTTTTTCCATCAAATGCCTGTTATTGTATATGTCCTCTAAAACAAAATATTCAATTCCATCGGGCATTACCGTTGTTTTAACCAATTCAAAAAGATAATATCGGTTGATCTCAAGTTCACCCTGTACATTATTTACATATTCTGATGCTCCCATATTTCGATAAAAAAGGCCCGATAAAATCGAGCCTATGTTTTTAAAGTTTGTTGGCCATAGTGGCTTCGATTTCCGCTATTGTTTTTGGTATTGGTTTTCCAAGTACGCGCTGTCCTGATTCCGTGACCAAAATATCATCTTCAATCCGAATTCCTCCAAAATCCTTATAGGTTTCCAAAAGATCATAATTAATAAACTCATGATGCTTATTTTCAGATTTCCATTCGTCGATTAAAGCAGGAATAAAATAACATCCTGGTTCAACAGTTAGAACAATTCCAGGTTTTAAAGCCTTACCCATTCTTAAATAGGCAGTACCAAATGTTGATGCACGTTTTGTGTCTTCATCGTATCCAACATAATTTTCGCCCAAACCTTCCATATCATGAACATCAAATCCCATTTGATGACCTAATCCGTGAGGCATAAACAAAGTATGAGCTTCAGCTTCAACTGCAGCATCAGTATCGCCTTTCATAAGACCGACTTTTTTGAGGCCATCAACTAACACTCGTGCAGCTAAGAAATGAATATCACGGTATTTAACTCCAGGCTTAATTGCTTCTATCGCTTTCATATTGGCATCTAATACAGCTTGATAAATTCCTTTCTGACGTTCATTAAATTTACCACCAACGGGCACAGTTCGAGTAATATCGCTTGAATAATGCATAATAGTTTCCGCTCCAGCATCTGTCACCATCATCCGCCCAAGTTCCAAAATATTTCCGTGTGCATGATTATGAAGAGTTTCACCATGAATGCTTAAAATGATTGGAAAAGAAACTGGACCACCCTGAGCTAAACTAATACCTTCGATAGTTCCTGCAATTTCGCGTTCAATGCGCCCCGGATATGCCATTCGCATGGAGGTTGTATGCATATCATAGGCAATATCAACAGCTTTTTCTATTTCGGCTATTTCATACTTGTCTTTAATTTCTCGAAGAGCCACAATTGCTTTTATCAAATCTACAGATACATAATTTTTCACATCTTTATGCGATATATTCAGTAAATCAGCTAATTGTATTACTTGTTCTCCACGATAAGTTGGTTGAATATGAATTTTCCTTCCTTGTTTTTGAGCATCTGCAATAAAAGAAGCTAAGGCCGACAAGTTTGCAGTGTTCTTCACTCCTGCTTGCTTTGCTTGATCGGCAATACTAGGTTGAGGACCCATCCATATAATATCCTCAATATCCACATCGTTTCCGAAAATATAATCTTTATCGCTATCGATATCCATTACGCCGACTAAGTTGTACAAGTCTAGGCCGAAAAAATACAAGAAATTGCTGTCCTGACGAAAATGGTAAGTATTTGCAGGATAATTATAAGAGGCTTCCTGATTACCTAAAATTAACAAGATTCCTGAATCGATCTGACTTTTAACATTTTTTCTGCGGTCAGTATATACATGTGCTTTAAACATAAATTATGGTTTTTAATTATTGCTCAAATGTACAAAAAATATTAGGGAAGCCCTTTAATTTAAGGTTTATTAAAGGAAACAGTTGATTAAAAAAATTTAAAAGCTATTGGAAAATTAAGAAACTAAGAAAATCATATAGACCTGTATTACAGTAATATAAATTATTTATTAACAGATTTTAGCCCTAACTCCGCTCCCTTCTCAAGCATAAAATCGAAAGCATCTGCATAATTATTATTTAATTCTCCATCGAGAATTTCATTTCGAATAGCGTCTTTAATAATTCCTACTTGTCGGCTTGGGGGTATCGCAAAAGTTTCCATAATTAGCTCTCCGCTAATGGGTGGTTGCCAGTTGCGAATACTGTCTTTTTCTTCAATCTCGATAAGTTTTTGTCTAACCAATTTAAAATTGGCTAAAAAACGCTTTACTTTTAATTCGTTTTTGGAAGTGATATCAGCTTCGCATAAAGTCATTAAATCATCAATATCGTCACCGGCATCAAAAAGCAAGCGACGAATTGCACTATCTGTAACAATTTCTTTCGATAAAACGATGGGACGCAAATGTAACAGAACCATTTTCTGAACAAAACGCATTTTTTCGTTCATTGGCAACTTTAGCGAACTAAATATTTTGGGTATCATTTTAGCTCCTTTAAATTCGTGTCCGTGAAAAGTCCAGCCCTGACCTTCAAAAAAACGTTTGGTAGCAGGTTTAGCAATATCGTGTAGAAGTGCTGCCCACCGCAACCATAAATCGTTGGAATGATCTGCAAGATTATCTAAAACTTCGAGTGTATGATAAAAATTATCTTTGTGACCAATTCCATTTCGGATATCAACACCTTTTAATTCAAGAAGTTGTGGAAATATATAAGTAAGCAAACCCGATTTTTCAAGTAAATCAAAACCAATGGATGGCTTTGGGCTAAGCATAATTTTATTCAATTCGTCAAGAATTCTTTCCTGCGAAACAATTTTTATCCGCTTGGCATTCCTATTGATAGCTTCAAAGGATTTTTCTTCAATCGAGAAATTGAGCTGCGTAGCAAAACGAATAGCTCGCATCATGCGCAAGGGGTCATCCGAATAGGTGATATCAGGATCGAGCGGCGTTTTAATGATTTGAGATTCTAAATCGGATATTCCATTAAAGGGATCTAAAAGTTGGCCGTAATCCTTTCTATTCAAACTAAATGCTAATGCATTAATCGTAAAATCACGCCTTCTTTGATCATCTTCCAGACTTCCATTTTCTACAATTGGTTTTCTTGAATTCAATCTGTAGGATTCTTTTCTAGCACCAACAAATTCCACTTCCCAATCTTTTTCATCTCGAAAATGAAACATAGCCGTACCGAAATTCTTAAAAACTTTCACTTTTATTGAATCATTCAATTCTTTGGCAACCAAATTGGCAACTTCTATCCCACTCCCAATTACAACAATATCGATATCTGCAGATGGTCGTTTAAGAAAAGTATCGCGTACAAAACCTCCAACAACATATGCATCTACACCTAATTTATCAACAACAGTTGAAATAGTTTTAAAAAGCTTATGATTTAAATATTTCTTCAATAGTAATTTCCAGTAAGATTAATATATGCAAAAGTATAAAATAAAGCAGATAATCCTTTACTTGAGTCAACAAAAGACAAACTATAGACCAATTTACTGAGAAATTAATAACGGAATACAACCCTGAAAAAGCATGCGAATTTTACGATTTCTATTGGCAAAACCGAATATACTATCTACTTTTGTTAATTCAAAAACAATAATTTTAAGAATGGAAAAAAGAACAATAGTTACTATGCCCGGCGATGGAATCGGACGGGTTGTTTTAGATGAAACACTACGCGTTTTAACAGCTGCAGGATTCAAAGCTGATTATATTGAAGGCGATATTGGATGGGAATTCTGGATTAAAGAAGGAAATCCATTACCACAGCGCACTATTGATTTGATTGCAGAGCATAAAATAGCACTTTTTGGTGCCATAACATCCAAACCCAAGGATGCTGCTTTTGATGAGTTGACTCCTGAATTAAAAACAAAAAACCTGGTATATTCGAGTCCGATTGTTGGTTTACGCCAGCATTTTAATCTCGATATATGTCTTCGTCCAACCAAATCATATTTAGGAAATCCATTGAATTTTATTCGCCGTGGTGCAAATGGCGAAATTGAAGAGCCCCCAGTTGATGCTGCTATTTTCCGTCAAAATACAGAAGGTTTGTATGGTGGCGTGGAATGGTCTGACCCTTCACAACAAGTGTATGATGCAATGATGACACATCCACGCTTCGTGAAAAATTTTGGAAAAACACCAAAAGCAGAAATCTCCATTTCTACTCGTATTTTTACTAAAAAAGCTACAGAACGTATTTTGCGCGCTGCATTTGAACACGCCAAAAAATACAATTACCCTTCGGTTACTTTATGTGAAAAACCCAATGTTATTCGTGAAACTTCAGGAATGATGTATAAAATGGCAATGGAAATTCAAAAAGCAGATTATCCAAATATCGAATTGTGGAATACAAATATTGATGCTCAAATGATGTGGCTGACAAAAAACCCAGAAAATTATGGAGTTATTGTGGCCGGAAATATGTTTGGCGATATAGTTTCTGATGGTTTTGCCGGTTTGATTGGTGGATTAGGATTTGCTGCTTCGGCACAAATGAATCCTGATTCAGGTATTGGTGTGTTTGAACCTACTCATGGTTCCGCTCCCAAATATGCCGAATATAAGACTTCAATTGTGAATCCAATTGCCATGATAGAATCGGCCTGTATGATGCTGGATTATATTGATGAGCAGATAATTGCAAATAAAATTAGAGCTGCTGTTGCTACCGTTATTTCTGAAGGTAAAGTGAGAACTTACGATATGATGAAAATGACTGGACGACCTGATGTTGTTAAAAAAGGTGCGGCTTCTACTCCGGAAATGGCTGATGCTATTATTGCTAAAATGGGTTAAGTTTGAATCTTATCAGAAATAATTCTTAAAAATGCCACCAAAGCGCAGAAGCACTGAAATCCTCTAAATAAATGTTTTGATTTAGTTTTTAGTGAAATTTTGTGTTTTGGTGTTTTAGTGGCAAGATATTAATTTTTGAAAAAATAAGAGTGTAGATTACATTAAATATTCATTTTGGATAAAAAATAAAATTAAAAAAATGACAAAAGAAGTATACGAGCTCTGGCCAGAATTAAATTGGATCAAAAATGAGGATTTGCGTAATAAAATAGCAAAAACCTGGGAATTAGCACTTGAAAAAAGTGTTTTAACGCCTGAAGATTTAAATCGCATCCCATTTACTTTGCTTTGTGGACCTGATTTAAAAGTTACTTTTATGGATCACAAACGTTCTGTGGTTCACATTGCTAGAGACGCCGGACAAAAAATAAACGATATGTATCACGGTGAACTTACTGTTGATATGGACGTTTTAATTTCAGGAGCCATTTTGGCTGACGTTGGGAAATTACTTGAGTACGAATTAGATGACAAAGGAAATGCCGTGCAAGGGAATTATGGAAAATACCTTCGTCATCCCTTTTCAGGAGTCTCAATTGCTGAGCAAGTTGGTGTTCCTGCAGAAGTTTGTCATATAATTGCTACTCATGCAGGTGAAGGAAATATGGTAAAACGGACTACAGAAGCGTATGTAGTGCATCATGCCGATTTTATGACTTTCCTTCCGTTTAAAGATAGACTAATCATTACTAAATAAAAACAAAGGGTTTTATTATATTTTAGGCTTAATAAACTCATTTTAAACAATAAATAAATTATTATGGATTTATGGGTAGTGGCATTAGCGCCTATTTTTATTATTCTCATTTATGTTTATATCCGTGATAAATATGAAAAGGAACCTTGGAGTTTATTGCTTAAAACAATTCTGGCAGGTGCTTTGATTACTATTCCTATACTTTTTTTTGAGAACTTAATATCATCATTTTGCTCAAACTGCCAGGGATTACAACTTGCTGCTTTTCAATCGTTTGCAGTGGCAGGTTTTACTGAAGAACTATTCAAATATTTAGCGCTATTTTTAATAATTCGGAAAAATATTCATTTCAACGAACAATTTGATGGTATTGTATATGCCGTATTTGTTTCTTTAGGCTTTGCTGCTGTTGAAAACGTTTTATATGTTTTTCAATATGGATATACAACCGGATTGATTCGCGCCATTACTGCAGTTCCCGGACATGCTTTATTTGGAGTAGTTATGGGATTTTATTTTGGAAAATCTCTTTCTAATTCAAAAAGAAAATATCTGATTTTGGCATTGCTTATGCCGATACTTTTTCATGGATTTTACGATTTCATCCTAATGTCAGAAAATTACATATTATTGCTTCTTTTTATTCCTTACCTTATTTATTTATGGGTAAATGGGTTTAAAAAAATGAAATACCTATCAAATCATTCACGATTTAAATAACAGAATAAAACAATGAATTTAATTGAAAAGATAATTGCAAATCATTCGAAATACGATTCAGTCAAACCTGGAGATATTGTTGATATTGAAATTGATGCTCGTGCAGCCCGCGATTTTGGCGGTCCGAATGTAGTTAAAACAATGATTGAAAAAGAATTAAGTATAGACGATGCTTCCAAAACCTTTTTCACTTTTGATACGAATCCAACTGGGTCCGATCAAAAATACGCTGTAAATCAACAAGTTGTACGTGTTTGGGCCAGAAACAATGGCATTAAAGTTTTTGATATCGATAATGGAATTGGAACCCACACGATGATTAACCTTGGATTAGTGGTTCCAGGTTCAACTGCTGTTACTACGGATTCGCATGCCAATATTTTGGGAGCAATTGGTGCTTTTGGTCAGGGAATGGGCGATCAGGATATAGCCGCTGCTTTTAATAGTGGTAAAGTATGGTTTAAAGTTCCCGAGTCTATTAAATTGATTATCAATGGACAAGCACCAAAAGGCGTATCGGCAAAAGACATCGTTTTAAATCTATTAAATAAATTTGGCGCCAATACTCTATTGGGCTATTCTGTTGAGTTATATGGAGAGCTTGTCGATAATCTGAGCCTTTCAGATCGAATTACAATCGCCAGCATGGGAACAGAAATGGGCGTAATTATTTTGCTTTTCCCTCCCAACGATAAGATTATGGCCTTTGCTGAAAAAGCATGTGGAAAAAAATTAGAAAAAATTGCTGCTGATGAAAATGCGCATTATGCCCAGGCCATTGAATTAGATGCATCAATATTTGTTCCGATGGTTTCACGTCCCGGTGCTCCGCACGATACCATAGCCATCCCAATACATGCTAAAATAAAAATTGATTCTGCATTTGTTGGCAGTTGTACCAATGGACGAATGGAAGATATGCGCGAGGTAGCCAAAGTATTAAAAGGACGTAAAGTAGCTCCTGGAGTTGTTCTAAAAATTGTTCCTTCAACAGATAACGTCTGGAGACAATCAATGGATGAAGGTTTATTTACCATTTTTAAAGATGCTGGTGCATTAATCTCAAATGCTGGTTGTGCAGGATGTGCTGCCGGGCAAGTTGGTCAAAATGGACCTGGAGAAATTACAATAAGCACCGGAAATAGAAACTTCCCTGGAAAACAAGGAAAAGGAAGTGTCTATTTGTCTTCACCTGCTTCTGCTGCTGCTTCAGCAATTGCTGGTTATATCACTGATGAATATAATATTCCAGAAATTCCGCTCACATTTAATTCGGAAGAAAAATTACATCGAATTGAAGAAGCACTTTCAAAGGATCAAATAATTGATAAACCTACGCATATTGAAGGACGAGTTTGGTTTATAAAAGAAGATAATATTGATACCGATATGATTTTTCATAATCGATATTTAGCTATTACTGATCTAGCAGAAATGGGACAATATACTTTTGATAATTTGAAAGGATATGAAGATTTTGCCAAGAAGGCAAAGCCAGGTGATATTGTAATTGTTACTAAAAATTTCGGTAGTGGAAGTTCTCGTCAACAAGCTGTTGATTGCTTTAAATCACTTGGTATTCAGGCTATTATTGCGGAATCATTTGGTGCAATTTATGAAAGGAATGCTATCAATGCGGCTTTTCCAATTATGACTTATCAATCCGTAAACGATTTGCAATTAAGCGATGGAGATCAAGTTTGCGTAAATTTCGAAAGCGGTATTATTGAGAATAAAAATAGAAATACACAAATTCAGGCGACTCCTTTCTACGATGTTCAAATGGAAATTTATCAGCAAGGTGGTTTATTTTAATCGCCTTGCTTAAAAAAGCGATTTATATTTCGAATAATTTGGCAATGGCTCCAAAATAGGCATTATCCCAACCATCAAGAATATTTTCAAAAGCTTCGTCAGGGATATTTGTATGCAGTAACTCAACGGATGTACTACCTTTAACATCCCATAGTTTTATGGTAACAACAGATGGATTTTCTTCATCTTCTTCTCCAAAATACCATTGTTGAATAAGCAGTTCATTTGGCTTTATCGTCAAATTCTTTCCAACAATATCACCATCCCAAAGACTAAATTCAAATCCTTCATCCGCATTCATTATGGCCTTCTCCCCTGTCCAAAGTTCAATTGTAAATGGATTTGTAAGCGCTGTAAATACATCCTGAGTATCTGCAGGAATAGTATAATATTTCTTTATATTCTTCATTTACCTTTTGTTACAATGGTTAAATCTTGTGGGTTTTTCACTTTCTCTTTTAACAAAGCATAGTCAACCATCTCCAGCATATTCTCGAAATAGGTAAATTTTAACCCTTCAATATACTTTTCGTTTATTTCTTCAATATCTTTTCGATTGGCTTCAGAAAGCAATATTTCTTTTACTTTGGCACGTTTGGCTGCTAAAATCTTTTCTTTAATTCCACCTACAGGCAGAACTTTTCCACGCAAAGTAATTTCACCTGTCATTGCAATTTTATTTTTAAGTCGGCGCTGAGTGAACAAAGAAACCAAGGCGGTTATCATCGTAATACCAGCTGATGGCCCATCTTTTGGTGTGGCACCTTCCGGAATATGGATATGAGGATTGTATTGCTGAAACAATTCCGAGTCAATTTTAAATCTATCAGCATGTGCTTTCAAATACTCAAAAGCAATAGTAGCTGATTCCTTCATAACATCACCCAAATTACCAGTTAAACTTAATTGTCCCTTTCCTTTGCTTAAGCTCGACTCGATGAATAAGATCTCTCCACCAACTTGAGTCCAGGCAAGTCCTGTCACCACACCTGCAACATCATTGTTTATATCCTTATCACGCTGAAAACGTGGACGACCCAAAATTTCAAGTAAATCATCATTACTGATTGATTTATTGTACTCAGCTTTCGTTACAATCGATTTTACCCTGTTGCGAATGACTTTAGCAATTTTCTTTTCAAGACCACGAACACCAGATTCACGCGTATAATCGTCAATCATTTTTTCGAGTGTTTTTTTCGGAAAAGTAAGTTGTTTTTTCTGAACACCATGTTCAAACAATTGTTTGGGAATTAAATGTTTTTTTGCGATTTCTATTTTCTCTTCAATCAAGTAACCACTAATATCAATTATTTCCATACGGTCTCTCAAAGCTGGATGAATAGTTGATAGGGTGTTGGCTGTGGCCACAAACATTATTTTAGATAAATCAAAATCCACTTCCAGATAATTATCATGGAAATTACTATTTTGTTCAGGATCAAGTATTTCCAATAGTGCAGCCTGAGGATCTCCGCTAATATTATTGCCGCTTACCTTATCTATTTCATCTAAAACAAACACAGGATTAGCCGATTCTGCTTTTTTAAGATTTTGAATAATACGGCCTGGTAAAGCACCAATATATGTTTTGCGATGACCACGTAGTTCTGATTCATCTCTCAATCCACCCAATGACATCCGAATGTATTTTCGGCCAAGCGCACGTGCAATAGATTTTCCTAAGGAAGTTTTTCCAACACCGGGAGGGCCCACTAAACAAAGGATTGGTGATTTAAGATCGCCTTTTAATTGAATTACAGCCAAATATTCCAGGATTCGTCTTTTTATTTCCTCCATACCATAATGATCCTGATCTAAAATCTTTTCGGCATGATCTAAATCCAAATTATCTAAAGTATATTCATTCCAGGGCAACTCAATAAAGGTCTCCAAATAATTCAATTGAATGGAAAACTCAGCTGCCTGATGGTTCATGCGTTTTAGTTTCTTTAACTCTTTATAGAAAGTATCAGAAACCTCCTTTGACCATTTTTTCTTTTTCGCTTTATCCTCTAAATCAGCAATTTC
>CAYPOW010000058.1:12624-15092 GCA_964412145.1 uncultured Draconibacterium sp.
GGTAGATTTGGTGATTGTTTTATTATTTGAATAGACAAATCTTTAACGGATTCTAGCAAGGCTTTGAAATTCTCGTCATTCACATGACTTTTGTCTTCAAGAATGGGTAAAATTGTCGCTTCAAAATAAGGTTCACTGCTGATCATTTCTTGAAGTTTGATGCGTCTTTTGCCTTGAATAATTGCAGTAGTGCTACCATCCGGCATTGTGAGAAGCTTTAAAATATATGCCTGAGTTCCAATTTTATGTAAATCATCAAAATTAGGCTCTTCAATTTTTACATCTTTCTGAGCGACTACCGCTATTGTTTTATTCCCATTGTTGTAAGAATCTTTTATCAGTTGAATAGATTTATCACGTCCAACGGTAATTGGAGCAACTACACCAGGAAATAAAACTGTATTTCTTAAAGGCAGAACAGGAATTGAATCAGGAATTTGTTCGGTATTCATTTGTTCTTCGTCTTCTTCTGTTAACAAAGGAATAAATTCACTTTCGCTGCTTATAAGATCGGAAAAATCGAGAAAATTAGACATTTTAAAATTCATATAATTTGAGACAATTTGTCAGTATTTACTAAATTAATATTACAATTAATAAATCAGAATCATTTAAAATCATCCAATTCATCAGACTATCAGGCAAATAGAGAAACTTTGATAATTTCCCATTGTATTGCCAGATTAACCTTTCAAATCATATACCAAAAATGCCCTATTAGGGCATATTCCAGATAAATTTTAAATTAAGTTTTAATAATTACTTGTTCCGGCAGTCATATCAAAAACACTACGGAAAAGATTTTCGCTTACATTATCAAAATCCAATCCACGGCGACCATAGACTATTCTCGCAACATTGATGGCTTTTTCTAAATCGTATCGGTTAAACCCTGAAGGTCCACCCCATTTGAAACTTGAAATAAAAACCCTTTGATAGCCACTGCCAAAAATGTTAGAATTAATTCCAACAACAGAACCTGTATTAAACATTGTATTTATGCCGCATTTGGAATGGTCACCCATAATTAAGCCACAAAAAGTAAGTCCTGTATCCACGAAAGACTGTTGTGCATAACTCCAAACTCGAACAGGTTCGTAAGTATTTTTTAGGTTAGAAGTATTAGTATCTGAACCTAAATTGCACCATTCAGCAATAACTGAATTTCCAAGAAAACCATCGTGTGCTTTATTGCTATATCCAAAAATTACAGAATTACTTATTTCTCCGGCAACTTTTGATGATGGACCAATGGTAGTAGGGCCATATATTTTAGCTCCAACTTTTACTGTAGAATTTTCGCACATAGCAAATGGACCACGAATAACAGTGTTTTCCATTATTTCTGCATTCTTACCAATGTAAATTGGCCCATCAGTAGCATTTAAAGTAGCAAATTCTACACGTGCTCCTTTTTCAATAAAAATATTTTCGTGCCCCAGAATATTATTTGTTGGGCTAATATCTTCTGAAGTTCTATTTTGAGTTAAGCGAATGAAATCCATGATAATCGATTCTCCATTATATTGGAAAATTTCCCAGGGAAAATTCAATTTAAAATGGTTAATATCCGTGTTTATTTCTTGCGTAGCATTTATCTCATCCAACCTATCAAATTCATCAGCTGATAATCGCATTGCAATAATATAATCTTCACCAACCAAAGTTTCTTTGGGTTTAAGGCTCAAAACTTTTTCAACTAATTCCGGTGAAGGAACAACAGAACCGTTTATAAGAATATTTTTCTCCCCACGAATAATAGGATACTTTTCGCTCAAATAGCTTTCAGTGAGAGTGGAAGTTTTTGATTTCAGATGATATTCCCATTTTTCACGTATCGTTAAAATTCCAATTCGTATATCAGCTACAGGCCTCATAAACGTTAATGGAAGTAATGTGTTACGTGAGTTATCGTCGAAAAGTATATAATTCATGGGCTTGTTTTATTACGTTAATCTGGTTTAAAAAAAATATTTATCGGAAACAAGTTTACGAAATATCCCTGATTTATCAAAGTAATTTTTTCAAAACTTATTAGCTGCTATGCGATTATATAAAACACAAAAAGCCCTGTATCAGAAAAGAGACAGAGCTTTAAGAATACTTCGATTAAGCAAAATATTTATTGCTTATCTTCTATATGTTTCTTGTATTTATTTCTAAACTTATCAACGCGTCCTGCCGAATCCACTAATTTCATTTTACCAGTATAAAATGGGTGAGATTGATTGGAAATTTCAAGTTTAAACAAAGGATATTCTTTGCCATCTTCCCACTCAATGGTTTCTTTGGTTTTTGCTGTTGATTTAGTTAAAAATGCATATTCATTGGACATGTCTTTGAATACGACATATCTATAATCAGTTGGATGGATATCTTTTTTCATTTCTTCTTTGTTTTTGGGTGTGCAAAATTACATTAATATTTTAAGTTTCAAAACCTTTATGTTTAAGATTTTTATAAAAAAT
>CAYPOW010000059.1:0-15089 GCA_964412145.1 uncultured Draconibacterium sp.
AAAATAAATCGACCTATGTCTGAAAGAATGATTAAGCAGTTTATGGAAATGGTTCAAATTGACAGTGAATCAGGGAATGAAGCTAATTTTATCAATTATTTAGAAAAAGAATACCAAAAATTAGGTGCCACAACTACTCAAGATAGCTATGGTAACCTAATCGCTAAATTGCCAGCCAAAGGCTGCGAAGGAAAAGAACCTATTTTATTATCTTGTCATGCCGATACTGTAAAACCTGGTGTAGGCATTGAGCCCGTATTAGTTGATGGCGTTATTCGCTCTAAGGGAGATACCATTCTTGGTGCAGATGATAAAGCCGGTATTGCGGAAATGCTTGAGGCATTAAGGATAGCCGAGGTTCGTCCACCTATCGAAGTGGCTATTGCTCGTGAAGAGGAAATAGGACTTTTCGGTGTGAAAAATATGGACTATTCTTTGCTTACAGCTAAAAGAGGTTTTTTATTAGATAATGACACGCTCGAAACCATCATTATTGGTGGACCTTCTTATTTTACTTTCGATGTTACGGTTAAAGGAAAATCGGCGCATGCAGGTATGGAACCTGAAAAAGGAATTAATGCCATTGTTGCTGCTTCAAAAGCTATTGTAGCTTTAAAAGTTGGAAGAATTGATCACGATACCACTGCAAATGTGGGTATTATCGAAGGCGGAATCGTTCGTAATGGGGTTCCTGATAAAGTTGTGTTTAAAGCCGAATGCAGAAGTTTAAATCACGAGAAAGCGGAAGCCTTGGCCAATGAGATGATGACCATAATCACTCGCGAAGTAGAGGCTTGTGGCGCTCAAGTGGAGATTGATGTAAACAACCTCTGCAAAGCAGTCGATATTCCAGAAAGCTCCTTCACTGTCGATTTGTCGAAAAAAGCACTTAAAACGGTAGGCATAGATGCAAAAGCCACCTTTATGACTGGTTTTACAGATGCCTCTATCTATAATAATATGGGAATAGAAATGGCAGTTGTTGGTATTGGTGCCAAAAACGAACATGCCTTAGATGAACATATTTATGTTGAGGATATGGAAAAAGCATTGAAAATGGTTGTTGAATTAATGCGTCTTTCTGCTCAATAATGTGAACTTATTGTAAAAAATAGTGTAAAGCTTGCCGCATTGGTGAGCTTTATTGTTTTAAATCTAAATTTGCTTTTTTAGCAAATCGGATAAAAAAGGAATAGAATATATGGAGAAAAAACCAAAAAAGAAAATAACCAAAGAAGGAATCAGAAACGCTTTTAAGCTATGGGGCTATATCAAACCCTATTGGAAAGAGTATTTATCAGGAATGTTTTTTCTGATAGGATCTAGCTTAGCAAATCTAGCATTCCCTAAGTTATTAGGCGATTTGGTAAACTCTGGAAGCGCAGGTTCTCTTGGACAAACATTAAATCAAACAGCACTTTTCCTTGGAATTTTACTCGTTATTCAATCGGTTTTTTCCTATTTCAGAATCGTATTGTTTGTGAATGTGACAGAAAAATCGCTTGCCCTATTAAGACGGGCTACCTATAATCACCTGATTAAATTGCCCTTACGATTCTTCGAACAAAGAAGAGTGGGCGAATTAAACAGTCGGATTTCAGCTGATGTTACTTTATTGCAAGAGACTTTAACTACCACTTTTGCTGAGTTTATTCGGCAGATTATCATCATTATTGGCGGAACAATTTTATTGGCAATTACTTCTGTAAAACTTACTTTGTTTATGCTGGTAATCCTTCCCCCCACTATGATTTTGGCGAGAATTTTCGGTAAATTTATTCGCAAATTCTCAAAAGATGTGCAGACTCAGGTTGCAGATTCCAATACAATTGTGGAGGAAACTCTGCAAGGAATTCAAAGTGTTAAAGCGTTTACAAATGAGCATATTGAGATTGCACGATACAAAAATAAAACAATCGAAATTGCAAATCTCGGAATGAAAAGCGGTAAATATCGCGGAGCATTTTCTTCTTTTATAATTCTTGGATTATTTGGTGCTATTTCGGCAGTTGTATGGCAAGGTTCCCGATTAATGACCGCCGGAGAATTGGATTCAGGCGATCTCTTTTCTTTCGTCATTTATTCCGTTTTTGTTGGTGGAAATATTGGCGGTTTGGCTACCGTTTTTACCAATATTCAAAAATTTATTGGAGCTACTGAGGATCTTTTCGAAATATTTGATGAAAAGGAAGAAGATATCACAGAAGTGGATAAAATTGATGAGGAATTCCGTTTGAAAGGAAACATTATATTAAAAAACCTTCGCTTTTCTTATCCTTCAAGACCCAATGAAGAGGTTTTGAAGAGCATCAACCTGGAAATAGAATCGAATAAACTGATTGCTTTGGTGGGTTCGAGCGGAGCTGGAAAAAGCACACTGGCCTCCTTGCTCTTGTTATTGCATTATCCAAATAAAGGCGAATTGTTTTTCGATGAAAAAGATTGTCACGATTTTCCATTATCCGTTTTACGTAGCCAGATTGCTCTCGTACCACAGGATATATTTTTATTTGGAGGAACTATAAAAGAAAATATAGCGTATGGCAAACCAACAGCCAGCGACGAGGAAATTTTAGATGCAGCTCAGAAAGCAAATGCGATGGAATTCATCACCCGATTTCCGGAAAAGCTCAACACACTTGTAGGAGAAAGAGGAACACAATTATCTGGAGGACAGCGACAAAGAATTGCCATTGCGAGAGCTGTTTTAAAAAATCCAAAAATTCTAATTTTAGACGAAGCCACATCCTCATTGGATTCCGAATCGGAAAAATGGGTGCAGGACGCTTTGGAAAAATTAATGATTGGACGAACTTCCATCGTTATTGCGCACCGATTATCAACCATCCGAGAAGCCGATTCTATTGTGGTTGTAAAGCATGGTGAAATAGCTGAACAAGGAACACACGAAGAATTATTGCACTTGCCTGAAGGTATCTATAAAAATTTGAGCGATTTGCAATTTGCTACATAAAGAATAGCTAATTTTAATCACTGTATTCATCTATCAAAAGAATTTAATTTTAAAAACATAAGTAATTATGAAATACTTTAAAATCATATCCATAAGTCTACTTTTTGTTTTAAGCGGATGCGCTGAATTAAAGCAAATTGCTGATCAAACAATGGCCACCTCAAAACCATTATCTCAAAATGAAATAATTAATGGATTGAAAGAAGCTTTGCTTGTTGGCACCGCTAATTCTGCCAATATTCTTGCAATATCTGATGGATATTACAAAGACGATCTGGTCAAGATTCTTTTGCCCCCTGAAGCAGACATTATTATAAACAATATTAACAAAATTCCTGGCGGAAGTCAATTGCTTGATAATCTATTGCTTAACATTAACCTAGCTGCTGAAGATGCGGCCAAAGAGGCCAAACCAATCTTTGTAAATAGCATAAGATCGATGAATATTACTGATGCCATAGGTATTTTAAAAGGTGACGACCATGCAGCAACTAATTATTTGCGTAAAACGACCTATGATCAGCTTTTTGAACTTTATAGGCCAAAAATAGCGAACTCACTGGAAAAAAAGTTAGTGGGTAATTTTTCCACACGTCAAAGCTGGAATTTATTAACAGGCAAATGGAATGAAATGGCAAATACTTTTGTTGGTCAAATTGCAGGATTTAAACCTGTAGAAGTAAAACTGGAAGAATATCTAACCACCAAGGCACTTGATGGATTATTTTTAAAAATTGGCGATGAAGAAAAAAATATTCGTAAAAATCCTATGGCTCGCGTTTCTGAAATATTAAAGCGCGTTTTTAGTCAGTAACCCTATCTTTGACAGATAAATTACAATGTTCACAAAAATCAATCATTGAAAAATCAGCACATGAAACAATTTAATACCATACTTTTCGGTCTGTTTTTAATCATTTCTACAATCTGGTCTTGCAAGCAGGATACGCAATGGAAAGGGCAAGACCCCATAGAAAGGGTAAGTACCTATACTAAACCTATTCAACTGCAATTAAAAAAGACATTCGATCTGGGCAAAGGAATTTATTGTTCAAACGAATTTGATGGGGCTCGATTAAATGGTATTGTTTTAAGTAACGACACATTGCTATCAGCACTTATAACACCAGAGAATACTCCTATCAACGGTAGTCCATGGTACGCTTTTAAAATCTGGTCTGAGACAAATCAAAATATTTATTTAAAACTGACTTATTTAGAGGGTGTCAAGCACCGTTATTATCCTAAACTTAGTCTGGATGGACAAAATTGGAATAATCTCGATTCTACGAACTATTTTGTTGATAGCACATTTCTTGCAATGGATGAATCTCCTTCTTTCGTAACAATGCGTCTTTCTATTAGTCCGGATACCTTATGGATTTCAGCTCAGGAGCTTATCACTTCAAAACATATTTACCATTGGGAAGATGAATTAGCAGCGAAATCCTATATTTCAATAGAAGAAATTGGGCAAAGCTTTGAAGGGAAGCCAATAAATATGCTTAAAATAGGGAAAAACGACGATCAAAAAATGATAATGGTCTTATCGAGACAACACCCACCCGAAGTTACTGGTTATCTGGCTATGAAATCTTTTGTTGAAACACTGGCCTCCGATAATGAAACTGCTGTTAATTTTAGAAAAGAGTACAATGCATATGTCATCCCGTTAGTAAACCCTGACGGTGTTGATAATGGTCATTGGCGACATAATTCAGGCGGAATTGATTTAAACAGGGATTGGGAAAATCCTCATCAGCCAGAAGTTGTTATTATTCAAAATTTCATGAAGAATAAGGTAGCTACTTCAGGTGGAAAATTCTATTTTGGTGTTGATTTTCATTCTACATTTCAAGATATCTACTATACCATAAATCCAAAATTAAAAGGAAATATGCCAGGACTTGTTCCTGAAATGATTCAGGAGATGGCAAATTCAATCCCCAATTACGAACCCAATATTCGACCGGGAGGATTGGATGGTCCCGAAATTAGTTCTAACAGCTATTTATTCTACGAATTTGGAGCAGAATCGCTTACATTTGAACTAGGAGATAATACCAGTAGAGACCTAATACAACAAAAAGGAGAATTAGCAGCCACTAAATTAATGGAATTGATGTTAAAATAATTTTCAGTGTACAACATTTCCCAGTGCAAATTAGGAGCATCTGATATAGATTGATTAAGATGACCACAAAACAATCGATGAAAAGTATTCTTTAATAAAGTGTATCATTAGAAACTGTCTAAAAATTATTTATTTGATATTTTCTTTTGTTTTTTTTGTGGGGTTTTGTGAATTAGTGATTTTGTGGCTTAAATTTCTTTGCCTCTAAAACTCAAAAGCACCAAAATACACTAAACATTACGAGATAGAAAATTCCGTAATAGAAATTTAGACAGTTTCTAATATTTTATCAACCTTTCACCTTAGTTTTCAACAAAAAACTTATCTGATTAAATTCTGGCTATTTTTGTTTAGAACAATAAAACAAAATAACATGAAAAATAGTATTGTTATATTTTTTCTTTTTCTTGGTATTTCGTCTTTTTGTCAGGGGTTTATTGCTGGCATAGATGAAGAAAACATCAGTTTATTGATGAATAAACCTGTTATTGCCAATTTAGCTTCAGGTGAAGAATTAAGCGGAAGATTAGTAAGCGCTGTTTCTATCAATGGATACTTGGACAAAATAGCGATTAAAATGGAAAATGGCGAAAAAGTGAAGTTAAAACCAGAAGACATTTTACGATTAATGATCAAAACTTCCGAATTAGCAAAGCTAAGCATGATAGCTGATGCAACTGTTTCTATTAAAAAAATGACTGGGACCGATTTTGAAGAAATTGTGAATCGTGATTTTTTTGTATTCGAAACGGCTATGCGAAGCAATAAACGTGGAAAATTACGACTGATGCAATTATTAAACCCAGGTTTTGATAGTAAAATAAAAGTGTTTGCAGATCCGAATGCACAAAAAACTGGAGGTATTGATATTGGTGGCTTTCAATTAACGGGAGGGGCAGATAAATCATATTTATTTGTAGAAAATGAGGAAAAAGCCGTTAAGGTAAAAAAAGGCAGCTACAAGAAAAACTTTAATGAGCTTTTTAAGAGTTGCCCCGAAATGGTAAAGGCTTTTGAAGGCAAAAAAATCAAATGGAACGATGTTGCAGGACATGTCTTTCTATATGATCAAATCTGTAAGTAATTAATTTACTGATACTTAAATCTTATATTCTAGATTTCAAAAGGCCAAATTAATTTAGATTTTACCTTTTGACAAGTTGGTAATGGGAATGATGAAAAAATCATTTCTCTCGATAAATCACCTCAGCAACCACTTGCCCAACTGTTTTAAGTGTTTGTTTATCAATATGATCCAAATTATCTTTTAAAGTATGCCAGTGCTCATAAAACCCTGACGAAGAATTTGGATTGTGTTGAATAATATCAATAGTTGGAATATTAGTATATTTATTTACAAAATAGTGATCATCCAAAACGGATGAGCCATCTTCGAATAAAAAATAATCGCCATATCCTGCATTAGCAGCAATTTTCCACACTTTTTTCACAATTTGAGGCGCATAAAGATTTGAAAAATATTCCATTCTAAAAACAGCATCTTTAGCACCTACCATATCCAGCAAAATACCATATTGTGCAGAATAATCCATTTTATGAGGATTGAGTGACCAATATTGCGAACCCAAAGCCCAGGTTTCATCAGAACCTGCCGTTCGCGTTTCAAAATCAGGAGTGCCATAATCTTCCAAATCAAATAATACAATGTCAACCCCAATTTCTGGTTTTTGTATTTGCATCAATCTGGCCATTTCAATCAATACTCCTACTCCACTTGCTCCATCATTCGCACCATCAATAGGAGTTCTATAATTTGCTTCATCTGGATCGTGATCAGCATAAGGTCGCGAATCCCAATGAGAAGACAACATAATGCGCTTCTTCTTATCCAGATTGATACTTCCTATAATATTCTTTCCCTTTAATATTATACCATTATAAGCTCTTGACTGAAACTCCTGTACAATAACCGTATCAGAAAATTGTTTTAACTTATCTATCAAATAGTTAGAACAAGCAATGTGCGCAGCTGAGTTTGGAACACGAGGACCAAAGGTAGTTTGGGCTGCTACAAAAGCATAAGCAGAATCGCCGTTAAAAACAGGAACTATTACTTTATTTTCAACAAGTTGATTTGCTTGCTTTGTCTGTTTGCTTGCTTTCCGACCATTCTCACAAGCGGAAAATCCAATTAGAATAACAATTATCAATACTAAATTCAAATTTTTCATAGCAATTTATTTCTTCTATTTAAAATTATTCATAAGAAAATCGCTTTGCTTCAAGCGATTTCGTTCTGAATTTTCCAGTTTTTGTAAATTGTCTGGTAACAAATTAATATTTCCCAAATACCCAAGGGCTGAAACACTAAATGCTGTGATTTCCAGTCCTAGACCAAAAGAATTATTGGCCTTAACAGCATCAAATCCAGTCATTTGATGAACATATAAACTTTGATTCATTGCTTCCAAAGAATAATTGGCAACTGCTTGTCCTAGATCGTATTTGGCTACCGCGTTAGGTTTATTGTTGTGACTAAAATTTATTTGATAACAATTTAAAATTAATACGGGTGCCTTGCCTGCCCATAGTTGATTAAACTCCACTAAAGTATCTAAAATTTTAGCAAAGACTTCATCTCCCTTAAAGCCTACCATAAAGCGCCAAGGCTGTGCGTTATAAGCTGAGGCAGACCAGCGGGCAGCTTCAAAAATACTTTGTAATTTATCTTTATCAATCGCCTTTTCTGCAAAAGCTCTTGGGCTCCATCGCTTTTCACACAAATGATTAATTGGAAATTCCAATTGTGCTGATTTTTTCATTTTTATTTTTAATTAAAATACAAGTGTAAAAACACTTCCTTTATTTGTAATTGACTTCACATGAATGCTCCCTTTATGCATATGCATAATCTGCCTCGAAAGGCTAAGACCGATGCCTGATCCATCTTTTTTAGACGTGAAAAACGGCATAAATATTTTATCCAACAAATCGGGTTTTATACCGATACCATTGTCGGCAATTTCGATAATAATATGATTGTTTCTATTAAAACGTGCAACTAATCTAATTTCCGGCTTGGGATATTGTTGAACGGCTTGAATGGCATTCAGAAACAAATTGATCATCACCTGCTCAATCAAATCTGAGTCGGCGGTAAGATGAAGAGTATCGGGCAAAATTTTATAGGAACAATTAATGCCAATTTCTTTCAATTGGAGAGCAAAAAGTTGTTCTAAATTTTGAAATAAATCAGCGACAAGAAAATGCCTGAAATTTGGTTTTGGAATTCGAGTTAGATTTCGATAAATCTCTACAAAATTTAATAAGCCTTCGCTTCTTTTTCCAATTGTATCCAGTGCTAATTTCACATCTTCCATTTCTCCATTATCCAAAGTCTTCATCTTTAAACCAGCAGGATCATCATCAAAAACCATTTGATTTACAGTAGTTGTTAAAGATGAAATGGGCGTAATGGAATTCATAATTTCGTGAGTCAATACACGAATTAAGTTTTGCCACGATTCTATCTCTTTTGCTTCCAACTCGGCATGAATATTCTGAAAACTGACCAATAAATATTCTTCGCTCTGCTTTTTAAATTCAGTGGCTACGGCTGCCAATTGCAATACCTCATCCTCTTTTAATAATTTAATAAGGATAGAATCTCCTGCCTTAATATTGAGTAGCTGGTGAGTGATACTTTCGTCTATGCTATTGAACTGGTGAATATTTTTCAGATTATTAATTCCAAAAAGACGCTTGATGGCATTGTTCACAATATCCACTTCTCCATCTTTTCTGTAAGCAATAATACCAATGCTAATATGCTGAATAACAGTTTGTAAATAATTGTATTGAGCTTCTTTTTCTGCACGGGTATTTTTAAATAAAGCAATCACTTCATTGAAGGATGCATTCAGATGTTCAAAGGTTTTACCGCTAACATTGGAAGAGAATGTTGTTGCAAAATCGTGGTAACGAATACTATCCAAGAATTTACTCAGGCGTCGGTTGCTTTGCTCGGAATAATATATTAAAAGATACGTTTGTACAACAAGAAAAATCGCTAAAAGCCAAGTAGTTATAAAATTGTTTTTTGTATAAAAATACACTAAAACAAGTGTGTTTAAAAGAATAAGCAACACACGTATAACTATGACTAAGCGGAAATTTTTATAAATCATGTTTTTCTATTCGCCTGTAAAGGGATGCTCTTGTTAATCCTAATTCTTTGGCTGCTTTAGAAATATTGCCGCCATGCTTGTCTATTACTTTCCGAATTAAAATCCGTTCTGTTTCTCCTAAATTTAGATTTTCAGCATTTAATAATGCATCTTTTTGTATGGGTTTAGTGAGAAAAAAATCGTGCGCTTGTAGGCTTGATTCTTCCGACATAATAACAGCCCGCTCAACTGAATGTTGCAATTCGCGAATGTTTCCGGGCCAATTGTGTTTTTTTAATCGTTTTATAGCAGCCACACTAACTTTCTTCTTTTGTAATCTGTATTTTTTTATATAGACACCTAAAAAATGCTCCACCAAATCAGGAATATCGTCTAAACGATCGCGCAATGGAGGTGTTTGTATTTCGACTGTATTAACCCTGTACAGCAAATCCTGACGAAATTTTCCTTCTTCCACCATCTCGTAAAGCGACATATTTGTAGCACAAATAACACGCACATCAATGGGAATTTCAACATGAGTTCCTAGTCTCACCACTTTTCTGTTTTGGAGTATACTAAGAAGTTTTGATTGTAGGCTATAACTCAAATTACCAATTTCGTCCAGAAAAATAGTCCCTCCATTTGCGGCTTCAAATCGGCCGGCACGATCTTCTTTAGCATCTGTAAAAGCTCCTTTTTTATAGCCAAAAAGTTCACTTTCAAATAGAGATTCTGTAATGGCACCCAAATCTACAGAAATAAATACTTCATTATTGCGATCTGATATTCTATGTATTGCTCTGGCTATCAATTCTTTACCTGTACCATTTTCGCCAAGCAATAATACATTTGCCTCAGTTTGAGCCACTTTTTTTACGGTATTCAACACCCTTTCCATGGCATGAGAATGACCAATAATTTCCACAAATGGCGAATCCATATCCGACATCAATTGCTTTTGTGTGTCTCGGAGCACAGCTAACTCTTTTTTCGATTCACGCACCTGCAAATTGGCTGCAATTTCAGCTAATAATTTTTGATTATCCCAGGGTTTGAGTATGAAATTAGTAGCTCCTTCTTTTATTCCCTGAACAGCCAGTTCAATATCACCATAACCGGTTATAAAAATAATTACTGCAGAGGGATCTATTTCCAAAGCCCTATTCAACCAATAAAAACCTTCCTGACCACTAGTGGAATCGCGCGAAAAATTCATATCAAGCAGGATGATGTCGTAATTCTCTGTATGCATCAGATCGGGCAAATGCTCAGGATTTGTTTCTGTGTGAACTGATGTAAAATATTGATTTAGAAATAGTTTTGCTGCTAATAAAACGTCTTTATCATCGTCAATTACAAGAATTTTAGCTTCGGTTTTCATAAATATTAATTGAAGAAAATGTCCGTAAATGTACAAATTAATGTGCGTTAATGAACAATTTTTAACACAAAAATAACAGCATTAAAGGCTTTATCTATTGAATCTGAGAAAGATAAAAGCACGGCACAATTCGTGTGATTGCAAAAAAATAAATACTTTGTATAAAGCCTTCGCTTATAAAAATAAATTATCAGGCAATTTTGCCTAATTTAGTCGAGCCAAAATGAACACAATACCTATGTTAAAAACAACTGGCTTAACCAAAATATATTGCAATTACGAGGTTGAAACTCTCGCTTTACAGAATGTTAGCCTCGAAGTAAAAGAAGGTGAATTTGTAGCAATTATGGGACCATCTGGTTGCGGAAAAACAACTTTACTCAATATTTTGGGTCTTCTCGATAATCCTAGCAAAGGAACCTATCAATTTACAAATATTGAAACATCAAAATTCAAAGAAAAACAAAGAGCTCAACTTCGGAAAAAGAACCTGGGTTATATTTTTCAAAACTTTAATTTAATTGAAGAACTTACCGTGTTTGAAAATGTTGAGCTACCTCTGATTTATATGGGTTTTAAATCCGGCATCCGCAAAAATTTGGTGATTTCTGCATTAAAAAAAATGCATATTCTACATCGAAAACATCATTTTCCTGAACAATTGAGTGGAGGACAACAACAAAGAGTAGCGGTTGCACGAGCGGTGGTTGGATCGCCCAAGCTTATACTTGCAGATGAGCCTACTGGAAATTTAGATTCAGCACACGGCGATGAAGTGATGCGAACACTAAACGATTTAAATAAAGAAGGAACCACCATAATTATGGTAACGCATTCACAACGCGATGCATCGTATGCGAACAGAATCTTACGTTTATTTGATGGCCAAATTATCAATGAAAATATTTTGCAGAGTTTTAGCGAAAAAACAATTTCATAAGCATTTCAGTCATGCCAAAAGAAATAAAAATACTCCTGCCCGATTTTTCCTCAAAGGAATTTTTTGATATTCATATTCAACATTCCAGAAATAAAATTGTGTCTTCGTATCGTTTTGAAAGATGGGATTTGGAAAAAGATAATCCAAATAAACTGGATGCATCGGAATTTCTTAGAAATAAAATTAACTCTTATGCAGAAGACTGGCAGGTCGCCGAAATATTTGCACAAGAAAATAAAACTATTCCAATCCTACTCAAAAAAATAAATAAGGCCTAATCTATGCTTCAGAATATTTTTAAAACTACGAGTCGGTTTTTATATAAAAATAAAGGGTATTCCATTATCAATGTTTTTGGATTGGCTTTTGGATTAGCAACCAGCATTTTAATATTCTTGTATATCAATGATGAACTGAGTTACGATAAGTTTCATACTGATTACGAACTGATTAATCGTATTCAGGAAGAATATAAATGGGGCGAAAAACATCAGCTTTGGGCAACGACAGAAGGAAATATGGGTTATGATTTAACAATAAATCACAAAGGTTTTGCAAGTGCATGCAGGATAATGGATATTTTTAATCCTCCTTTTTTATACGCCCAAGGCAAAAGCTCATCAGAAAAGCAAATGATTTATGCCGATTCTACTTTTTTAGATGTGTTTTCTTTTCCCTTGTTGCATCAAGTAAAAGGACCTCTGCTAAATTCAGCAAATCAAATTCTAATTTCCAATAAAATTGCAACTCGCCTATTTGGAAGCCAATTTGCTGCTGGAAAGGAAGTTGAAGTGGATAATAAACAATATTCAATCTCAGCTGTATTTGAAGATGTTCCATCCAATTCGCATTTTCATTTTGATGTTGTTTTTTCGATGCAAAAATTACACGATGAATGGGATCGTGTTGACTCTGCCGGACCTATGGTTTTTTATACTTATATTAAAGCTCAAAGTCTGGAAAAAGGCAAGCAATTACAAGCGCATTTGCAAAAAAATATGGATGATGATTTGCATTCGTTGTTGCAAAGAGATTCGATTGAAAATCGTTTTGCAGGGCTTGAGGGGAAATTGCTTTTTGTTCCAATAAGCGATATTCATCTTAAAAGTCATGCCGAAAAAGAACTGGAATATAACGGCAATTTTGAGTACATCATTATCTACATCACAATCGGCTTGTTTATCTTGATTTTAGCTGCCATTAATTATACCAATCTGGCGACGGCCAGCTCTGTAAAAAGAGCTAAAGAGATTGGAATGCGAAAAGTTATGGGAGCCAAATCAGGAAGTATTTTTCTGCAGTTTATTAGCGAATCGTTTGTATTGGTAATCGCTTCATTGCTTATTTCTTTAGTACTGGTTGAATTGAGTTTTCCTTATTTCAACGATTTTGCAGGTAAAAATTTAAACTTGAGTCAATTACTTGATAAAGACAGCATTATCTATTTGATAATCGTCATTTTTGGATTAGGCATACTTTCTGGTTTTTATCCAGCCGTATTTATGTCGCGTTATAAAACCAATGATGTATTGCATACAAAAATTCAAGCTGGCAAAAACAATTTAAAAAATCTGACACTGCGTCGGATTCTTGTTGTATCGCAATTTGCAATTAGTATATTCTTAACCATTACGGCCATAACTGTCGCCAAACAGTTGCGTTTTATTCAGAATACAGATATTGGTTTTAATAAAGATCAGGTTGTAGTTTTGCCTCTTTCGGGCCAAAGCCATATCAACTCCATTCCAAAACTTAAGAATGAGCTACTTCAAATTAATGAAATTGAAACTATTTCTGTTAGCTCAAACATTCCAGGCGAAAGATTTGGTGTTTATGGGGTTCGGGTTCCTGACCTTAAACGAGAATCGGTGGATGAAGAAGAACGCAGCGACAGAATTGGTGTTCGAATGCTTTGCGCTGATCATGATTTTTTGGATGCATTTGGTTTAGATATAGTTGCAGGCAGGACTTTTTCTGAAAAAAACGCCACTGATTCTTCCTCTGCATTTATAATTAACGAGTCGGCAGTGGAAAAATACAAGATTTCTGATCCAGTAGGAAAAAAATTGATCTTCAGCTACGCTTTGAAAGAACCAAAGGTTGGAACCATAATTGGTGTTGTGAAAGATTTTCATTATGCCTCTTTTCATACCGAAATAAATCCCTTAATGATTCATATTTTTCCTCAATTTTACAAATACATGATTGTAAAAATGTCGGGAAACGATATTAAAAAAACGATTGGTGAGATAAAAAAGACCTGGAGTAATTATTTACCTAAAGTACCCTTCTCCTACTCTTTTTTAGATAAAACCTACGACAATATATACACGAACGACAAACGAATGGGCAATGTAATTTATTATTTCACTTATATTGCCCTGCTACTTGCCGGAATGGGACTGTATGGTTTAGCCGCATTTATTACTGAACAAAGAAGTGCAGAGATTAGCATTCGGAAAATTCTTGGTGCCTCATTGGGAAGGATCATGTTAACTCTTTCAAAAGAGTTTACCATTTTAATTATTATTGCCAATTTAATTGCCTGGATTCCTGCTTGGTTCTTCTTAAAAAATTGGTTGGGAGATTTTGCGACTCGAATAGATTTGGGAATCCAAGGCTTTGTCTGGGCTGCATTTTCCTCCTTAATTATTGGTTTTTTAACCGTGAGTATTAAGACATATATTGCTGCCAAAGCCAATCCTGTTGAAACACTCAAAGCCGATTAATTGGCTACACTTTTAGGGAATTCCACTCCTTCTACAAGTTCTAAAAAAGCTTCAACTTTTCCTATAAGAATTGGGGCTTTTACAACTAGCGGTAATTGTTTAGTATCGTCCGAAATATAAACGCTAATCTCTTGATTAGCTTTAAAAATAAGTCCGGCGGCTACTTCTGTTGTAATTTTATAACACGAATACCGTTTCCCATTTTTATGTTTTACGATTTCTTTTCCCTGATAGGTCATTGGAATTGTATAAAAGCTGCCTCCAAGAATTAACTCCACCAACTTTTGATCACCTGATTTTGCATTTTCAAAATTCCAAAGTCGTGCATAATATACGGCTGTTTGAACATCTAGAATATGCTCATTTGGAAGAGTAATCGTATCAATTCTCCTACTGGAAGCTTTGCTCTCCATATCCCGTATCAAGCTTCTCTTTTCCTGATTAAACGTATAATAATTTCGAACCCAGTTCTTTCCCTCGTAATTAACCCTTTTGAAAAAAAGTGGCTTCATAGAAGGATACATTGCCTGACTAAAAAATGTATCACGCACTCTAAAGAGCCAATCGTATTTTGGAAGTGTTTTTCCAAGACTTTGCATTTTTAGAATTACCTTATCTTCTTGCTGGATAGTATCGACCTGAAAAACAACCTCTCCTGCTTCCAACCAAAATAAACCCCAGTGATAATGAGCTGAAAATGTCATTTTCTCACCTGATGGAAAAGGAAATTCAGCAGGTTGACTAAAAGATGTAGAGACCAGTAATAAAAAGAATATGAATAATTTAGTTCTCATTTTAAAT
>CAYPOW010000060.1:0-15044 GCA_964412145.1 uncultured Draconibacterium sp.
AAAGCGATGTCCTGCGTAGTGTTTGCTTGATTCATTTGAGCTATCGCTGTAAATATATTGCCATCAATAAATGGGTTTGCAATTAATATTCCCAGCGGCGTAAAAATAAAAACGGAAGCCAATAAAACAAAAACAAGTATAAAAAGTTGTGAGCCAGCGCTGTTTTTTTCGAATAAGGGCATAATTATTTTTTGGTAAAATTAACTATTCTAACACATTTATTCTGCATAAAACTTAAGGGAAGAAAATTATTATGCTATTTTATCTAAAAAACGAATCTTTCTATGTATTTTTACGTATTAGAATTATTCTTAAAAGTAGAATACGTGTTTATTTACAGCTCAAATATTTTTTAATTAATATAATATTAGCAAGATAAGCATTGTTCATATAGATTCTTAAAAATAGAATTAACAAAAAAACATGGGAAACTTTAAAATATTTATTGTAGAAGATGATAAGATACTAGCCAGGCGAATGTCGTTCGAATTGGAATTAAATCCTGATTTTGAGGTGGAAGTTTTTTATGATGGAGGGAGTTTTCTTCGTCGATTTAGCGAAAATTGTCCCGATGCCATAACGCTCGATTATTTATTGCCAGATATGACTGGTTCTGAAATCTTGCCAGTAATTTTGGATCATTATCCAAGATTGCCGGTTCTTATTGTTTCTGGTCAGAAAGATGTGCTTACAGCTGTTAATTTATTGAAAGAAGGAGCCTATGATTATCTGGTAAAAACAGATGACATGATTAAAAAGCTCAGAAATTTAATGACCAATATTCGTGAGAAAGTAATGTTGGAGCATAAAGTGGATGTGCTTGAAAAGGAAGTGGGCAAAAAATATCGTTTTGACAACCTGATTAAGGGTAAAAGCAAACCCATTTTGGATGTATTTGATTTGATGGAAAAAGCTGTTAGAAGCAATATCACAATTTCAATTACAGGAGAAACCGGAACAGGAAAAGAATTGGTTGCAAAATCAATTCATTATAATTCATCGCGCAAAAAAAATGCATTTATAGCCATAAATGTTGCCGCCATACCAAAAGATTTGATGGAAAGTGAACTTTTTGGATACGAGAAAGGGGCTTTTACTGGAGCAAACACTAATAAGCCTGGCAAGTTTGAAGACGCGCATATGGGCACTTTATTTCTGGATGAAATTGGCGATATGGATATTAGCCTTCAAACTAAACTTTTAAGAGTACTTCAAGATGGGGAGTTTTGCAGACTGGGAAGCAGTAAAATTCAAAAAGTGAATTGCAGATTGATTATTGCCACCCATAAGAACCTGGCTCAGGAAGTAAAAAAAGGAAATTTCCGTGAAGATTTATATTACCGCTTATTAGGTTTGCCAATATTTTTACCACCTTTGCGTGATAGAGGAAATGATATTACTTTATTAGCGCAGCATTTTATTCGCCATTTTGCTGAAGAAAATGAACTGTCTTTAAAAGAGATTTCTGTAGAGGCTAGTAATAAGCTAAACGAGTATCATTTTCCTGGTAATGTACGTGAATTACAGGCAGTTATAGAGTTGGCTATGGTGCTTTCCAATAATGCTATAATAGAAGCGTCCGATATTAATTTTAATTCGGTGGATGGCATGCACGATTTGTTTCTAAAAGAACTGTCACTAAAGGATTACGATTTGCAGATTGTAAAAATATTTCTTGAAAAATATCACAACGATATTCCAACGGTGGCCGATAAATTGCAAATAGGAAAATCGACGATCTATAGAATTTTAGCAGAAGAAAAACAGGTGCCAAAGGCACACAAAGGAAAAAAACTAAAAAGCGATTAAAAAACCATTCTGATCGAAAAGGTCCGAAATATTTTGATTGGGCTTGAGGTGAATACCTTTGAGCCCACATTTATTAGCCGCAATTATATTTAGGTCGTAATCGTCGATAAAAACAGTTTCTTCAGGTTTTATATGGCTTTCAGAAAGGGCATAATAGAATATTTTATGATCAGGTTTTCGCATACCAATCTGATGGGAGAAGAAAAGTTTTTCAAACAATTTTTTAAAAGATTCCAGCCGATTCATGTGATTCAGCTCGTCCATATATTTCAGGAAATGAATTTGATTCGTATTGCTTAGTAAAAAAATGCGATACTGTTCATTTACTTTTTCCAGCAGGTCGAGTCGTTTAAGATTAAAGCCTAGCAGTAGTGCATTCCAGGCTTCATCAATCTGATTATCAGATATATTGCTAGAAATATAACTTCTAATCTCTTCTCGAAAATTATCAGGTGATATTTTCCCAATTTCAAAATCTTCAAATAATTTGCTTTGAATGGCATGCCCATACAAGGTATCGAAATCCTTAAGTCCTAATTTTACAAAGGCATCTTTTGTCTTCGTATGATCGATGTCGTAAATAACACCCCCAAAATCGAAAATGATGTTTTTTATCATACAGTATAAAAATAAAAAATGATTCAATAAATAGTGTAAGCAAATATTCAACTGATGCTCGAAACAAAGCCTATTTAAACACAAAAGCCTAAGTGATTTATTCTTCACTCAGGCTTTCAATTCCAATATAATTCGATTAAAATTCCGTCTTAATTTGTTTTACCCAAGCCTTTACACGACTTTCAGTAAGTTCATCTTGCTGGTCTTCATCCAAAGCCAATCCTACAAAAAAGTCTCCTTTTACAGCTAAAGAATCGGTGAAATCATAAGTTTCTGTGGACCATTTTCCAGCTATTTGAGCTTTGGCTTCGCTAAATGAATTAAAAATTGTAGCCAATCCATCAACAAAATTTGAGGGCCATAAAACCTGATCGCCTAAGCCAAAAAGAGCAACTTTCTTCGTTGAAAAATCAAATTTTTTCACTGAAGAAAAGAAAGTATTCCATGGGCTTTCGCTTGATGTTCCTTCCCATGTTTCAGACCCTAAAGTAGATCCGCCGATAATAAATCGCTCGTTTTGAGCAAACGTATCTTCAGTAATTTCATTAATTGCTAATATTTTAATATCGCCATATTCTTTGGCAATCATTTTTGCTGCATTCTCAACATTTCCACCCTTAGGCCAGAAAATTAAAGTGGTTTTATTCATAAGATTTATTTTACTGAGTTTATGATGTAAAATTAGCATTTTTTTGCTAATTGAACGAAATATATGATGTATTGATGAGCTGGTGATTTGAAAAAATTGTTTTTTTTATTTTCCTGTTAAAAAGGTAAACAATGTTAACCTATTGGAGTTGAGCTAAAATAGTTTGACCACCAACCACTTTGTCTTTTAGTTTAACCTTGACTTCAGTTCCAAGAGGAAGAAATAAATCTACTCTTGAGCCAAATTTGATAAATCCAACTTCTTCTGATTGGCTCATGCTTTGTCCTACTTGAGCATAACAGACTATCCGCCTGGCCATGGCGCCTGCAATTTGACGAATCAAAATGATTTTATCATCTGATAGTTGTAAGCCTATACTTGTTCGTTCATTCAGAGTAGAGGATTTAGGATGCCACGCAACAAAATGTTTGCCAGGATGATATTTAAAATAAGTAATAATACCCGAAGCTGGCATCCAATTGATATGCACATTGTTAGGCGACATGAAAACTGAAAGCTGAATGCATTTCTGCTTAAGGTATTCGCCTTCAAAGATCTCTTCAATAGCAACAACTTCACCATCAGCAGAAGATAAAATAGCCTGATCGATGTGTTTAAAATCCCGATTGGGAACTCGAAAGAAAAAAACAATTCGTAAATATATAATCAGAAAAAATGCAATTATAATACTTTGCAACCACCAAAAAGAAGGCAACATTAAAATTATTCCTGCAATGAGTCCTAAAAGCACTATAAAAGTTACTAGTACAGTAACATAACCTTCTTTATGAAGTTTCATTGGCAAAATTTATTTTATTCGAATTAAACTGTTCTTACTAAGAATCAATTAATTCAGAATTTCACAACAAAAAACTGTGTTAATACACCTTCAGTCTAAACAAGCAAATATAAGAATAAAACAATAAAAGGCAAAGCAAAATTAGCAGCATCAAAGCGATCTAAAACTCCACCGTGACCAGGCATAATGTTTCCGCTATCTTTAATATTTAAACTTCGTTTTAACATTGACTCTACCAAATCTCCAAAAATAGCTGAAGGGATAATGATTGCAGCAAGAATGAACCATTCTTGAAGAGTCAGAATTTGTAAATATGTTCCAAGAATCCAGGCTATTCCAAAAGTTGAAATAGCACCGCCAATGGCGCCTTCCCAAGATTTTTTGGGGGAAATACGTTCAAATAACCGATGTTTTCCAAATGCGCTTCCAAATAAATAAGCGAATGAATCATTGGCCCAAATTAAAATAAATACGCCAGCAAGTAACCAGGGTTCAAAATTTGAATTGCCACCGATAGGATATTGTTGCACTAAATGATAAAGTGAAAATGGTATCGCAATATACAGAATACCAAGTATTTGAATGGCTATTTGATTAAAAGGAGCCTTGTCTTTTTTATATAGTTCATATATAAAAAGTAAAAAGATAAATGGAAAAACACTTAACATAGCAAATCCGGGAATCCATTCAAACGCCCAGGCGGTTATAACCGAATAAACAAAGAGACCAATAACTATTCCCCAATTATTTTTTCGAATAATTCCTGCCTTTTGGAATAATCCATAAAACTCATGGAGTCCCATCCATGTAAGCACATAAAAAAGAAAAGCTAAAGCAATTGGATGCCAAAAAACAGATCCTAGAATCAATATAACAAATACGGCACCTGCAAGCGTGCGAGTTAATAGAGTTTTAAACATATGAGTTTATTCTATGATATCATCTACAAAGAAAACATAAATTTCTTTAGGGCCGTGCATTCCCATTACTAAAGTTTTTTCAATATCAGCCGTTCTACTGGCGCCACTTATTTGTGTGATCATACTCGGAAGTTTTCCGTCGTATTTTTCGCGCATACTTATAAGTGCATCTTTCGTTTCAGGAACTAATTGAGAAGCATAGGCGATAACCAAATGCTTTTCCGGATAAAAATGCAAGCGCCTGCCTGATGGAGAACCTGACGAAATCATTACAGATCCAAAGCGGGAAATTAAAAATTCGCAGGAAGTTAATGCTGAATGGAGCGTTTTGAAATCTTCCGTTTTATTTGTGAATTTGACTTGAATGCCGTTAAGGAGGGCCATTAAAATTGGCTCGCCGCAAAACAAAGGTTGAATGTCTTCTTTCTTGGCAAATTGCTTTAAAATGACTTTTAAATCATCCTCATCTTCACAATAAATAAACTTCCCCCCTAAATTTGTAAATTCTTGCGCAAAGTTCAAGGCTAAGGATTCGTCTAGCTCATTGTAAATTTTCGATTCCATATCGACATTGACATACGGATTTGGAGTTTCCCCCATCAGGGCATTACGTACACTTTTTAAAATCTTTTCACGAGAGGTTGTTTCGTCCATAATTCCTCCTTTTTGTTATTCGATTAGGGAATCAGTAGATGGTGTTTTATCTTTAGGCTTTCTAACTTTTTTAGGTTTTTTAGGCTCTTTTTCTTCCATCACTTCAGGTTCTGCCGGATCATTTAAATTGGCATCTGGCTTTCCGTTTTCCCTTTGTAAACTTATGTGCTCTTTACCTTCGTCCCATGGACGTTCGCCAAATACAGCCACAAGATCTTCGCGGAAAATAACTTCCTTCTCAATCAAAGTCTTCGCTAATTTACGTAATCCTTCTTCGTTTTCTGTAAGAATTTTCACGGCTCTATCGTAGGCTTTTTCAGCCAGTTTTTTCACTTCACTGTCGATAGTTTCTGCTGTTTTTTCGCTAAAAGGCTTATTAAATTGATATTCCTGTTGTCCAGTAGAATCGTAGTATGAAATGTTTCCAATCTTATCATTCAATCCAAAATAAGCAACCATATTAAAAGCTTGACGGGTTACTTTCTCTAAATCGTTGAGTGCTCCCGTAGAGACTTTGTTATAAATTACTTTTTCGGCAGCTCTGCCTCCAAGTGTGGCTACCATTTCGTCGAACATTTGTTCAAAAGTAGTAATTTGTCTTTCTTCAGGTAAATACCAAGCGGCTCCAAGTGCTTTTCCGCGTGGTACTATAGTCACTTTTACCAAAGGATGTGCATGTTCAAGCAACCAGCTAACGGAAGCATGGCCCGATTCGTGATAAGCAATTACTTCTTTTTCGTGCTTCGAAATAATTTTATTTCTTTTTTCCAAACCGCCAATAATACGATCAATTGCATCGTAAAAATCTTGTTTCTCAATTTCTTTTTTTCCTTTTCGAGCAGCAATAAGTGCCGCTTCGTTGCACACATTAGCAATATCGGCACCTGAAAAACCAGGTGTTTGTTTCGAAAGTAAAACAGAATCAACTTCTTTGTTCACGACAAGCGGTTTCATATGGACATCGAAAATAGCCTTACGCTCTGTTAAATCGGGGAGTTCCACATGAATTTGACGGTCGAATCGTCCGGCACGTAAAAGTGCTGTATCCAAAATATCGGCTCGGTTAGTTGCTGCCAAAATAATGACACCGGCATTGCTTCCAAAGCCATCCATTTCTGTAAGAAGCTGATTTAAAGTATTTTCGCGCTCATCGTTCCCGCCAGTCATTGCGTTTTTTCCACGAGCTCGTCCAATAGCATCAATTTCATCGATAAAAATAATACAAGGTGCTTTTTCTTTAGCTTGTTTAAACAAATCGCGCACACGAGAGGCACCAACACCAACAAACATTTCTACAAAATCGGAACCTGAAAGAGAGAAAAAAGGCACTTTGGCTTCGCCTGCAACAGCTTTTGCCAACAGTGTTTTACCTGTACCCGGAGGGCCTACAAGCAATGCTCCTTTTGGTATTTTTCCACCCAAATCGGTGTATTTTTTGGGGCTTTTTAGAAAATCGACAATTTCCATTACTTCTACTTTTGCCTCTTCCAGACCAGCCACATCTTTGAAATTGACACTTACAGCAGATTCTTTGTCGAATAATTGCGCTTTTGATTTGCCAATATTAAAAATTTGTCCTCCACCGGCACCGCCTTTATTCATCATTCGCATAATAAAAAACCAAACGCCAATAATTAAAATGATTGGAAATACCCATCCAAAAATATCTTTCCCCCAATCCTGACGCGTTTCATTGCTGATATAAACAGGATCGCTCACATTTTTCTGAGCTTCTTGAACTCTTTGTTCAAATGTTTCTATCGATCCAATCTGAAAATAAAAATCAGGGCTTGGACCTGAAAAATTTGAAGAACTGGTGTTCTCTGATTTTGTTTTTTCATATTGATTCAGTCTGTCTTTTTTGATATAGATTTCTGCTATTTCTTTATTGACAAGTGTTAATTTTTCAACATCCTCATTTTCGAGCATATGTTTTAATTCTCCCCAATTGGTCTCTTTTGACGTATCGTTGCCACCCAGAAATTGTAAACCAATAAAAATAACGGCTAAAATTCCATAAATCCAATAAAAGCTAAATTTACCTTTGGGTTTAAGAGGATTTGTATTTAGGGGAGAATTTTTCTTCTCTGTATCTTGTGATTTATTTTCTTGTTCTGTCATTCTGTCTTGTTTCTATATTATTTGTAGACATCTATTTGCTGATTGTTTCCATTTTTGCATCTGCCCAAAGCCCTTCAATATTGTAGAACCGACGTGTTGATTCTTGAAAAACGTGGACTACCACATCAACAAAATCAATCAATATCCATTCTTTATTATCTTTTCCTTCCGCAAAAGTAGGTTTTTCTTTGAGTTGTTTAAAAGCTTGTTCTTCAATGCTATCTGCAATAGCGCTCACCTGAGATGTAGAACTACCGTGACATACAATAAAGTATTTACATATAGCATTTGGCATTTCCGAAAAATCAATCTTTACAATCTCCAGTCCTTTTTTTTCGAGTATTCCAAAAATGATTGTTTCTGCGAGTTTTTCTGACGAAGCTAATTCTGTTTTCTTTCTCATTCAATAATTTGAGTTGATATCTATGCAAAAATAAGTAAAATAGGCCTTTAAGTGCGAATTTTCATTTGTACAAACAAATTAAACGCCAAAATGTTAAAATCGGACTTAATAACCGATTTTTTTGGGTTTTTTATAAAACGGTAATTTTAAACGGGCAAAAATTAAAATGATGTATTGATTTATGTTTGAATAATCTTAATGAACATCCATATCCGCTTTCATATAAATCAAATGCTCCAGCGTATTCAATATCTCCTGCATATATTCTGTAACTGCTTTTGCACTGCCGGGAAGTGTGTAAATAATTGCCGAACCAATAGTTCCGGAGACTCCTCCGCTGAGTAAAGCATTTGGTTTTAAACTGCCATATTTTAGACGAATATGTTCCATTATGCCCGGAATTTCATGATCGAGCAAAGGTTTAATAACAGATAACGTTATGTCGCGAGAGCCAATACCTGTGCCTCCCGTGGTAAATATTAAATCGAAATTATTTTTAGTGGCATCCTCAATCTGAGCTTTTAAATCTTCTCGATGATCTGGAATTATCTGCTTATCGATTGATAAATCCCACCCAATTTTTTCAAAATAAGCACCCAATTTTTCGGTAATTAAAGCACCACTTTTATCTTCGTAGATACCCTTGCTGGCTCGGTCGCTAAGTGTAATTACTTTGGCTTTAAATTTTTTAGGAACATAGTTCAAGATATCTCCTGCCTGCAAGGTTCCTCCTTCTAGTGTTCGCATAAAAATGCCGACACGTGGCATCACATAATGCCCGATTTCACGAAAAGAAGAATGAAAAGGTTTGCCAACCTGACTAACCTCCAATACAACCTGATCTCCTACAAAACGATCGAATGCCTTTACTTTTGTGTCTGCCAAACCTTCTACGCGAAGATTTTCTGCAAATTCTCCCGTTTCGGTAGTTCGGCTTGAAGTTATTTTTTTGAAATTATCGATATGAGATTGATCAATCATACTGACAGCGCGGGAAGTGTTTGCATGAACATCACCAACGACGCCGCTTTTGTTGAGTTCTATTTTTTCAACCGGGTATTTTCGACCTCTTTCAACAGCGAGACTGACAGATATAATTTTTACTTGCATAATTGAAATTCAGATTTAGAATGCAAAAATAAGAAAATAAAGCCGAAAAGAGAGTCTAAGCACTCTGCGGAATATAAACAAGCTTATCTCCGGCTTTGATATTGCCACCTGTGATTACTTTTGCAAAAATGCCTTCTTTTGGCATAACGCAAGAGCCTATTTCGCGAAAAATAGCGCAATTATCACCGTGACATTTTTTGCCAATTTGTGTGATTTCGAGTTCCGTTTCACCAATAATTAGCCGATCGCCCGGAATAGTTTTATGTAATACAATACCCACAGTAGTAATGTTTTCTGCAAATTCACCATAGGCTACAATACGTTTTGCTGCCAATGCAAATTTTTCATTACTCTCTTTTGCAAGCAGGCTAACCTGGCGATGCCATTTGCCTGCATGTGCATCATTTTTTACGCCGGTAGCCGTTAATTCGATGGTATCAACAGGCACTTTTATTGTTCCTTTTTTTTCTGAAATATTGACAGATACAACTTGCATTTTATTTCCTTTTTTTGAGATGCCAAAAGTATAAAATATTATAAGTACATATTTAAATATTACCACAAATTGCGCTATTTTTTCAGTAATTTAACTTTAATAAAAAAAAGAAATAAAATTTCGTGACAATTTGCATCAATAAATATTTTTGGTATAATTGATTGAATGTCTTACTTTCGTTAAAACTTATTAGGTGGAGCAGGTGGAAATAAGTATTCGGGAAGCCCAGGAGACAGTAGATCGATGGATTAAAGAAAAGGGTGTTCGTTACTTTAATGAACTAACAAATATGGTTCTTTTGAGTGAAGAAGTGGGCGAAATGGCTCGAATTATTAGCCGAACTTATGGAGAGCAATCTTTTAAAGAAAGTGATAAAGAGGCAAATTTAGCCGATGAAATGGCCGATGTGCTTTTTGTTTTAATTTGTCTGGCGAATCAGACTGGAATTGATTTAACAGATGCCTTTCATAAGAACTTGGAAAAGAAAACAAATCGCGATAGCGAACGACATAAAAACAACAATAAACTGAAATTAATTTAAAACCTAAAACATGAAAAAAGTTTCTAGCATGCTTATCCTCGTGCTTTTTGTAGCATTTTCAATAAATGCTTTTGCGCAGGAAGAAAAGAAAGAGAAAAAAGAAAAGACTGAAGACGTTAAAACCGGATGGAACGTTGGAGCCTTGCCTGTTGTTTCTTTTGATAGCGATATGGGATTTCAATACGGCGCTCTGTCAAGTATTTATAATTATGGTGATGGTAGTAGGTATCCTGAGTTTAATCATATGTTTTACGTAGAAGCCTCTAAGTTCACAAAAGGAGGTAGTATTTTTCGTTTTGCCTACGAAGGTGATCAGCTAATTGAAGGTGTTCGACTAAATTTTGATTTGGGCTATTTACCAGATGATTTAGCCGCTTTTTATGGTTTCAATGGTTACGAATCGGTATATAATGCAGGGTGGGAAGATCAAGAAGATCCTGCTTATTTGAGCCGAATGATTTATAAACATAAGCGTAATCTTTTCCGCACTACAGCCGATTTAGTTGGTGATTTAGGTATCGGTAAATTACAATGGTCTGCAGGAATTGGCTATTATAATTTTGATATTGGATCGGTAGATATTGCTAAATACAATGATGGTGTAGATGAAACCGACCCTGATTATTTGCCAAGTTTGACCAATGAGCCCGGCCTTTATGAAAATTATATCGACTGGGGATTGATTCCAACAGCTCAAGCTGAAGGTGGATCAATGGTAACACTTAAAGGTGGATTAACATATGATTCCAGAGATAATCGCCCAAACCCAAACAGTGGAATTTGGACTGAAGCAGGCTTCTTATTTGCTCCCGGATTTTTAAGTTCCGACGATAATGAAGGTTTTGTAAAATTTTATATTACTCACCGTCAGTATTTTACAGTGATTAAAAATCGCCTGACCTTTGCTTATCGCGTAGGTTATCAAAATACTATTTCAGGCGACGCTCCCTGGTATACTCAAAATATGATGGTTCTTACAGCCAATCGCTCTGCTTTTTCAGAAGGTTTAGGAGGAAGTAAAAGTATTCGTGGCGTATTGCGTAATCGCGTAGTTGGTGATGGTTTTGCCTATGGAAATTTTGAAGCACGCCTAAAAGCGGTTAAGTTTAAATTTATCAACCAAAATTTTTATATTGGAATCAATGGATTTGTTGATGTCGGTAAAGCAGTGGCTTTAATTCCAATGTCTGCACCTGCCGGAATTGTAACTGCTGATTATTTTGATATAGGTTCCGAAGCATTACACCTTGGTTACGGTGCTGGTTTAAAAATTGTTATGAATCAAAATTTTATTATCAGTGTTGATTACGGAATGGCTGCTAAAGCAGAAGATGGAAGTTCAGGAATGTATATTGGATTGAATTATTTGTTTTAAAAAGAAGTAAAAATTAATAATTAGCCTGTCAGGTTTCTAAAGCTTGACAGGCTTTTTTTATAGATTTTTTGGATATTCTACTTTTACTAGTGCCAAGCCGTGAGCAGGAACTGACCAGCCGGCACTACTTCTGTTTTTACTTTCAATTACTTTCTTAAAACCTTCCAAATCTAGTTTTCCGCTTCCAACTTCTAGAAGAGTACCAACAATAGCGCGGACCATGTTTCTTAAAAAACGATCTGCCTGAATGGTAAATATCCATACATCATTTTCTTGCCTCCATTCCGCGTGCATAATTTTGCAATTGTTAGTCTTCACATTGGTTCCTGTTTTTGAAAAACTTGTAAAATCCGTATAATTAAACAGCAATTTGGCGGCTTGATTCATCCTATCAAAATCAAGATGCGGAAAAGAAGAGTGATAGGTAATATCCTGATCGAAAGGAGATTTTCCAATTCTTAAACGGTATTCATAGCTTCTGCTCAGCGCATCGAATCGGCTGTGTGCTTTATCATTTACTTTGACAATGCGAAACAGAGCAATCTCGGTATTTAAAAAGTGATTTAATTTGTATGTAAGTTGGTGGGTATCGAATTTCAGCTCTTCTAAATCCAAATCAAAATGTGCGAAAAATTGACGAGCATGAACACCAGTATCTGTTCTGCCACAGCCTGTTATTTCAATTTCCTTTCTAAGAATTGTTTGTAATGCGCCCTGCAGTGCCTCTTGCACTGTAATAGCATTGGGCTGGATTTGCCATCCATGAAAACTTCGGCCGTTATAGGCCAATTCAATAAAATACCGATGAATCATAGCATAAAAATTCTGAACAAAATTAACTTTTTTATTCTTTTGCCAAACAAGGAAAAACACCCAAGAATTTGTAAAAAGGTAAATGACTGGAATTATCAACCTTTAGGTTTAAATTTTAGTAGATGAAACATGATAAAAACACCGAATATTTGTATTTCATTATTCAGGCATAAATTTTTCATGTAAATTCGTGAAATATAAAAACTTAAAATTTAGTAAAATGTTCAAAAAACACACATTTTTCCTTGTTGGTTTATTAGCTATTTTCTTTTTTAATTCTTGTCGTGTCGAGAATCCTGAAATTACAATCAAAGAATTGGGTGGGCATATTAAATATCTTGCATCTGACTCATTAAAAGGACGTTATCCCGGAACGAAAGAAAGTAAAGTGGCGGCAAATTACATCAAATATAATTTTGTGAAAGGCGGATTGGAACTTATGGGCGACAATGGTTTTCAGGAATTTGAAGTGGTTACGGCCATTACTGCTGGTGAACATAATGCCTTGAAATTTGATGATCAAATAGGTGTATTAAATGTTGATTTTGCACCTTTTTCTTATACAAAAAATGACAGCTTAGAGGCTGAAGTTGTTTTTGTTGGATATGGATTCTCTTTTGAAAAGGAGGGGATAAATTGGGACGATTATGCCAATGTGGATGTAAAAGGGAAATGGGTGCTTATTTTAATGGGCGATCCAGAGCCAGATAATCATAACAGCATTTTTGCTCAATATGCTAGTGAACGAGATAAAGTTATTACTGCAAAAGATAAAGGAGCTGCTGGCGTGTTATTTGTGAATGGGCCCGTATTTGATAAGGGAGATAAATTGATAGGATTAAACTTTGATAAAACCCGCTCAAATGCAGGAATACCCGTTATCCATATAAAAAGAGAACTGGCAGGTGCCTTTTTGGCCAATGTGTCTATTGAAAAATTGGAAAAAAAATTAAATGATACACAAACTGTGGTCTCATTTTCCACTGACAAAAAGCTAAGCGCAATCACCGATGTAAAACAACAAAAGGTTGTCACACAAAATGTATTGGCTTTTATTGAAGGAAATGAATTGAAAGATGAAATAATTGTATTGGGTGCTCATTGGGATCATCTAGGATTTGGCGGATCTGGTTCAGGCTCACGAATGCCCGATACAGTTGCTGTACATTATGGTGCTGATGATAATGCTTCTGGTGTGTCTGGAATTATTGAAGTTGCAGAAAAACTGGCTCATCAAAAAGATTTAAAACGAAGTGTTTTAGTTATGGCATTTGGTGCTGAAGAAATGGGTCTTTTAGGATCTAACTATTTCACAACCAATCCATTATTCGATCTTAAAGAAGTGAAGGCAATGGTTAATTTGGATATGATTGGTCGATTAAAAGACGATCACAGCATTATGATTGGCGGAACAGGTACTTCATTAGAAGGAGAAGCATTGCTGAATAGTTTGAACTCCGATTCTGTTTTTAAAATCAGCATGCAGGCAGAAGGATTTGGTGCCTCTGATCACGCCTCATTTTACGCGAAAGATATCCCTGTTTTCTTTATAAGTACAGGTGCTCATGACGATTATCATACACCATTAGATCAATTTGAAAAAATTAATTTGGAAGGTGGAAAAGAAGTGTCAGATTATGCCTATAAGTTGATGCTTAGTTTAATAAATGCAGACAAAGAGTTGACTTTTCAGGAAGCGGGTCCAAAACAAAGAGCAAGTGGCGGAAGACGTTTTAAAATTACATTTGGCATTATGCCTAATTTTACTTCAACAGAGAATAACGGACTTGGAGTTGATGGCGTTAGCAAAGGTGGCCCTGCCGAAGCAGCCGGAATGAAAAAAGGCGATCGTATTGTTGCCATAAACGGATTACCGGTCAGCAATATTTATGAATATATGAGTCGTTTAGGCAAATTAGAAGCAGGCAATATGGTTACTGTGGATGTAATTCGCAACGATGAAAAAGTAGTTCTACTGATAAAATTATAGGTTGGGGAAAGCCTGTTAAAAAGTCAATTTTTAACGGGCTTTTTTTATTCTTTTGACTCTAAAAAGAAAATTCCACCTCCATCAAAAAGCGGCCCATCGTAAAGCGAAATGAGCTCAATATTTTCTTGATCGATAAGTGCTTTGAATTCTTTTCCCCAGGAGTGAAAATCAGGATTTCCTAAGACAAACAGTCTTTCTGAATTAATCCCCATAGCTCCACCAATAAATCCATGAGGCATTGCAGGCAGGAGAATTTCATTTGGCGGAAAATAATGCACCTTTAATTTTCTGTTTTTTAGCACTTTTTCAATGCCTTTGTCAGAAGTGATAAATTTTTTTGAAGGAAGTTCAATTAAGCTGCATCGGGTATAAGCTTGCGGCAGGTTTACAAATTCCTGAACATTGTTCAGTTCGATAATGCGGACATCTGTATAAGGGCTTTTATGAAAAATACACTGCTCATTTACAAGGCAATTGTAATGACTTGTATCGGGAAACAATTTACCAACAGGATTCTCTCCAATCAAAAAGTCAATTTTATTATCTTTAAAAAGTTTGAAATGAGAAGGAGGTAAATTGGGTGCGCAAATTAAAGATTCAGGTGTTTGACATAAAAAAATATCGGGATGTCCCGAAATAGCTTCATAAGTGATATTTTGTGTTGAGAATTCTACGACTTCACCAAAATGGTCGAGACGCCGCTTTGCTTCTTCCGGAGCTCGTTTATCAATAACAATCAGCATAGA
>CAYPOW010000061.1:0-14952 GCA_964412145.1 uncultured Draconibacterium sp.
GGTTCTATTTGCCATTTTGATGGATATAAACTAACGGTTGGCCCTGAAAGTGCAGGTGCAAATCCTGGACCGGCCTGTTATGGAGCTGGTGGTCCATTAACCATCACGGACGTAAATTTGCTTTTGGGTCGGATAGACGAGACCAAATTCGGAATTCCTGTCAATAAAGCAGCCGCTGAAAAACAACTTGAAATTCTTTTGAGAGAAATCGAAGAAAAGCGAAAAAAAAAGGTTCAAAAAGAAGAAGTTTTGGCTGGTTTCCTGGCCATTGCGAATGAAATTATGGCGGGTGCCATTAAGAAAATCTCCACGTCAAAAGGCTTTGATCCTTCCGAATACACTTTACTTGGTTTTGGTGGAGCTGGAGGAATGCATAGTTGTGCTATTGCCGATTTACTTCAAATAAAAAAAATAATTATTCCTTTAGATGCAGGATTGCTTAGTGCTTTTGGTATAGGGAATGCGCCTTTGGAGCGCTTTGCTGAGAAACAAATACTAAAACCCTTCAATTTAGTGAGTAATCAACTCCAAAATGATTTTAAATCACTTTTCAATGATTTGCAAAATCAATTTGACATAAAAGAAGGAGATCTTCAAGAGCAAAGGATGTTGTTTTTGCGATTTAAAGGACAAGATAGCATGCTGAGTATTGATTGGGAAAATGATGCAAATTTAATTCTGGCAAAATTCAAAGAGGCTTATATTAAATTATATGGTCATTGGGTCGAAAATAGAGAAATAGAGCTAGAAAGTATTCGTTTAAAAGTTTCGCAAAAAGCAGAAAAAGAATTAGTTATAAAACTAAAAAATAAAAGTAAAGATAAGCCTGTCCCTACAAGATATATCCAATCTTGTGACGAATACAAGATGCTAAGTTCGGCCTTATTTTCCAGAGATGATTTAAAATATGGTCAGCACATTTATGGTCCGGCCATTGTCAGCGACGATAAAAGTACTACTGTTATTGACTCTGCCTGGAAAGCCCATGTGGATGAGTTTAATAATCTTATTTTAAATAAAAAAGAAGTCATTCAAAAACAAAAAGCGAGCAAATACAATCCCGAAACGGCTCTTGAATTGTTTACAAATCGCTTTATGGCAATCGCCGAAAATATGGGTGCCATTTTGCAACGTACTGCACTCTCTGTGAACATAAAGGAAAGACTCGACTTTTCCTGTGCTTTACTTGATTCAGATGGCTATTTAGTAGCTAATGCACCTCATATTCCAGTACATTTGGGCAGCCTGGGTGTTTGTGTTCGCACAGTTTTAGCTCATTTCGATTTCAAACCTGGTGATACAATCGTCACAAATCATCCCCTTTATGGTGGCTCTCATTTGCCCGACGTTAGTTTAATTACGGCTGTTTTCGACAAAGAAGGCAAAAAGATTGGTTTTGTTGTAAATCGGGCACATCACGCTGAAATTGGAGGAATGACACCAGGATCGATGCCAACGAATGCAACAAATTTGGAACAGGAAGGTATCGTAATTTCTCCATTTTATCTGGTGAAAGAAGGGAAAGTGGATTGGGAAGGAATGCGTGCCATTTTCGATTCCGGGAAATATCCCAGCCGCCTGATAAACGAAAATATGGCCGATTTAAATGCGGCTCTAGCGGCTAATAAAAACGGTGAACAAGAATTGCTTCAATTGGCTACCGATTTTGGTTCTGATATTGTTCAAAAATATATGCAAAACCTAAAGGCCTATGCGACTTTAAAAATAAAAGATGTTCTTTCTAAATTGCCAAAGGGACAATTGCAATCCATTGAATATCTGGATGATAACACTCCTCTTGCCGTTAGTATTTCAATTCAGGATTCGTCCATTTCATTTGATTTTACAGGAAGTGGTGCTGTTCATCCGGCCAATTTAAATGCGACTCCGGCGATTGTGAATAGTGTAATTATTTATGTTTTACGCTTACTACTGGACGAGCCAATTCCCTTAAACGATGGCTTGATGGTTCCTGTGAAAATTCTTATTCCTGAAGGATTATTGAATCCTCCCTTTGATCAGGAACCTGATAAATGTCCCGCCGTTGTAGGGGGGAATATTGAAGTGAGTCAGCGCTTGACTGATACTTTGCTAAAAGCTTTTGAAAGAGCAGCTTGTAGTCAGGGTACGATGAATAATGTTTTATTCGGGAATAAAAAGTTTGGCTATTACGAAACCATTTCTGGTGGCAGTGGAGCTGGTGAGTATTTTGACGGAGCCTCAGGTGTTCATCAACATATGACCAATACACGTATTACTGATCCTGAAATTTTGGAACATCGATATCCTGTACGATTAGACCATTTTTCGATTCGTCAAAATTCTGGAGGGATTGGAAAACAAAAAGGTGGAAATGGAGTTATTCGGGCATTTTCTTTTTTAGAATCAGTGGAACTTTCCTTACTTTCTCAGCATCGAAAATATGCGCCTTATGGATTAAAAGGTGGTGGAGTAGGAAAAAAAGGTAAGCAATATGTAATTCGTGCCAATGGTGAAAAAGTTAATTTGGAAGGAATGAGTCATTGCCTACTCAATCCAAACGATCAATTTATTATTGAAACGCCTGGTGGAGGTGGATTTGGGAAACCCAACGATTCTTAATCAAAGATTTCATAATAATTAACAAAATATTCAATTAGTTGAATATGTGTTTTGCTATTTTTGTCAACAGCACAAGTGATAGCAATGAAAATTTTAAAACCTTCTTTTATACTCTTCTTTTTTAGTTTGATTATTTCAAGCTATGCACAAATTAAAGTATATGATTTTGAGGAATTCGAACCTCTGCTGCATAATAATTCAGACACCACCTATGTGATCAATTTCTGGGCTACCTGGTGCATACCTTGCATTAAAGAATTGCCTGATTTTGAGCGCGTAAATGCTGATTTTAAAAAGCAAAAATTTAAAATGATTCTAGTAAGTTTAGACTTTGGTAAAGAGGTAATTAAACGTGTAGATGATTTTCGGAACAAACGTCAGCTTTCAGCTGAAATAATCATTTTGGATGATACGGATGCAAATGCCTGGATACCAAAGATTGATAAAAACTGGTCAGGTGCTATACCTGCCACTCTTATTTATCGTAAAAATAAATGGCAATTTTATGCCCATTCATTTTCGTATGATGAATTGAAAAAAGAAGTTGAAAAATTTATAAACTAAAAAACTTAATCCATGAAAAAATTAATATTTTTACTATTACTTTTCCCTTTTATTGCAAATGCACAAGGTTTATCCGTTGGAGATAAAGCCGTCGGTTTTAATCTGAAAAATGTTGATGGATCAATGGTTTCTTTGAGCGATTTTGCTAAAGAAGAAGGTGTAATCCTTATCTTCAGCTGTAACCATTGTCCATATTCTGTTGCTTACGAAGATCGTATTATTGAGATGGACAAAACATATAAATCACAGGGTTTTCCAGTGCTAATGATTAATCCAAACGACCCAACTGAATATCCAGCTGATTCTTACGACAATATGATTGTTCGCGCCCAAGAAAAAGGATTTACTTTCCCTTACCTTTTTGATGACGGTCAGGCTATCTACCCTCAATATGGTGCAACAAGAACGCCACATGTTTATCTTCTTCAAAAGGAAGAAAAGGGCTTTTTTGTTGCTTATATTGGTGCCATCGATAATAACTACAAAGATGCTTCGGCTGTAACTAAAAAATACGTTGAGATAGCTATTGCCTCACTCAAAAAAGGTGAAAAGCCAGCTGTTGATTTTACAAAAGCTATTGGATGCAGCATTAAGGATGCAAGAAATGTGAATTAGCATTACATAAAATTATTGACAAACGCTGATAATTTTATTGTTTGACAGTTTTTTGTCAGAATTTTATTGTTGCTATTTAGAATCTATTCTAAATTAACAAGAAAAAAAGGTGGATGAAAGAAAATTTAATACTTTCACGCTTAAATTAAATCCAAACCTATGAAAAACCTTTTTACTGTAATGAGCCTTTTTTTGGCCATTAATTTCGGTATTGCACAAACCGATTTGAATTATTACTTACCCAAACACGTAAATTACGACAACAATATTCCTACACCAAAACAAGTATTGGGCTATGAAGTTGGCGATTGGATGGTAAGCCATGATCAGCTTGTTAAATATATGGAGACAATTGCAGCTTCTAGCGACCGAGCAATTATTGAAGAATATGCCCGTTCATATGAAAACCGTCCTTTGCTTCATTTAATTTTTTCCACACCTGAGAATCTGGCAAAATTAGATCAGATTAAAGCAGATCATCAAAAATTGGCTGATCCATCCCTTTCCGGAAATCTTGAAACAGATGAAATGCCCTTAGTTGTAGTTCTGGGTTATTGCATCCATGGAAATGAGGCCAGTGCCGTAAACGCATCATTATTAAGTGCTTACTATCTTGCAGCAGGTCATAGTACGGAGATTGACGACCTGCTTGAAAATACAATAATCATTATTGATCCTGCACTAAACCCTGACGGAATAAATCGATTTGCCAATTGGGTGAATATGCATAAAAGTTTTGCCAATCTTACAGATCCTAATTCACGCGTTTTTAATGAAGTATATCCTGGTGGTAGAACAAATCACTATTGGTTCGATCTTAATCGTGATTATTTGTTATTGACTAATCCTGAAAGTCGTGGTCGTGTTCAATTTAATCAGGAATGGTTACCAAATATTGTTACCGATCATCATGAAATGGGTTCCAATTCTACCTTCTTTTTCCAACCTGGTGTTCCAAGCAGAAATAATCCATTAACTCCTCAAGGAAATTACGACTTGACGCATGCAATAGCTGCTTATCACGCCAAACATCTCGATAAAATTGGCTCACTTTATTTTAGTGAAGAGCAGTTTGATGATTTTTATTTTGGCAAAGGTTCTTCGTATCCAGATATTAATTCCGGCATTGGAATTTTATTTGAACAAGGGAGCACTCGTGGCTTTATGCGTGAAACTCCAAATGGAATATTAACCTTTCCATTCGCCATTCGCAATCAGTTCACGGTAACCTTATCAACTTTAGAAGCAGCACAGGACCTTCGAAAACCCTTACTCGATTATCAAAAAGATTTTTACAGTTCAGCTTTTGACCAAGCTAAGGCAGATCCAATTGCGGGATGGGTTTTTGGAGATAATAATGATTTGGGTAAAACCTATGAATTTCTGACGATCCTCAATTTTCATAATATTGAATTTGAACAATTAAAAGAAAATTATACTGTTAAAGGTCAAACTTTTGAAAAGGAGACTAGCTATTTTATATCGGCTAATCAGAAGAATTATCGTTTGATGAAAAGCATGTTCGAAAGGAGTAAGTCATTTAAGGACAAAACTTTTTACGATGTGTCGACCTGGAATTTTTTCTATGCTTTTAATATGCAATATGCCGAAGTTAATGGAGGAAAGAGATTGATTTTGCCAAAGACTAAAAGATTAGAAAGCATATCACGCTCAGAAGGTGTTCTTTTAGGTGGCGAAAAAGCTGTTGCTTACGCATTTAGATGGAATGATTACTATGCCCCCAAAATGTTGGCTGCATTACAGGCCAAAGGTTTAAAAACAAAAGTTGCGGCAAATGAATTCATTTATGTTGCCGATCAATTAAATGAAACATTTGCTTATGGAACTATCATTATTCCAGTTGTAAATCAACCTCTTTTGAAAGCAGATTTGCGTACTTATCTAAAACGATTATCCAAAGAAAATGGAATTGATATATACAGTTTATCGACCAGTTTAACGCCCACGGGAATGGATATTGGAAGTAATCAAATTGTCAATTTAGAACAACCAAAAGTGTTAATGTTTGTCGACGGAAGAGCGAGCAGTAGAGACGCTGGCGAAATTTGGCATCTTTTCGATCAACGTTATCATATGCCGATTTCATTGGTTGAACAAAAGCGAATCAATCGGATTGATTTAAATAAGTACAATACGATTGTATTGCCAGGTGGTTCGTTCGATGATTTAGGTGATGTTGGTATTGAAAAACTTCTGCTTTGGGTTAAAAATGGAGGTAGTCTAATCACTTATAAAAATTCAACTGAATGGGCTGTACGCAAACTAAAATTGAATATAAAATATAAAAACAGGGTAGAACCTAAAATTGAGGGGATCCCTACTTATGTAAATCGCAGAGCTGATGCTAATGTTCATCAAATTAGTGGTGCAATTTTTAAAGTGGCTTTTGATCCTTCTCATCCTTTGGCTTATGGCTTAAGTGGTAATTCATTACCTGTGTTCAAAACAGGAACGAGTGTTGCTGAACTTCCTGCCAGTAATTACGATTCTCCTTTCCGTTACACTGAAACACCCTTGATGAGCGGTTATAGTTCTGTTGCAAATATTGATAGAATTAAAAATGCACCTTTTATAATAACAACTAGATTGGGACAAGGAAACGTAATTTCAATACTCGATAATACGAATTTCCGTGGCTTTTGGTATGGTTCAAATAAGATATTCGCAAATGCTGTATTTTTTGGACAATTACTGTAGGTGTCAAAAATCGTTAAAAAAAAGGCTGATTTGCGTATGCAAATCAGCCTTTTTTTGTTTTACAAATTTAATTGTTAGTCAACAATCTCTTCTGCAGCAACTTCAACATTTACGGTATCTGCAATAACAGCAGCTGAGTCAGTAATAACTTCAACTTTTTCGATAGTAGATGATTCTTCTGCTTCTTCAGTGGCTTTAGGTGCATTTTCACAAGCAACAAATAAAGTCAAAGCAAAAAACAAGCTCAATAATTTAACGGCAGATTTTTTCATAATTTATTATATCAATTAGTTCATTGCAAAAGTAAAATGTTTTCTTACAATTTCGATGTATTTTTAAATTATTTGTTAAATAATTGTTTAATTTTAGTTTCCCTTCTTAAAATGAAGTAAAATTGCACAAAAATTTGCCATTTTAGCTCAGTTGGTAGAGCAGCTCACTCGTAATGAGCAGGTCGTGGGTTCGAGTCCCATGAATGGCTCTTTTTTTCTTGAAAAGCTCTCCGTATTACCGCAAATTTTGTTAAAAATTATTTAGAGATTTTCTTGCACTTTTCAAGCCTAAAGTGCTAAATAATTAATTTTTACTCTTGAATTTTCTAAGGTTTTTTTCATTCGCTTTTGTGATTAAAATATTTAGAATTACATTTACAAAAAAAAAGTCATGCGTATTGGTATTGAAGGACAGCGATTATTTAGGCTGGAAAAACATGGGATGGATATTGTTGCTATTGAAATTATAAAACAATTGCAGCAAATTGATTTAGAAAACCAGTATTATCTCTTTATAAAAGATGGTGAAGACGATAGCTGGTATACACCTACAGCAAACTTCCATTTGATTCGCACAAAAAAAGCAGCTTATCCTATTTGGGAACAAATAATTTTACCGCGTGAAGTTAAAAAGCATAAAATTGATATTTTACATTGCACGAGCAATACGGCTCCCGTTTGGTTAAAAATCCCACTTGTGCTTACTTTGCATGATATCATATATCTCGAAAATTTCAAATTTGTATCTTTTCAATCAACTTTATATCAATTAGTTGGTAATTTTTACAGACGCTGGGTTGTTCCTTCAAATATGAGAAAGGCAAAGAGAATTATTACGGTTTCGCATTCTGAAAAAGACATCATTTTAGAAAGGTATCCAAAATATACTTCCAAGCTTGTTGTTGTTTATAATTCGATATCCGACAATTTTTTGAATATAGATAAATCAAAATTCCCTGAATTTAAAGCGCGTTATAAATTGCCTGATGAGTATATTTTTACACTTGGAAATTCTAGCCCGAAGAAGAATTTCCCCAATGTTTTAAGAGCCTATATCGATTATCATAAAAATACACCAAATGCGTTACCTTTGATTTTGGCGGATGAACCACCCAGTGATACTTTCAAGTTAGTTGGAGTTCAAATTCCTGAGAAAGTTCAAAAAGATATTCGTTTCATTGGTTATGTTAAAAACTTTGAAATCCCTTTGCTATACGCATTTAGTCGTTTATTTATCTATGCCAGCTTACGTGAATCTTTTGGAATTCCTATTTTAGAAGGCATGGCTGCAGGAGCACCTGTAATAACTTCCAACACAAGTTGTATGCCTGAAATTGCAGGAGATGGAGCTTCTTTAATAAATCCTGAAAAACCGGAAGAAATTTCTGCCGAAATCAGTAAAATTATAAATAACTCGGATTATGCAAAACAGCTTATTAAAAAAGGGAAGGAGCGTGTTGGACATTTTTCATGGAAGAATTCTGCAATTCAATCACTAGAGATTTATACTGTACTTTATTCTGATATTGGAAATAAATAAGTGACTTAATTTTTTATTGCGAAGCTTGAAATTGATCATTAAAAAGTGTGGATAATTAATCCATAAGCTTTTTCAATTAGTACGATAATTACAAATGACATAAATATCAGATCGAGATATTTTCGTTTTAATTTTGCGCTCCATTTTATACCTAATGGACTGCCAATCAGTGCACCCAGAGCGATTGGAAAAATGCAAGATGGGATTATATAACCAATCGTATTTACCGATTCAATTGCCTGAGGCGGTTGTACAATCAAATTATTTATTGTCATAGTCAATGAACTAATAAATATCATTGCCAGGGAAATTATTTTTGCTTTCTGCAAGGATAATTTGAAACGAAAAGTAAGTAATGGGATGATAATAATTCCTCCGCCTAAACCACTTAAAGAAGACACAAAACCGGCAATTCCGCCACTCAATATTCCAGCCTTTATAGAAATATTTCCATCTTCTTTCTTTTCTAAATGAAGTTCGAGATACATTTTCAAGAGAATATAAATCATTAGAATAATAATGAAAATATTGAAAATGGTTTTTGAGAACCAAGGTTGTAAAACAATGGAATTCAGACTAATATAAGCAATAAATGCGGAGCTAATTCCAATGGCAATTATTTCCTTGAGTGGGAAATTACTTTTTCCTTTATAGCCTAAAACCGATATTCCCGAAGCAAGCATTATCCCAAACAAGCTGTTGGCAATGACAAATTGAGGAATTAATTCGCTTGGGAAACCTCGTGCTTCAATCAAATAAGGGAATATCAGAATATAAAAAATGCCTCCTCCCAAACCCAGCATTCCGGCAATTAGACCACCAATTATTCCAAGGAAAATTAAAAAAATTATGTCCATGTGGCAAAAGTAATCCATTTTCGATTTAAGCAATTAGCTGTCGTATAATTAAATTAGTATTAAATCTGACTACATAAAGATTTGTAATCCTTTAATTTTCTCTATTTTTGTATTATTACCAAACTAAATAATTTAATATGTATTTAATAACTGGAAAGTATAGCACTTTTAGAAAAGTTTTATATTTCACAATCTTCTTTTTTTTAGTCAATAGCGCAAAGTCTCAGGTTACTTTAAATGTTAATAAGCCTTTGACTTCAGATAAGCTTGTATTTGTGTATGATGCGGGAAAAGGCAATAAAGCACTTTATGGTCTGCAGGAAGAATTGTATTTTCATTCTGGTGTAATTACCGCCAATAGTAGAGACTCAAAAGATTGGAAATTTGTTATAGGAGATTGGGGCAAAGTCGATAATCGTGTAAAAATGACCGCCATTGGTGGCGATAAATATCAGTTTGAACTTATCCCAGATGACTTTTATGGCTACCCAAAAGGAACAGAAGTCCGTCAATTGACTTTTGTGTTTCGAAACGAAAAAGGAAACTTGGTTGGTAAAACCGAGGACGAAATTGATATAGTTGTTTCGGTAAATGGTTATCAACCCCCTACAAAAAATGCTGCTACTTATGATTTCAATAAGCGCGAATATATTTCGCATAAAAGAGTCGATGGTCAATTGCAAGTATTAACAGATAAAGGGACTTATTTGTTTACTCCGTTTAGCAATGAAATTCTACACGTTGAATATCTTCCTGATAATCAGGTAAATGAATATAAATCAGCTTCCGTAATATTGAAAGCAGAGGAAGTTGAAACAGAAATAGTAGATGTTTGTGAGGAAATTTCTTTTTTGGTAGGTGATGTTCACGTGACCATCGAAAAGTCTCCCTTCAAGGTCATTTATCAGTACAATGAAAATTTTCTTTTTGAAGAAGAATTAGGTTTTTTTGAGCGTTCGGACAACAATGGAATCCGCTTTCGACTTTCTGAAGGTGAACATATTTATGGAACAGGCGAAAGAGCCGTGCCTCTGGATAGGAGAGGCTATCGCCTCGAATTGTATAATCGACCCGATTATAATTATGGTGTTGGCGCACAGAATTTGAATTACATACTTCCGCTAATTCTGTCATCGAATAAATACTTGGTTTTGTTTGATAATCCTCAAAAAGGATATTTTGATATTGCTTCCAGTGAGGATGATATTTTGGAGTTTGGAGCCATAGGAGGGCAAATGAATTATTATCTTGTTGCAGGTGCCGATTTTGAAGAAATCAATAAAAATTATACTTCATTAACTGGTCGTCAACCATTGCCGCCACGCTGGGCTTTGGGTAATTTGCAATCGAGAATGGCTTATCGGACTCAGGAAGAATTGGAAGGAATTGTTAATGAGATGCAAGCCAAAGATTTTCCATTGGATGCAGTTATAATCGATTTCTACTGGTTTGGCGATAGCATTAAAGGTGGATTGGGCAATTTAAAGTGGTATAAAAAGAATTGGCCTGAACCTGAAAAAATGATAGCCAATTTTAAAGAAAAAGGTGTTAAAACAATCCTGATCACTGAGCCAATGGTTATTGATACTGCCTATTGGTTTACTCACTGTGATACAATGGGCCTTTTTACTACAGATTCGCTTGGAAAAACCTATGTTATGCAGGACTTTTATTTTGGTCCGGGTGCCTTAATGGATATTTTCAAACAAGAGACAAAAGATTGGTTTTGGGAACAATACGATAAACAAATTAAAATTGGAGTTGCCGGCTGGTGGGGCGATTTAGGTGAGCCAGAAACTCATCCATCAGATATGATTCACGTAAATGGAACAGCTGATGAAGTACACAATATCTACGGTCACGAATGGGAGAAAATGCTATTTGAAAAATACCGCGAAAATTATCCTGAGCGGCGTTTATTTCATTTGAACAGGGCAGGAGCTGCTGGATCGCAACGCTATTCTATTTTTCCTTGGTCGGGCGATGTTTCACGTTCCTGGAGCGGATTTCAGGCACAATTGCCTCTGATGTTGAATATGAGCATAAGCGGTTTAGGCTATATTTCATCCGATTTGGGTGGATTTGCTCAGGGTGAAAAAGATGAAGAATTGTATTGCCGCTGGTTGCAGTTTGGCGTTTTTAACCCTATTTTCAGACCTCACGGATCGGGAATTCCTTCGGAGCCTATCTTTTTTAATGATAAAACTCAAAAAATTGTACGTGAGGCCATTAAATTGAGATATAGACTCATGCCTTATGTATATACTTTGGCCTACAAAAATACAACTCAAGGAACACCCATCGTAAAGCCTTTGTTCTATTTGGAACCAGAGAATGAAGCGTTTTTAAATTATTCGGATGCTTATTTATTTGGCGATGCCTTTTTGATTGCTCCAATTATTCATTCGGGCGTTCAATCAAAAAGCATTCACTTTCCTAACGGCAATTGGTATAATTTCTATACAGATGAAATGGTATATGGCGGTTCAGAAGTTTCTGTTGCAGTTACTGAAGAGACGATTCCTGTTTTTGTAAAAGAAGGTTCGATTATTCCAATGGTACCCGATTTTTATTCAACGGATAATTATCCCAATGCTTTAGATTTGCATTTTTATCCGAAAGAAAATGCAGAAACACATGCTGTGATTTATGAAGATGATGGCGCCAGTTTTTCATCTATCGAAAATGAACAATGTCAGATAATCAATTCTGCTGCAAGTAGTTCTAAGCACCTGCTTCATTTTATTATTGAATCGGATAATGGAAAATACAAAGGAAAAAGTGATCAGCGTGAATTGAGAATTATTATCCACAATTTTCAGAAAATGCCAAAACAGATATTCTTAAACGGACGATCGCTTAAACTAAAAAAACGCAGCAAAGGCGATTATACCTGGAGTAAAGAAAATAGAATATTGATAGTGAATCTAATCTGGCAAAATGGAGATTTGGATTTACGAATTGAAAAATAGTATGAAAAAGCAAAAAAGCATTGCTCTTGTTGCTCACGACAACAGAAAAAAAGACTTAATAGAGTGGGTTCGTTTTAATAAAAAAAAATTACGAACCCACTTAATTACTTGCACTGGAACTACTGGTTCGCTTGTGGAAGAAGAGTTAAATAAAGATACATTGGGTTATCAGATGATCGTTCAAAAAATGAAATCTGGCCCTTTGGGTGGTGATCAACAGTTGGGAGCTATGATTGCCGAAGGAAAGATCGACGTAATGGTTTTCTTTTGGGACCCCATGTCGGCACAACCTCACGATGTTGACGTAAAAGCGCTACTGAGACTCACGGTTTTATATAATGTTGTAACGGCATCAAACCGTGCCACAGCCGATTTTGTTATCTCATCACATTTATTTGACGAAGATTATGAAGTAAAGCTAAAAGATTATTCCCGCTATATCCAAAGAGATATAGAATAATCATTTAAATATCAGCTATATATAAAAATTCTTTTCTCTACATAAATCGGCTCATTTCGGCAAAGGCTTTATGCATATCTCTGTCTAAATCGAGTAGTTTGCTTGCACTTTCGTAATAAATTGAAAGTTCAAGCATATAGTCGATTAAGGAAATTTCACCCTGGTTTAAAGCTTTTTCAAGCAATTCTGAGTTATCGAAATTCTGCAAATTTGCACGGTAATCTTTAGCAATTTTTTGCAGATCGATTGATTTGGTATGCAAAGCTTTTAAGTTATTGTAAAATTGAATTTTTGTATCCAGTTCAATGCTTTCGATGGCCAAAGTCTTTGCTTTGCTGTATTTTACAGTATTTTTATTCTCCCAAAGTGGAAGTGAAAGTCCGACTGATACACCTTTAAACTGTTCTGAGATAAGTGATTCGCTAATATAGCCTGCATGAAACTTTGGCAAACTCATCGCTTTGCTTAATTTTTCCTGGTTTTGCATCAGTTCAACTTCTTGCTTTAACCAATTTAGCAAAGGGTTTCTGTTTTCTGCCTGAGCATACCATAGTTCAAAATCGGCAGGAATATCGAGCATTTGAAAGCTGTTATCCTTAATCTCAATCGATAAGCCTCCATTTAGAACGGATAAATTTGACAATAGTTCAGTTTGCTCAATATCAATAATATACACATCATTTCGAAGATTTAATAAATGGAATTGAGCCTTGTTGTATTCCAAAATAGATGCTTCTCCGATATCGAATTTTTGTTTGTATGAATTCGCTATGCTTTGTGCCTGGGCTAATCTTTTGGTTAGCTCCAATTTCATCGCATTGCTATGTATCAAATCAATGCAAAGCAAACGGGCTTGCAAAATAATGGATTTTTGTTGTTTTTGATATTCGAGCTCGATTTGCTCGTTTTTTATATTGGAAATTTCCTTTCGATAGCCATAAGATGTTGGAAAATCGAATGACTGTTTCAGGTTTATTCCTGTTCGATTACCAATAAGTTGATTATTTCCCCAGAGGTAATTAAACTCAAAATCAGGGTTTTGCAAATAATTCCCTGTTTTATTTTCGATTTTTTCCGCATCGATACTCTTACGTAAAGCCAATAATGTTGTATTGTTTTTATCGATCTCTCTTACTGCTTTCTCAAGATCATTTTGAGAAAAAAGATTGGAGCTGAATATCAAGATGCTGCATAGTGCAATTATTATATGTTTCATAATTTCTGATTTTTAAATTCCACGTTTTTTCAAGCTGCTATACACGATTGGAACAATGTAAATATTGAGCAATGTTGAAGTGAGCAGTCCACCCAAAATGACTTTGGCCATTGGACTTTGTATTTCATTGCCTGATAAATTGCCTTGTAAAGCAAGAGGAATAAGCGCAAGTGCTGCCGTTAAAGCCGTCATTAAAATAGGATTTAGTCGGTCTGACGATCCTTTTGTTATTGTTTCGATAAGCGAAATCCCTTGATTATGAAGATGTTGATAATGTGAAATCAGCAATATTCCATTTCGTGTGGCGATGCCAAAAAGGGTAATAAAACCTATGATGGCAGGTATGCTTAAGATTCCTGATGTGAAATAAATGGAAAATACGCCACCAATCAATGCCAAAGGCAAATTCAGTAAAATGATGCCTGCCAGCTTGAAATTTTTGAATTCCTGGTAAAGCAAAAGAAAGATTATCAATAAAGAAAGGATAGAAGTTAGCATTAATGTTTGAGATGCTTTTGCCTCACTTTCGAACTGACCACCATACTCAATGCGGTAAGCTTCGGGTAAAACAATTTTTTTATTGATATTGTTTTTAATTTCCTGAACGACACCTCGTAAATCGCGACCCGAAACATTGGCTGAAACAACAATTTTTCTATGCACATTTTCTCTGCTGATTGAACTTGGGCCTGTGGCCGATACAATGTCGGCTACTTGTTCGAGGGGTACCTTTTTCCCATCGTAGGTATCGATCAATGATGAACGAATTCCTTCAATGCTTTCTGTATAGTCTTTATTCAATCGCAAAACCAAATCGAAACTGCGCTGCCCCTCGTAAATATTGGCAAGCCTTTCGCCTGCAAAAGCGATGTCGACAAATTTATTGAATTGATCAATACTGATTCCGTAATAAGCTAGCATGTCTCTATTGGCACGTATCTGAATCTGAGGAACTTCTACGAGCTGCTCCACATTTACATCCACCAACCCTTCAATATCGATAATGCTGTTTTTAATCTGATTTCCAATGTGATACATTTTATTCAAATCATCACCAAAAAGTTTGATGGCAATGTTGGCCCTTGTTCCCGAAAGCATATGATCGATGCGATGTCCGAGTGGTTGCCCCACAGTTAC
>CAYPOW010000062.1:0-14161 GCA_964412145.1 uncultured Draconibacterium sp.
GACCCGCGACCCCGACCTTGGCAAGGTCGTGCTCTACCAGCTGAGCTACTTTCGCTTGAGGGTGCAAATATACATATATTTTTTTTTGACAAGCAAGCTTTTAAATGAAAATTATTTCTTTAAAATATTTTTAATTTCATTCAGTTTCATTAGCGCTTCTACTGGCGTTAAAGTGTTTATATCTGTATTCAGAATTTCATCTCTAATTTGGTACAACAAAGGATCGTCTAACTGAATAAAACTCAACTGAAAATCGTCGGATTTCCCTGTGTTATTTTTGCCCAAAGCAGGTTTGCTAAAATCGCCTTGGCGATGAGCTTCTTCCAGTTTTTGAAGCATTTCATTGCTTCTATTAACAATGCTCTGCGGAATACCTGCCATTTTTGCTACGTGAATACCAAAGCTATGCTCGCTGCCGCCTTCTTCAAGTTTGCGCAAGAATATAACCTGATTCTGAATTTCTTTTACTGAAATATGATAGTTCTTAATTCGTTTAAACAGCTTGGCCATTTCATTTAACTCGTGGTAGTGCGTAGCAAAAAGCACTTTTGCTTTAAAAGCAGGATGTTCGTGCAAATACTCTGCAATCGACCAAGCGATGGAGATCCCATCGTATGTGCTTGTTCCACGTCCAATTTCATCGAGTAAAATCAAGCTTCTGTTCGAGATATTATTCAAAATACTGGCCGTCTCGTTCATTTCAACCATAAAAGTAGATTCGCCAGAAGAGATATTATCGCTCGCTCCAACGCGTGTAAAAAGTTTATCGATTAAACCAATTTTTGCACTCTCGGCCGGAACAAAACTTCCCATCTGCGCTAGCAAAACAATCAAAGCTGTTTGTCGGAGCAAAGCAGATTTTCCCGACATATTTGGTCCAGTAATAATAATAATTTGCTGTTTCTCGGTATCGAGATACACATTATTGGCCACATAATTTTCTCCTGGCTCCAATTGTTGTTCAATAACTGGATGGCGACCATTTTGAATATCAAGTATATACGAATTATTTACCTCTGGTCGAATATATTTGTATTCGTTGGCCAAAGAAGCAAAGGCTAAAAGGACATCCAATTTAGCTGTTATCGATGCATTGGTCTGTATTGGAACAATATAATCGTATAGACTCAAAATTAGATCGGAATACAATTGTTGTTCAAGAGCTAAGATTTTTTCGCCTGCTCCCAGAATTTTTGACTCCAGAATTTTCAATTCTTCGGTAATATAACGTTCAGATCCGGTCAGCGTTTGCTTGCGATGCCACTCTTCCGGAACTTTATCCTTGTGCACGTTGGTAACTTCCAAATAGTAGCCAAACACATTGTTAAAACCAATTTTTAAAGATGAAATGCCCGTTTTTTCGACTTCGCGTTTTTGAATATCTTTTAAAATATCTTTACTTGATTTTGTAATATTTCGCAAATCGTCCAATTCTTCCGAAACACCATTGGCAATTACACCACCTTTGGCAACTGCAACAGGAGCATCTTCTTGCAGCTCCTGCTCAATTTTTGCTCGAATCAAAGCACAAAAATTCAACTGTTCAGCCATTTTCTGCAAATTAGCTTCTTCGCTTTCGGCTAATACTTTTTGAATTTTTTCGATATGATAAAGTGCTCTTTTGAGTTGCAGCGTTTCTCTTGGATTCACTTTTCCGGTAGACACTTTTGAAATAAGGCGCTCCAAATCGCCTAAATCATTTATTTCGGAAATCAAAGAATCTCTTAAATTTGCATTGGCAACAAAAAAAGCAACAATATTATGCCGTTCCTGTATAGGCTGAATGTCTTTTAAAGGCAGAACCATCCAGCGTTTTAGCATACGCGAGCCCATTGGAGAAACCGTTTTATCAATTACATCGAGCAAGGTTTTGGCATTTTCATTTGGCGAGTGCAAAAGCTCTAAATTTCGAATGGTAAAACGATCGAGCCAAACAAAATGGTCTTCTTCGATGCGTGAAAGCTTATTGATATGTCCAACTTTATGATGATGTGTTTCGTTTAGATAATGCAAAGCCGCACCAGCTGCAACAATTCCCTGTGTTAAATGTTCTACTCCAAAGCCTTTAAACGAGGCTGTTTTAAAATGTTTGAGCAAAAGTTCGGAGGCAAATTCAGTAGTAAAAACCCAATCGTCGAAAGTGGTAGTAAAAAATTTATCGCCAAATATGTGGTTAAAATCATTTAATTTATTTCGTTGTACAATCACTTCATTAGGCCGGAAACTTTGCAAAAGTTTATCGATATAGGCAGTTGCTCCTTGCGCAATAAAAAACTCGCCTGTGGAAATATCGAGGAAAGAAACACCACTCACTTTTGGATTAAAATCAACACTTGCTAAAAAATTATTTGCTTTATGATCCAAGACGTTATCGTTATAAGAAACTCCTGGAGTAACTAATTCAGTAACACCTCTTTTTACAATTGTTTTTGTAGTTTTTGGATCTTCCAGCTGATCACAAATAGCGACACGCTGGCCTGCTTTTACTAATTTTGGCAAATAGGTATCGAGCGCATGATGCGGAAAACCGGCTAATTCGACAAAACTTGCCGAACCATTGGCTCGTTTGGTTAAAACAATTCCAAGGATTTTAGATGTTTTAATTGCGTCTGAGCTAAAAGTTTCATAAAAATCGCCAACACGAAACAAAAGCAAAGCATCAGGGTATTTTGCCTTGATACTATTGTACTGTTTCATTAAAGGTGTTTCTGCAATTTTTTTCTCAGTCAAAGCTAATTGTTTTCAATTTGTGTGTAAATTTAAAGATTCTGATGGAACCTTCACTTCTATTTTTTACTTTTTACAAACCTCTTTTTTATTATTCATCACTAGCCCTCGTTCTAGCTTTTAACTAAAAGGCAATTAATACAGATTATCAATCAAAATGATACTTTTGTTCGCTATGTCCCAAAAGCTCCATTGATTGTATATCGGCATTACTCCCGAAAGTTTTCGGGTTATGTTCAAAATATTTAATAGCTCATTTTGACATACAATTAGTATAATACACTGCTTCTCCTATAAGTTTGAAATTTCAAGAGCATTTAAATGTTTTTATATGCAGGTAATCACCATATTATGATTGATATATATCAACCTAAATATTAGGGATTCCATATTACTTTTATTTGTTAAACGATGTTAAATTGCCTATCTTCGTCACTATAAAAAAAACAATCTATTGATATAATTAAAATTAAAGATTAATGAAAAACAAAATATTATCTTTATTTTTCTTGGCAATGGTTGTCACATTGCCGGCAACATTTGGTCAAGGCATTACTACATCCTCAATTTCCGGAAAAGTGATTGGCGATGCAGGAGAGGTGGTTCCTATGGCAAATGTTGTTGTAATTCACACCCCATCGGGAACACAATATGGTACAACAACAATGGATGATGGTGGATTTCAAATCCGCAATATGCGCGTTGGTGGCCCATACAAAATTGTTGTTTCTTTTGTTGGTTTTCAAACTACCGAGGAAACTGGTATCTACCTTCAACTAAACAAAACTTCAGATGTGCAAATTGCGCTTAAAGCCAGTGCTACTGAGTTAGCGGAAGTAGAAATTCTAGCTAAAGAAGAGGGCGAATTAAACGCTGAGCAAACTGGTGCAATGACCAATATTGACAGCAAGCAGATTCAAAACTTACCCAGTATTTCAAGAAGTGCTAAAGATCTTACCCGCCTCACTCCTCAGAGTGATGGAAATAGTTTTGGTGGTCGTAACAATCTTTATAACAACTTTTCTCTTGATGGGTCAATCTTCAACAACTCCTTTGGATTGGATTATGCAACTCCCGGAGCACAAGCAGATGCACAACCTGTATCTTTAGATGCTATTGAGCAAATTCAGGTTTCCTTAGCCCCTTTCGATGTTCGTGAAGGAGGATTTACTGGAGCCGGCATTAATGCGGTTACTAAATCAGGTACTAATGAGTTTAAGGCCACAATCTATTCTTATATGAGAAATGAGAATATGATTGGTAAAAAAATTAGCGGTGTTGATGTGCCTAATCTTGATTTTAACACCAGTCAAACAGGTGTTAGTGTTGGCGGGCCGATCATTAAGAACAAATTATTTTTCTTTATCAATGCGGAAGCCGAGCGCAGAAATCAGCTGGCTCACGGTTTTGTAGCTGATAATCCTTCCAATTCTGGAGCAAATGTTACAAGCGTTTTAGAATCTGATATTCTTGCAGTTCAACAACATTTGATAAGTGAATGGGGCTATGATCCTGGAGCTTATCAAGGGTATAATCATGAGACTTATAACAATAAATTTCTGGCCAAACTGGACTGGAATATCGCTAAAAATCACACTTTGAGTGTGCGCTATAATATGCTGGATGCATGGAAAGATATTCTTCCTCATCCTGAAGCAATTATAGGTCGCGGTCCAACAAGTTTCCGCCTTCCTTTTGAGAATTCATCCTATACAATTAACAACAAAATTCATTCAATAGTTGGAGAATTGAACTCTATTTTCTCTACTAAATTTGCTAATAAATTGCTGGTTGGATTCACTACTTTTAGAGATACTCGTGATCCTCATTCAGCTCCATTTCCTGTTATCGACCTTTTCGATGCCAATGGAAATTTAGCTATTACAGCGGGATCAGAAATGTTTTCTACAAATAATGTGCTTGATCAGGATGTATTCCAGTTTATGGATAATTTAACCTACTACACTGATAAACATATAATTACAGCTGGCTTCAACGTGGAGATTTTTAAGTTTAACAATTCGTTTAATTTGTTCTACTATCCTTGGCATATGTTCTTTGGTGGTGTTGACGAATTCTTGGCTACTACTTCTGCCGATATGGACTTTAATCAGGAAGTTACCGATGCACAGCAAAAACCTTTCGCTATGTCGGAAGTAGATGTTGCTCAAATTGGCGTCTATCTTCAGGATGAATTTGAAGTAAATGATAAATTAAACGTGACTTTCGGTATACGCATTGACGCCCCTATGTATTTGAATACTATAGCTGTATCTCCTGCTACACAAGAATCAGCTAATTTTGATGGATTTGTTGACGAAAACGGCACTCCAGTTACTGTTGACCCTTCTATTTTGGCCTTCTTCTCGTATGATGTGGTCACCACGTATTGGGTTTAATTACGATGCTAAAGGAGATAAAACCTTACGTTTTCGTGGGGGTACAGGAATCTTTACTGGTCGTATTCCTTTTGTTTGGTTAGGAAATCAATCTTCAAATTCTGGCATTTTTCCTGGCTATACTTTCCAGGTGAATGCAACTTCAGAAGATTTCCATTTCCCCCAAGTATGGAAAAACAATTTAGCTGTTGACTGGAAAATGGAGAATGGCTGGTTTGCCAGTGTTGAAGGAATCTATGGCAAGGATATCAATGCTGTGGTTCATAGAAATTACAATATGTTAGCCCCTTCTCAAACCTTAAGAGGAACAGGAGATAACAGAGCCGTATTTGCTAACCTAAGCGAACAAAACATTTATTCTGATTATATAAATGCAGGTTATAATGTTCTAGATGCAGGTGTTATTGTAATGGATAATGTAGCTAAAGGTTACCAATACAGTTTAACCGGAAGATTGAAAAAAACTTTTGACTTCGGCTTACTAGCCGATATTGCCTATACTTATCAGGAATCAAAAGATTACACTTCCATTCCTGCCGAAATTGCTGCTGATGCATTTCAGCGGAATCCAATTGTAGGTAATCCAAATGATCCTCAACTTTCATGGTCGCGTTATGGTTTGCAACACCGCCTTATTTCAAGCTGGATGTATCAAAAAGAGTATAAATCAATGGCTTCTTCGTTTGCTTTATTTATTGAAGCTGGTCAAGGAAATCGCTATTCTTATACCTATGCTGGCGATTTAAACCACGATGCAATCTTAAATAACGACCTTCTTTATGTTCCTGCTCATAGCAACGATATTAATTTTGGTACAGTCGTAGATGGAGTTGGTGTTGTAGCCGCTAATGCGGCAGCACAGTGGGAAGCTTTGGATGCTTTTATTGAGCAAGATCCATATCTGAGCACTCGTCGTGGCGATTATGCAGAAAGAAATGGCGCTTCATTGCCTTGGTTTATGCAAATGGACTTCCGCTTTTTACAGGATTTCCATTTCAATGTAAAAGGAAAGAGAAACACTATCCAGCTTTCGCTTGATGTAATGAATATTGGAAACTTGTTTGGATCTGTATGGGGCGTTCGTCAATATGCACGCACTTATAACCCAATTTCTGTTAGCGGTATAGATGCTTCTAATGTGCCTTATTTCAATTTTGACACGAACCTGAAAGATACTTTTATTGATGATTTTTCAGTTAATTCGAAATGGCAAATGCAATTCGGTATCCGTTATATCTTTAACTAAAGATATTTCTTAAAATACTAAAAGGCTGCTTCATTCGTGAGGCAGCCTTTTTTTTGCTGCTTTTGGTAAAAAAAGATATTATAATTTTTTCGCCACTCACAAAGTGATGCCTATGGCACAAATCACCAAGACACCAAAACTCTCAAAACGTATCCTGCATTATAATTTTGTGGGATTTTGTGTTTTTGAGCTTTTGTGGCGTTTTTTAAGATGATTCAGAGCTCCAAATAAAACTCAATCCGATCAATCACCTCACCCAAAACAATAGAAATTAGAATAGCATAATTGACTGTTTCAAAACCCAAAATAAAAAACAAAATTATCGGAACAACAAAACCAAATAGCATTCTCAGAACAGAAAATACAGGACGGAAGTTTTCGCCTTCTTTTTTAAACATTATTTTCCGAGTGATATACAAATATGCCTTTAAAATAATAGCCGCAAAGAACATCCAGGAATTAGAAACGAGAATGGCAACATACAGAAAGGCCGTAAAAAACAATACGTCAGCGCTGTGATATTTGCTTTCCTTTTTAGATGGAAGCTGTCGATAAACATTGTCGATGGAAACCAAAGTAATTAATCCAAATATAGTCGCTAATAATCCCAATTCATTTTGCTGAGGAACCAACAGCCAAACCGATGCCAATGGGACAAAAAGACTATAGGCCGCAATTTCTCTGCTTAACCACGATTTTCGAATATTTAAAACAGCACGCCAAGCACGTATTTTTTTACCCAAATGTGCTAAACTTAAAACGCCTCCAAGAACTGAAAAAATCACAAAAAGTTCAAATCTAATTTGTATCCCTTTACTAAAAGCCGCATAAAACGATGATACCAATAAAGTAGTGAGCAGACTGAAAATGACTAATGGCCATTCTGATAAAAGCACATTCTTTTTCTTCTCTTCCAAATTCAATTCTTGTTTCATTTGGTCAATTCTATTGCTTTGATATCTATTTTCCTGTCTCGGGACCTCTTCTTTGCGCAAAGCCTTAATTTCAATAGCCGGTTTTATCCCTGTTTCGGTAAAACCATTAACAAACTGCGGCTCAATTGTAATAGAATTGTAATCCAAGGCACCTGTTGGACAAGAAGTAGAGCAAGCAGGTTTCCTACCTTCAGATAAACGACTGACACAAAGCGTACACTTCTCAACTATACCTGAAAACGGATTGTATTTAGGGGCATCGTAAGGACATACCATCGTGCAATACTGACAGCCAATACAAGCTTCGGCCTTATGAATAATGGCGCCAAAATCTGTATCGCGAGTATAAGCCAAAGCCGGACAATTACTCATACAAGGAGCATCTTCGCAATGATTGCAAGCCATAGAAAAATTAAAAACAGGCAGATCGGGATGCTGATATTCATTATGAGTTGTAACGGTTCTCCACGATGTTTGATTTTCCCAATAATTATTATCCAATAACAAATCCAGATCGGTATTCTCTATCTGGCAAGCCACAACACAAGCCTGACAAGCCACACATTTATTGATATCGAATATAAATCCTTTTTTCATTTATTACTCATTTCTCCAAATACACACTTAACTATTCCCCCACTTAACAACTCAACTACCTAACAACTCACCTTCTCCACTTGAACTTTTGTATCGTGAAAGGCTGTACCATACCCCATATCCGTTTCTTTTCCAGCGGTTAATACATTCGGGCTTCCACCTTCTTGCATCCACCAGCCATTATAATACACTACACAACCCGCTTTTAATCCAAAACTAATATCCACTTTAGTGGTAAAACTTCCTTTTTGATTGAATATCTTGACTTTATCCCCTTTTTTGATTCCTTTTTTCAAAGCATCTTCAGCGCTAAGAATACAGCTCGCTTTCTTTTCAAATTGCTTGATCAGATTTAAATTTCCAAATTGCGAGTGAATCCTGTTTTTAGTGTTTGGCGAAAGCAAAAAGAAAGGATATTCTTCCTCTTCTTTTTCTAAAGCATCAAAACTAGGCAAAGCCGATACTCTCCATTTTTTTGTCGCTTCTTCCGAGAACAATTCTATTTTTCCACTTGGTGTTTTAAATATCATATCGGAAAAAGCAATGACTTCCAGTCCAGGAGCTAATTGCGGCTTCTTCTTAAGCTTCTCCCAATTCAAGCCTTTAAAAGTCTTTAGTTCCTCTTTCAAATAGCTTTCTATTGCAGAATTATCAGGCTTGGGCAGAAATTCTATAATCTCCTTTTCGGCATAACCCAATTCTTTAGCCAAAGCAAAATAAATCTCAGTCTCTGGTTTTACTTCGCCTAGTGGCTCTATTATCTTTGGTTTTAATTGAACATAAGGATTCCAATAGGAGCCAATGATATCGCTTTGCTCAAACATTGATTTAGCAGGCAAAATTATATCGGCTTCAAGCGCGGTATCAGTCATAAATTGATCTACTACTACCCGGAAATCCAAGCTCCGAAAAGCCTTAAGATTTAGAGCTGTATCAGGATTTTGCGTAATTGGATTGCCTCTCTCTACCCAAATCATTTTCAAAGGCGGATTCTGTTGCGCCAACATATCTTCGCCCAATTTTGCTTTAGAAACAGTTCTTCTAAACTTTGGATTTACTCCAATTTCAGGATAATACGATTCCGGTTCTTTAACTTTATCAAATATATACGATTGGAGATTTGCATAGTGAAAACAAGCTCCAGGTTTTCCAATATTACCGGTTAAAATACTTAAACTAAGCAAGGCACGAACCGTTTGTCCTCCATTTGAAAAGCGTTGCATTCCATAACCAGGAATCAGAGTCATTGGTTTTATACCCGCCAAATCCTTAGCAAGTTCTTCAAGAAATACGACAGGAACATTTGAAATTTCAGCCGCTTTTGCAAGCGTCCAGTTTTTAACGGAATCTTTAAATTCATCAAATCCCAGAACATTTTTATCGACGAAAGATTTATCGAACAGATTCTCTTGAATCAAAAAATTGGACAGTGCCAATGCAATAACTGCATCCGTTCCTGGTTTGGGTTGAATGATTAAATCGGCTCTATCTGAGGAAGGAGTTCTTCTGGGATCTATTACCACCACTTTTGCTCCTTTTGCCTGTGCTTTTTCAATAAACACCATTTGGTGAATATTAGTTTCGGCCGGATTTTTACCCCAAAGAATGATCAACTTTGCATTTTCCAAATCCCAGGGCACATTGTGTTTATTCTCTCCTAATGTCAACCGAACAGCTTCCAAACCAGCTGGCCAGCACAGATTACCATAAGTTGTAGTGGCTCCTCCTAAAAGCTCCCAAAATTTAGAACTAAAGCTATTAGTCAAACCAGACATTCCGCTCGATTCGTAATAAAGAACAGATTGAGGGCCAAACTCTTGTTTTAAATTTTTAAGCTTATCGGCAATCTCGGATAAAGCTGCTTCCCACGAAACACGTTCAAAAAGACCTTCTTTATTTTTTCTAAGCGGATATAAAATTCGATCTTTACTATTTACTCTTTCAACATAACTTAAACCCTTTAAGCAAGGACCTTCAGCTGTTGCCAAATTATCGGTATGAGGTTCAACAGCCACCAATTTACCATCTTCCACTCGCGCTTTAAAACTACAAGTTGAATAGCAATTACGAGGGCAGACTGTTGAGAATTCGGGCATAAATAATTTTTTGTTAAAAATAGAAAAATTATCAGCGCATAAAACTTCGGAATGGATAGTAGAATATCATAATTCAACCTTGCTATTCCTTCAGATCCAATTTATTCCATAAAATTAGTTTATTAAATATGATAAAATTGTACATTTACCAGCTAATGAAAATCAAACCATTAGCTTTTATATTAGGCTAATGCCAAACTATTTTTACTTTATGCTTAACCTAAAGATAAAATTTCTCGTTCTGCTTTTATTTGTTTTGCCTCTTACTATTTTGGGTCAAGACACTGACACATTAACTGCACGATACACGCAAACAAAAATTAAATTGGACGGAATATTGAATGAAGATGTCTGGGCAAATGCTATGCATATTTCAGAATTCACTCAACGAGAAATGGAGGAAGGTAAGCCTGCCACTGAAAAAACCGAGATTGCAATAATTTACACGACCAATAAAATGTATATCGGTGTTTGGGCTTACGATTCGGAACCTGATAAAATAAGAGCCAGTAAAATGAATCGTGATTTTAGTTGGCGTAGCGACGATAATGTAGAGATTATCCTTAGCCCATTCAACGATAACCGAAATGGTTATTTATTTGTAACGAATCCCAATGGCGCCAGAGCCGATGTAATGGTATCGAACGAAGGTGCCGGCTTTAACAAAAGCTGGAATGGTGTTTGGGATGTGGCTACAACTATTACCGATGAAGGCTGGTTTGCTGAATTTGAAATCCCTTTTTCCACTTTAAAATTTCCCAATCAAGAAGAGCAGGTTTGGGCTTTAAATATTGAGCGAAATATTCGTCATAAAAGAGAACAAGTAATGTGGAAAGGTTGGGGTAGGCAATTTGATGTTGAAAGCATATCTCAAGCGGGCAAACTCAATGGAATTAGTAATATCAAATCAAAAGAGAAAATAGAAATAAAACCCTACTTAACTAGTGGTTTTGAAAAAATTAAAGGAGAAAAGCCGGAATTCATTTACAATTATGGCGCAGATCTTAACATCGATATTACGCCAACATTAAAACTAAATGTAACGGCCAATACCGATTTCGGGCAGGTGGAAGATGATCAGGCACAAATAAACCTCTCTCGTTTTTCTTTGTACTATTCCGAAAAACGCGAATTCTTTTTAGAGGGAAACAACCAATTTAAGATGAATGTAGGAGGAAGTAACCAACTTTTCTATTCCCGAAAAATTGGCAACGATAGTGAAACAAAACAGGATGTGCCCATTATTGTAGGAGCTAGAATATTTGGAAAACAAAACCGAACCAATATTGGATTCCTGAATATTCAAACAGCAGCAGTTGATTCCGTACCAACCACCAACTATTCAGTATTACGCGTTAGTCAGGATATTTGGAAACAAAGCAGCATTGGAATAATAGCAACTTCCAAAGTTCAAAATGGACATCAGAATTTTGTTTATGGTGCTGATTTTAATTATTCAACCAGCGAATTTTTAAACGATAAAAATTTGGAAATAAGCGGATCACTTGCTCAAACTTTTACCAGCGATTCTTTAAATGATGAAAATACAGCTTACGATCTATCTCTTTCATTTCCTAACGACTGGGTTGAGTTGGATTTGAGTATGAATAATGTTCAAGCCAAGTTTAATCCTGAAATTGGATATATTAGAAGAACAAATGCAAGACGATATAGTGCCGAATTACAATTCAACCCTCGCCCTAAATTTTTAGGTTTTGCTCGAAATCTGGAGCTCAAACCTATGGATGTAGACTATTATGTAAATAGCGCCACCAATAAGCTTGAAAGCATCAATTATGAATGGCGCCCCATGGGTATTCGCTTTAAAAGTGGCGAATTTATTGAACTTAATATCCAGCACAACTTCGATCGTCTTGCTGAGAGTTTTGATATTTTGGATACCATTGTAATTCCAGCGGGTGATTATTGGGACAACCGAATGGAAATTAAATTCCGCACCTATAGCGGGAGAAAATTATTTGCCAGTATTGACATTAGTAGTGGTGAATTTTATACAGGAAAAAGAAATGAAATTGAAGCCGATTTATATTGGAATGTAAACAAGCATTGGAATTTATCAGGAAGCTGGTCGAAGAATTACCTGTATTTACCGCAAGGCGATGCCATAGCAACTGTAATTAGTGGTCGGGTTTCTTATGCCTACAGTCCTAAATTAAACAGTGGTTTATTTGGACAGTGGAATAGCGAAGACAAAGAAGTATTACTTAATTTCCGTTTCAATTGGATTCCGAAAATTGGATCTGATTTCTACTTTATTGTCAATCAGGAACTATCAACTGAAGATCATAAATTAACAGTTGAAGGCACTACGGTGATGGCTAAGTTTGTTTGGCGATTCGCTATTTAATGATAGGTATCAGGTTTTTTTCGATAAATGTAAACGACAAGCTTCTATTTTAGATTGGTTCTATACAAAGCAAAATTACATAGTTGCATTATTAAATAATTTTTTCTTATATTTGAACTATAAAAAAATTTAAGAAATAAGCATACTATATGCTCCAGAAAAAATTCCAATTCATTAAATTAATTCATTTTATTATCTAAACAAAAAAAGGAGGATTATTTATGGCAAATTATGCAGACGACGTTAAAAAATACACGACTTACGTGAATGAGGCAGCCGTTGAGGGTATCGTAAAACACCTTGGTATCGCGCTTAGAAGTAATGATGCATCTTTAGTAGCATGCACCGATCCTGTTGAACTTGATCGTATTCGTGAAGGCTTTATGAAGAAGAAATTGGCTCTTACAGATAGCGATGCTAGTTTAGATGCAGCTTTAAAAGGAATCTGTGAACATATGAAAGCAGACAGAACAAAAGCTCGCGTTACATTTTATTATTTGCTTGCAGAAAAGTATGGCAAATTGTCTTTATTTGTTAAATAGACAAAACGAAATACGTATCATATAATGCTGCTTTTCAGATAGTTAGTATTATTTGATGCGGTTTACATTAATTATTAAAAAGCACCTAGGGATCAATTCCATAGGTGCTTTTTTATTTTCAGCACAAAACAATTTGTTTCATATAAAGCAAAAAGGCTTGTGATTTCTCACAAGCCTTAGTACCCGGAGCCGGGTCACTACTTAATGGTAAAGCCTTTGAATGGGATCGGCTGGAATTCCCCCGAAGAGGTGGTGCATTCTATTTGCGCCTTTGCTAACGATATAAACAATTGGGGCGGTTGTTATATCTTTATCGGTATCGACGAAACTGAGGGTCGGCCTGTTCTTCCGCCTGCCGGAATAGAAATAAACCAGCTGGATAAAATTCAGAAAGACGTTTTAAATTTGGCTCACCAGATTCTTCCTAATTACTTCCCAATCATACAACCTTATGTATTGCAAGCAAAACAAATCCTGATTTTATGGTGTCCTGCCGGCGATAATCGTATTTATACTGCGCCAAGTACACAAGGCAAAAAGTCAGAGCGCCACGCTTATATTCGTTACGGCTCAAGTAGCATCATTGCGAAAGGAAATAACCTTATCCGCTTGCAGGAGCTCACAGCACGTATTCCATTCGACGACAGAATAAACAATCAGGCCACCATCAACGATTTTGATTTGGGAATTATTCAGGCTTTTCTGCAGGAAGTAAAAAGCGACCTTTTTGAAGAAAGCAAAAAGATATCCTTAGCTGACTTGTGCGTTCAAATGCATATTGCCAAAGGCCCACTAGAAAACTTGCGTCCGGTAAATGTTGGCTTGCTTTTCTTTTCCAAAAACCCTGAGAAATTCTTTTCCAGATGCTGGATCGAACTGGTTTGGTTCAAAGATGATTCCGGTAAGAATTTTAAAGAATATTATTTCAAAGGACCTTTGCAAAAGCAACTGCGTGATGCTTTATCTTTCCTGCATAACAACATCATTGACGAGCAAGTCATCAAAAGGTCTTTCAAAGCACCTGCTGACAGATTCTTTAAGAAACCTGGGTTGGATAGAATTTACTATTCCGGAAAATTCAAAAGACAGAAATCAAAAATATAAGTTGACCGAATCAGGCAAAAGATTAGTATCCTTAATCGGTCATTAAAATCAGTGAGTGTCTTTTTTAGTTGCAGGCTTACTTAAAATAACATTGTAAGCTTCCCCAAAATTCGGCCAATTAAAAAGAGAGAAACAAAAAAAGTTTTC
>CAYPOW010000063.1:0-5223 GCA_964412145.1 uncultured Draconibacterium sp.
CTTATTCCGAAAAAATAATCAAAGAAATTTCGAAAGCTGAAAATTTAAAATGTGAGATTTCTTATTCTGAAGAATTTCCTGCAAGTGTGAATAATGATGAGTGTGTGAGTTTTGTTGAACAATCGGCAAAACAAAACAATTTGGAAATCGAATACCTTGAAAAACCTTTTAAATGGTCGGAAGATTTTGGGTATTATTCACAACAGTACAAATCTTGTTTATTTGGTTTGGGGGCAGGAATAATGCAGCCACCTCTACACAATCCGGATTACGATTTCCCAGATGAAATAATTGAGACCGGGATAAACACTTTTTATAGTATTTATGAGAAAATCAATTTAAAAAATGAGCGATAGTTCCATCATATCCATAGATGAAAAATCGCTGCAGAATAATGTGGCTTTTTTGAAAAAGAAAATGGGGAAGAAAGTCCTAATTTCTGCAGTGGTGAAAGCCAATGCCTACGGCCATGGCATTGAACAAATAGTTCCTCTTTTCGAAAAACATGGAATAAATCATTATTCGGTTTTTAGCTATAGCGAAGCGATTAGAGTTTATCACAGCCTTTCAGAATCCCAAACAATAATGATAATGGGCTGGATTTCTGATGAAAATATGGCAGATATACTTGAAAAAGGAATCGAATTTTTCATCTTTAACATCGAACGATTGGAAATCGCACTTAAATGGGCAAAAAAACTTAACCTCAAAGCAAATATTCACATTGAAGCCGAAACCGGAATGAATCGGTCAGGTATAAATACAGATGTATTAAATACAGTTATTTCCATCATAAAAGAGAATGAACAATATATAAATGTAGTAGGATTTTGCTCACATCTTGCCGGAGCGGAGAGTATTTCAAATCATCCAAGAATACAGAAACAGCTAAAGAAATATCAAAAAATGTTAACTGTTCTAGAAGCAAATAACATCAATCCCGACTATAGACATGTCGCTAATTCGGCCGCATCAATCATTTATCCAAAAGCACGAATGGATTTGGTGAGAATTGGAATTATGCTCTATGGTTTTTGGTCAAGCATTGAAGTTTTTATTCAGTATATTAATAATAAACCTGACAAAACCGATCCTTTGAAACGTATACTAAGTTGGGAAAGCCAAATCATGTCGATTAAAGAAGTTAAATGTGGTGAATTTGTTAGCTATGGAATTTCATATTTGGCTCAAACCGATATTTTAACTGCATTAATTCCTATTGGGTATGCATCTGGTTATAGCCGTTCTTTGAGCAATAAAGGCAGAGTACTTATTCAGGGACAAAGGTGCAGTGTCATAGGAGTGGTAAATATGAATATGATTATAGCAGATATATCCAATGTCCCACTTGCCAAAGTTGGTGATGAAGTAATAATTATTGGCAAGCAAGACAATTTGGAAATTAAAGTAAGTGCTTTTAGCGATATAAGCGATCAACTCAATTATGAGGTATTAGCTCATTTATCGGAATTTATAAAACGTAAAATCATTAAAAAACAATAATTATGGCCTATGTAACCTTAGATGTGAAAAAGTTAAAATCAAATTTTGACTTTTTAAATAATCTCTTCACGAAGAAAAACATACAGTGGTCTGTTGTTTCAAAAATGCTAAGTGGAAATAAAACTTTTTTAACGGAATTACTTAAACTCGATCTGAAGCAAGTTTGCGACTCGCGTGTTTCGAATTTAAAAGCAATCAAAAGCATTAATCCCAACATCCAAACCATTTACATAAAACCTCCTGCCAAACGTGCTATTGCAAGTATTGTAAAGTATGCTGATATTAGCATGAATACGGAAATAGAAACAATTAAACTACTTTCGGAAGAAGCACAAAAACAGAACAAAAAGCATAAAATAATTATTATGATTGAGCTGGGAGAGCTCAGAGAAGGAATTATGCGCGAAGATCTAATGGCATTTTACGAAACAGTATTTAAACTCGAAAATATTGAAGTTGTAGGACTTGGAGCAAATTTATCCTGTTTATATGGTGTGCTTCCAAATCACGATAAACTAATACAATTAAGTTTATATGAGCAACTGATTGAAGCAAAATTTAACAGGCAAATTCCCTATGTTTCAGGGGGTTCCTCAGTTACTATTCCTCTAATTTTTCAACGCCTCCTGCCCATTGGAATTAATCATTTCAGAGTTGGTGAGACCTTGTTTTTAGGTACCGATGTCTATAACAATACGCCTTTAAAGAAGATGAAGGCAGATGTGTTTTCTCTCTATTCGGAAATCATTGAATTAATTGAAAAACCATCTATTCCAATGGGTGAAATGGGTACAAATGTAGAAGGACATGCTTTTGAATTTGAAGAAACTCAACCGGGAAAAACATCCGTTCGGGCAATCATCGACATCGGATTATTGGATGTGGATGAAACACACCTCGTACCTTATGATAAAGAAATAAGCTTTGTCGGTGCCAGTTCAGATATGTTGGTCATTGATTTAGGATTAAACAGGAAAAATTATAAAGTGGGCGATTTGCTTCAATTTAAGATGGACTATATGGGAACTTTAAGGATAATAAATTCAAGATATATTGACAAGAGAATTAAACCTTAAACACAAATGCCACCTGTTTAACCATCCAATTGTTGATGAATACTGTAATTACGCCACTTTTCAAGAACTGCAGCAAGATCAGAAGGTAAGGCCGACTCAAAATAGAGGGTCTCACCACTGCGCGGGTGAACAAATTGCAAGCTTCTGGCATGCAATGCTTGTCGTGGAATTATCTCAAAACAATTCTTAACAAACTGCTTATATTTAGTAAAAGTAGTTCCTTTTAAAATTCCATCTCCACCATAGCGCGCATCGTTAAAAACAGGATGGCCAATATGTTTCATGTGCGCACGAATTTGATGTGTCCTGCCTGTCTCCAGTTGACATTCAATAAGGCTAACATAGCCAAATCGTTCTAGTAGGCGATAGTGAGTTACTGCATGCTTCCCTAATTCACCATCCGGGAAAACAGACATCTGTAATCTATTCTTTGGATTGCGTGCCAGATGACCAGTAACCGTTCCATTCTCTTCATCAAAATTGCCCCATACCAATGCATGGTATTTACGCTCTATGCTGTGATCGAAAAACTGCTTGGCCAATCGAGCCAAAATGGTCTCATCTTTTGCAATTACCAAAACGCCAGAAGTATCTTTATCAATTCGATGCGCTAAAAGAGGCTCAATATCGCCAGATCCACTTTGTTGAAAATGATATTTTAATCCATGAAGCAAAGTTCCAGTATAATTTCCATGTCCAGGATGAACAACTAAACCTGCTTGTTTATCTATAACTAACAGATCATCATCTTCATACAGAATTTTTATTGGAATTTCCTCTGCAAATATTTTTGTATCGCGAGGTGGTTCCGAAAAAACCAAGGAAATAATATCTCTGGGTTTAACTTTATAATTGGACTTTACAGGAGCATTGTTTACCAGGATATTTTCTGCTTTTGCTGCCTGCTGAATTTTATTTCGCGTGGCATTTTCTATCCTGTGCATCAGGTATTTATCTATCCGCAAAGCCGATTGACCTTGGTCCACTTCAAAACGAAAATGTTCAAACATTTCAGCTTCACTATCTTGCAATTCTATATCCTCTTCCAAATTTGCCACTATTTTCTAATTATTAATTTTTGATTTTTTACCTCACCTGACTTTTGATTTTCGAAACGTAACAGATAGACGCCTTCAGTAAGAAAATCCAGGTTTATTTGCTCTTGAAATTGAGTGGAATAGATCATTTTACCCAATAAATTATAAATTTTTGCTATGTAATCCTGACCATTATCAATTTCAATATTCAAATTGCCCGCTGTTAGCGGATTTGGATAGATATGAACTTCTTGGGCAAGAGATGATGGTGGATTAATGGGTATATTTGAGTGAGTAAAGACAGGTCTGATCATTAAGGATCCTTCAAATATGCTTTGATTCCATCCATCTCCGGCATCGAAAAATAAACTTTCTTTTGGAGAATATGATAAATCAAAACCAACATTCAAATTGTTTTCAGTCGTTTGTGTAAATCCAACAAAAAATTCGTTGCTTACTAGCACCAATTCATTCAAATCATAACTAATAAATCCTGATTCATTATCGCTTTGCAAAGCCTGAACCAATTTTTCATATAAAATTACCTCAGGATCAATACTTTCCCAAACAGTCAAATAAAAATTGTCTTCATTTCCAACAACTGTTGGATTAAAATAAATTTGAACTTGCGTGAGTGTATCAGGTGTATTTACTTTAAAACGCAATGCAGCACTGTTTCCGGCACCACTCAATCCATATCCAGCTTCAGAGGAAGCATCATCGTAGGCAAAATAATCGGCAAATAGCTGCTTTTGAATGAGCGTATCTCCTACCGTAATGTTGTTTTTTAAATCCAGCGTTTTCACAATATGCGTAATCGTATACTCCATCTGATTTTTTTCATACAAACTGAAAAATGAAATCACTTCTGGATCTGCAAAACGAGGAAAAACAGAATGTCCATCAAAAATAAAAGGATTAATATTCGCAGCACCTGATAAATAAATTGAATCCTGAAGCAACTGATCCGATATAGTGTATTGATATTCTGCCGTATAAGGTATGGCATTTAGATTGGAAATGTAAATGGAATGTAAGCTATCAGCCATTGAATTTGTAGGATCATTCTTATATTGATTGTATGGCATTGCACGATAATTCTTTAAAAAAGAAGGCGGTGGACTCACAAATACTAAATCCTTAGAATAAATATCGTTGCGATTGCGATTGATATCCAGTTTTACATAATCGATATTCCACTGATCGGCATTGCTTTGCCAGGAAGTTTGTATCGTACTGGCCAGGCTTGCATAATTATAAAATCGAAAACGGAAATCAGGATGAAAAAAGCGGGCATCGTCGGTAATTGGAATTAGTATTTGCTTGCAATAGGTCTGATTTATAAGGTAAAAACTATCCAAAGGCATTCCACTGTCTGACCAGATAGGATACCAAATCTGATCGCGACCAGAATAAAATTCGAGCACTAAAGAATCACCGGCTTCCGGAGCATTTCCTTTTCCCTGTGGTTGATAATAGAAACTCAAATAAACGGAATCGGCAGGAACAATTGCTCGCTGTTCGGCATTCAGACTATCCAAACGAATGGCGTTAGAAGTTAAATAATCGGCAATAAAACCAAAGCTATTGGCATGTTCATATATATT
>CAYPOW010000063.1:5323-8705 GCA_964412145.1 uncultured Draconibacterium sp.
TAGAAGTTAAATAATCGGCAATAAAACCAAAGCTATTGGCATGTTCATATATATTACCTTCTTCATTTAAAGCATCCAAGGTAGCAACACCTATATTTGCAGGGAATTTTTGAAACCCAGTATTAATAAATGCCTTATTATCAGCCCATTTTAAAGGATTCGGAGTCAAATCGCTTTGTTTGAAATCATCGAAAAAAGGTAAGGAAATAGCTTCTTCTGTACTTGATTTATAGGTGATAGCGTGTTTTTGCAGAGCTAAATTTTGATTTAAATCCACCAATTGCTCCTGCGCATGAAGTTCTAGAACCACTCCTGTAAAGAAAAACGCAAACCATATAAATCTCATCATCAAGCTAAAATTGTTCAATATCAGGGTTTAAAAAATTATCGTCATTCATAATTGTGTCCATTTCGAGTGTATCATTCATAATATGATAAATCAATGAATCAAAATCAAAGCCTATTGCTGAGCGCAAAGAAATACGCATCGGATCACCTAAAAAAACAGCATCCTCGGAATTATACGCCGGAAATTGCTCATACACTTTCAAATCTGTTTTGGAACTACCAAATAAAGTATCTGCACCTCCAAAATTCAAACTCGATTTAAGAATAAGTTCTTTGGCTTCATCAGCTGTTTTGCCAATCAATAATGGCAGAAAAACTCCACCTGAACTATGTCCGTTTCCAACCACAAGATTAATTGGAGTGCCAATAAGAACCATCGAATCAGCAGCTATCGTATCTTGCCTGATTAATTGGGCAAGAACAGCATTTCGAGCAAAATTTTCAACATATATCAACTGATTAACAGTTAAACGTGTTTGACTAATTACATCAATTGCCCTCCGAATACTCAAATCAACAAGATTTGGCATTGGAATATACTCCCTGCCTTTTGTGACAATAGTTAAATAAATTTTGCGGCCTTTTTTTACTTTGGCTCCGACGGTTGGGTATTGCTGAGAAACAGCTCCCGGAATCGATTTTGAATCAAAAATTGAATCGATAATAACATACTGTAGAAAATTCTTATCAGAATTTAATACCAAACTATCTCCATTCATTGCTTGCAGAGGAGGCACCAAAATATATTCCCCTAGTTCGGTATAGGAATCAAGGCTTTTGGCAATAAAAAAAATCAAAACCAATGTAAATCCAAAGATAATTCCTAAATGTATAAAAAAGGTTTTACTAATTATAAAACGTCTGAAACTCATAGCTAATCATTTGCCAGGTTAATTAAAAACTCTTTTTAAGACCTAATATTGTACAATCGGCAAAGATAGTGAATAAGCTTAATAGTTTAGGATAGGTTTTCGACATTAATTTTGTAAAAAAAACTTTGATCGGGCCACTTTTTCAAACCTTATTTTCACTAGTATTGTAGCAGAATTAAGAATAATATGAAGAAAAAAATTGCCCTTATTGCCGGAGGTGACTCAGGAGAATATTCTATCAGTATACAAAGTGCAACGATGGTTTCTGCTCAAATAGATCCCTCTAAATACGATCTGTATCTGGTAGTAATTAAAGGTCGAAACTGGACTTATAAACACCCGGAACTAGGTGAAATACAGGTAGATAAAAACGATTTTAGTTTGAATATCGCAAATAAAAAAATTGTTTTCGACCTTATTTTTAATCTAATACACGGTAGCCCAGGAGAAAATGGTAAACTTCAGGGTTATTTCGATATGATTGGCTTACCATATACTTCAAGCAATGCAATTACTTCTGCCATCACTTTTAACAAAGCATACTGCAACCATATTGTCAGTAGCACTGGCGTAGCTGTTTCTAAAAGCGTGCATTTATTTAAAAAACACAGCTGTGATCAGGAAATTTTGCTTCAACATATTCGTTTACCTGTTTTTGTAAAACCTAATCAGGGTGGATCGAGTGTGGGAATATCGAAAGTCAGTCTAGCCAAAGAGCTTCCTTTAGCACTTGAAAAAGCATTTGCAGAAGATGATGAAGTGCTGGTTGAAGAATATATCAAAGGACGTGAATTGACGTGCGGAGCTTTTGAATTCGAAGGTGAGATCATGCGTTTTCCTGTTACGGAAATTATCTCCAAAAAAGAATTTTTTGATTTTGATGCTAAATACAACAAGGCTTTTGCCGATGAAATAACACCTGCGGATATTCCGGATGAATTAAAAAGGAAAATTCAGGAAACATCAACCAAATTGTATCGCATTTTAAATTGCAAAGGAATGGTTCGTTTCGATTATATTGCAAACGAAGACGAAATTTGGTTTCTGGAAGTAAATACCATACCAGGAATGTCTGATACCAGCATAATCCCTCAACAAATTCAGGTAATGGGCTATTCACCAAAAGAATTTTACAGTATGATTATTGAAGAAGCACTTCGATGAATAGTGATTAGTGAATATTAAAATCTTTATGAAAAAACTTGTTTTTGCTACCAACAATAAACACAAGATTGAAGAAGTTGCTCCTTTAATTCAAACTCATTTCGAAATTCTCAGTTTGGCTGATATTCAATGCTTTGAAGAGATTGAAGAACCTCATAATACACTGATAGACAATGCTTTTGAAAAAGCACGATTTGTTTATAATCGATTTAATTACAATTGCTTTGCTGATGATACCGGATTGGAAATTGATGCTTTAGATGGTCGGCCCGGTGTCTTTTCGGCCCGCTACGCTGGCGAAAATTGCACTTTTGAAGACAATGTAAAAAAAGTGCTGGCCGAAATGCAAGGAAAAAAGATTAGAACGGCACGTTTTAAAACTGTAATTGCTCTCATTATCGATGCAAAAGAATACCATTTTGAAGGGGTAGTTGAAGGTGTAATCACAGAAAAAGCAAGTCAGGGGACAAAAGGCTTTGGATACGATCCTATTTTTCAGCCACTTGGCTTTTCACGAACTTTTTCAGAAATGCCATTGAAAGAAAAAAACAAGATTAGTCACCGCGGATTGGCAAGTCAGAAATTGATAGCATTTTTAAAAAATTTGAAATAATCATTCTTTAAAATCAAAACTGAAAAGCATATCTTTGTGTAAAAAGAATGATATTATTACGCTCATTTCTGTTAGTTATTAGCCTTGTTTTTCTGCCCTTTTATATGCAGGCACAAAAACTGCATACTCAATCGAAAAAAGCAGATAAATTTTACAATAAAGCCCTAGCGGAATATACTCTTGAAAATAATATCCAAGCCTATCTACTTCTCGAAAAAGCCTTAAAAGCTGATGATCATTTTCAGGAAGCCTATTTTCTAATCGCTGAAATAAAAACTGATTTAGGCTATCCACAAGATGCCATTGCTTTTTACAAAACAGGGATTTCCATCAATCCGGATCTATTTCCAAATGAGCATTATTTTTTGGCTAAACTCTATTTAAA
>CAYPOW010000063.1:8805-12621 GCA_964412145.1 uncultured Draconibacterium sp.
CAGGAAGATTTTTTTGAAGCTATTCGTATTGACAGCATTTGGGGGGGGAATCGTCCAATTGATGAGCTAAATACACCCTATAATGAAGGAGCCGCTTCGCTGTCAGCCGATGGAAAAACCCTCGTATTTACTGCCTGTGAGTATTATGGCGACTATGGAAATAATAGAAAAGGGTATGGAAGTTGCGATTTATTTATCGCCCGGAAAACAGGAAATCACTGGAGCAAAGCACACAATATGGGATCGCCTGTAAATACTTCCAACTGGGAAAGTCAAGCTTCGCTTTCTGCCGATGGCAAACACCTTTATTTTATCAGAGCCCCGAAAAAATCCCTGGGTCATTCGGATATCTATCGTGCTGATTTAGATGAGAATGGCTATTGGGATACGCCTGTTAAATTGAGTTCAGTTATCAATACAGAAAAAGATGAGCAAGCCGTTTTTATACATCCTGACAATCAAACACTTTATTTCTCCTCCAATGGTCATATTGGAATGGGAGGCACCGATTTGTATCTATCGAAATGGGATGCCGAGAAAAAAGATTGGGGAAGTCCTGTAAATCTAGGTTATCCAATCAATACGCACAAAGATGAAAGTACTATTCTTGTTTCACCTGATGGAAAATTAGCTTATTTTGCATCCAACCGTCCGGAAGGATTTGGAGAGCTGGATATCTATTCTTTTCAATTAGCAGAAAATATTCGGCCCGAAAAAGTGACTTATCTGAAAGGAGTTATTTATGATGCAGAGACAAAGAAACCGCTGAGTGCACAATTTGAACTTATCGACCTGGAAACTGGAAACCGACTCAATTATTCTGTATCGGATGTGGAAAATGGAGATTTTTTGTTAACCTTAAGTTTGGGGGAAAATTATTTGCTAAATGTAAGTAAACAAAGCTATTTGTTTTATTCTGATCAATTTTTGTTAAAAGATGAATATTCAACAAACGAACCCTTTTTAAAAAATATTCCCCTGCAGACAATTGCGATTGGTAAAAATGTGATTCTAAAAAATATTTTCTTCGAAACCGATAAATATACGCTAAAAAAAGCTTCCGAAATTGAACTTAAAAAACTCCTTTCATTTTTAAATGAAAATCCTAAAATACACATTGCAATTCACGGACATACCGATAACACAGGAAGTGCAGAGTACAATTATGAGCTTTCAAATCAACGTGCCAAAGCAGTTTATTATTTCTTAATTGAGCATGATATTGATGCAAACAGATTAATTTATAATGGATTAGGCTTTGATAAGCCGATTGCAGATAATTCAACTGAAGAAGGACGCGCACAAAATAGAAGGACAGAATTTGTTATTACTAAAATGTAAAATTCTGTTAAATACAATGGTTTTTATCTCCTTTTGGATAAATTAAATATCTTTGTGAACGAAATAACAACTAAATGACTGATATACGTTCTATCCTAAATCAACAGCAATTTTCACATAGTGATTTAGTTAGATTATTGTATTCTGAAGGAGATGATCAGCAGCAACTTTTCAAGTTTGCTGCAGAGGTAAAAAAAAAGGAAGTAGGCAATAAAGTCTATTTCCGTGGTCTGATAGAGTATTCCAATATTTGCTCAAAAGATTGTTTTTATTGCGGTGTACGATTGAGTAATAAAAATATCCAACGATATCAGCTCAGTGATGCGGAAGTACTTCAAGCCGCTCAATTTGCTTATGATCAAGGCTTTGCATCACTAGTTATTCAATCAGGAGAAAGATATGATAAAGCATTTATAAAACAGATTGAAAACTTAATAATTGAAATTAAGAAAATAGGAAATGGAAGCTTAGGACTCACATTATCTTGTGGTGAGCAAAGCAAAGAAACCTATAAACGCTGGTTTGATGCAGGAGCACATCGTTATTTGCTTCGCATCGAAACAAGCAACCAGGAACATTATAAAAAAATTCACCCCCAGAATAGCAAACACGATTATGTAAAACGCCTACAATCGCTAAATCATTTAAAAGAAACTGGTTATCAGGTTGGTACGGGCGTAATGATTGGATTACCTTTTCAAAGCATCGATGACTTAGCAAACGATTTGTTGTTCTTTCAAAAATTAGACATCGATATGGCCGGAATGGGACCTTATATCGAGCATAAGCAAACACCTCTTTATCAATATAGTAACGAACTTTTGAGCTTAAAAAATCGCTTTCTGTTGAGCTTAAAAATGGTCGCTTTGTTACGAATTTTAATGAAAGACATCAATATTGCAGCAACTACAGCCATGCAAGCCATTGATCCTGAAGGACGTGAAAAAGCAATACTAGTTGGAGCCAATGTAATTATGCCCAATTTAACACCTGTAAAGTACCGTGAAGATTATCTTTTATACGAAGATAAGCCATGTATTGACGAAGAAGCTGATGAATGCAAAAACTGTTTGGAGGCACGAATTCATAGAACAGGAAATGCAATTGGACACAAAGAATGGGGCGACTCGCTGCATTTTAAGCGAAAAAAACCGTCATTTTAATTGACAATTGGTATAAAAACCTATGAGATCCTTCGACTATCGCTCAGGATCAGTTCGGCTAATTGATTTTGAAGAACAAAATCATAATCTCACTGATCTAAATTAAAGGCGAAAGCAATCGCGAAACCGATTCTTTTAGCTTTTCAGAAAGAGGCCTTTTACGCCAAATTTGTAATTTAATTCTTCGTGAGTTTGCTTTGTCTATTTCAAATTGCAAGCGTAATTTTTTATTCTCTTCTTTATCATAAATAAGGGCACTGATTTCGAAATTATGATAGAAACTACGGTAATCGAAATTAGCAGAACCAACTACTGATAAAAAGTCATCAATTACCATAATTTTAGCATGAATAAAACCGGTTTCATAGAAATACACATGAATATTAGCTAATAAAAGATCTAAAATGAAAGAACGTGAACTGTATTGCACTAAAAGACTATCGATACGTCCGGGCAGAATTAAGTGCACATCCACACCGCCAGCAGCTGCAGTTTTCAATGCCATTAAAATGCTTTCATTTGGAACAAAATAGGGAGTTGTTATGCAAATACTTTTTTGTGCCGAGCTAATAGCTGTAAAATAGGCATTTAAAATATTTTGAGTAGACGATTCAGGGCCACTATTGGCAATTTGAATATACTTTTCGCCTTGAAAATTAAGGCTTGGAAAATATTTGGCTGGTTTTTTATCAAATTTATTGGTCACAAAATAACGGTCGATTAAAAACACAGCTTCCAGCATTTTCACTGCATCGCCGTAGATTCGAATATGAGTATCTCGCCAAACACCTAAATCACCATCACCATAAATATATTTATCTGCAATATTTATTCCACCGGTGTATCCAATGGTACCATCAATTACCACAATTTTTCGGTGATTTCTATAATTGATCTTGCTTGTTAAACGTGGAAAACGAACAGGTCTGAAAACATGAACCTCAGCGCCTGCTTTACGCAATATATCGATATATTCGCCTGATAATGTTCTACTTCCAATTCCATCCACCATTAAGCTAACCTCTACACCCATTTTCAGCTTGTCTAGTAGAATTGTTTGAATGCGTGAAGCCACTTCCCCATCCTCAAATAAATAATACTGAATATGAATAAATTGGCTTGCTTCCTCTAAGTCAATATAAAGTTGCCGATACACTTCGGGGCCGCTATGATAAATATCGATTACATTATTTACAGAAAGAAAAGAAGAATTTTCATTGAGTAAAAGCCTGATTAACTTTATATTAGAAAGCACTTGTGGTTCACGAATATCATCCGGATTTTTCAACGCTTTAAGTTGAGAATCACTTAC
>CAYPOW010000063.1:12721-14019 GCA_964412145.1 uncultured Draconibacterium sp.
CGAAATCATAAGTTGACCAATTGGAAAAATTTAAATGATCTTTTCCATCTACAATATGCTCGACTATAACAAAAGAAATAGGAGCAATATGTGAATACCAGGGCCAGTTAGTTTCATTTGAATGACAATCGTAGCAAGCATTACGCATCAATATTTGAACATCCTCAGGTGCCTGCGTTATGACTAAAAAGTCCTTATTTTCATCACTTTTTGGCATTTCTCTATTCACCGGGACAAATTGAATAGCGACTAGAATTATTAAGATGGTCCAAAGCAAATACTTGATTCCTTTCTTCATAAAAATAGATTTTAGATTTGAAGCTAAGATAGTAAAATCAAAAAATTAGCCTACAAACTAAGAAAGAATTAACAAGTGTGGCTCAAATAATTCAACTAATTTTGCCGCAAAATCAGTATCCGCTATTTATGAAGACAAAATCAAACAATAAAACAATCAATATCATCACCATGGGTTGCAGCAAAAACCTGGTCGATTCGGAGCATTTAATGGGACAACTAAAAGCAAACGACTTAAAAGTTGTTCATGAATCCGATGCCGAAAGTGATATTGTAATTATTAATACCTGTGGTTTTATTGCCGATGCCAAAGAAGAATCGATTGATATGATTTTGGATGCAGTGGAAGCTAAAAAAGGTGGTGAAATTGAAAAAGTTTACGTAATGGGCTGTCTTTCTGAACGATACAAAAAAGAACTTCCCGAAGAAATTGATGGTGTGGATGGCTATTATGGTGCTGCCGATTTACCAAAAATTGTAAAAGATTTGGGTGCCGATTATAAAACAGAACTTGTGGGTGAACGGCTTTTAACAACTCCTTCGCATTATGCATATTTGAAGATTTCAGAAGGCTGCGACCGGAAATGTTCTTTTTGTGCCATTCCACTTATTCGCGGAAAGCATAAATCAGTCCCTAAAGAAGAATTACTGATTGAAGCTCAAAAATTGGCCGATAAAGGTGTTAAAGAATTGATTTTGATTGCACAAGACTTAATTTGGTATGGTATCGATCTTTATCAAAAACAAGCTTTAGCCGAATTGGTAAAAGAATTAGCAAAAATTGAAGGCATCGAATGGATACGTCTGCATTATACTTTCCCAACTAATTTTCCGCTCGATGTGTTGGATCTCATTCGTGATGAACCCAAAGTGGCCAAATATATCGATATACCTTTGCAGCATATCAACGATCGGATTCTTCGTTCGATGAAACGTGGACATACTGGGAAAGGAACGCGAGAACTGGTTCAAGCTATGCGCGATAAAGTTCCTGGAGTAGC
>CAYPOW010000064.1:0-6699 GCA_964412145.1 uncultured Draconibacterium sp.
TTTGTATTACAGAAAAAATAAATGTACTTATGTCAGAACAACCAAATAAAGAAAAAGGCATACTAAGTGAGTTATTTCAAACTTTTTTCGCTAAACACTGGCCTGTTTGGGTAGGTGGAATTCTACTAGGCGTACTTAATATATTCCTTTTCATGATTAAAAGCCCTTGGGGAGGTAGCGGTGGTTACAATAATTGGGGCGAAAATGTTTATCAGGCCGTTGGGGTTTTAGGAATAGAAAATGCAACTCCTACTAGCGCCAGTTTATACGGAATGCTCAATATTATAATCATTCTTGGAGCTTTTGCAGGAGCACTTTTGTCAAAAGAGTTTGCATTAAGAATACCACCAATAGGTGAATTAATAAAAGGTTTTATTGGTGGCGGATTAATGGCCATTGGCGCAACTATGGGAATCGGGTGTTCTATTGGTGGATTTTTTAGTGGTATTCCTGCCCTTTCTGGTGGAGCAATATTTTTAACCATTGGGCTTTTTCTAGGAACTCTGGTAGCCCTAAAATATTTGTTATGGGAAATGGAAAGGTTCCCTGGATTTAGTAGTGGTAAAAGCAGAACATTTTTAGCGGCCTCAGAAAAAGCAGGTAATTGGCAAATAGTATTAGGGTGGATTGTAATACTAATCGGATTAGTTATCGCCTATACTTATTTTGGAAATAACAATGTGGTGATGTCTTGGTTTGTAATAATAGGCTTAATGATGGGCCTAATTTGTCAGCGTTCCAGATTCTGTATTGTTGCTTCTTTCAGAGATCCTTTTATGACTGGTAAGTCTTCCAGTACTACAGGTGTTATAGCCGGATTAATAATTGGCCTTATTGGTTTTACAGCGATAAAAATATTCGGTATTGGTGCTGGAGATACTGCTTTACGTGCACGAGAAATGACTTGGGTATTCCCACATTTTTGGTTACGTGCACCTATTGGTGGTTTTATTTTTGGAGTAGGAATGACCATTGCAGGAGGTTGCGCCGTTGGCGCTTTATGGCGTTTTGGCGAAGGCCAGGTAAAATTATGGGTAGCAGTGCTAGCGTTTTTACTAATTTCTCCTTTATCTAAAAAATTTATTGTTCCTGCTTTCGTCGACATCTTACCTCAGAATTTACAATACAAAAATTTTATGCCTGATTATATAGGATATACTTGGTCTGTTGTGATTGTATTAGCAATTCTATTTCTGTGGTACTTGTTTGTTAAATGGAATGAAAAAACAGGAAAATACAGTGCATACTAACACAAAAAAAATGAAGAGATTTTATTACATATCTATATTATTTTTTGCAATCGCATTTTTAAGTTCCTGTGTTGGAATCTACGAAAATGGTGCAGAAATGGCTGCCAATGCCAAACCTACAATTGAAGAAATATCTGTTGATGAACTCAATATAAAAATTGAAGCGATGGATGATTTTTTTCTGATCGATGTTCGTCAACCCGAAGAGTTTGAAAACGGTAATATTCCATACTCCACTCAAATCTCGCGAGGAGTACTTGAATTTAAAATAGGCGATAAATCATTTTGGGAAGCAGAGCAATGGTATGTTCCTGAAAAAGATGCGGAAATAATCATCTATTGTAAAAAAGGCGATAGAGGAATACTAGCAACTAAAGCGCTAAATGAATTAGGATATTCAAATGTCAAAAATCTAGCAGGAGGAATTGTTGCCTGGAATCCTGAATTTGATTCCGGTAGCGAAACAAAAGAAGCAAGCGGATGCGGCGGATAAGCGTCTGAGTAAAATATTGTATAAAAATAAATGACTAAACAATGAAAACATACAAAATCCTTTTACTGCTCCTTTTGATTCTAATCATTGGAAGCTGTGATTCAAACAACAATAAAAGTTACGATAATGTGGATCAAATGATAAACGATTCGCAAATAGGTATCTCTAAAGTAATGACAAATGATTTTAAAACAGTACTTGATCATAAGGAGGGATATATAATTATTGACTGCCGGGAAACAGAAGAATATAGTGAGGGACATATCCCTGGAGCAATAAATATTCCGAGAGGAATATTAGAATTTTCCGGTAAAATCTCGAACAGAAGAGAAGCAATATATATTTATTCTCAAACAACCGACAGAGCCTCTTTAGCATATCCTACTTTAAAATCATTGAAATACAAGGAGGTTTATCTTATTGATGGAGGCTGGGAAGAGTGGCTAAAAATGTATCCGGAAATCATTGAATTGGGTTTGGGAACATCAGAAGGAAAAACACCGCCCAAAAAAGAAGAAAGTAGCGGTTGCGGGGGATAATACAAATTAGAATACTTAAAAAAAATATAAACATAGTAAACACAAAATTGCCTTATGGAAAACAAAAAAATGACAATGGCTCTTTTTTCAGGGAGTATTGATAAGCTAACTGGCGCAGGCGTAATATTAAGCGGAGCTGCAGCCGATGATATGGATGTTGATGTATATGTATTGCTTATGGGAGCTCGGGCTTTTATAAAAGGCAATGAGAATAATATTAACAGCCTCTCGGAATACCCCGAATTGAAAGACGAGTTTATAAAATCAGCCAAAACATTAAATGTTCCGAGTTGGATCGAATTCTTTGAAATGGCCAAGGAACTTACAAATGTAAAAATACACATCTGTAGCCTTGCTGGTAAAATGTGGGGTGCAGAAAAAATGGAAGACTTCATTGATTTGACAGATGATCTCTGTGGAATTGGAGAATATATCACATCAGCCCAAGAGGCCGATGTTCATTTATTTATTTAAAAATCAATTAAAACTTAACATTATGAGTTACGAAGAATTAGTAATTATTGCAGCAGATAAAACTGTTGACGCAAGAGGAACAGCTTGTCCAGGGCCATTATTAGAAGCTAAAAAAGCTATGGGAACTATTGCATCTGGAGAAGTCATTGAAATACTTTCAGCAGATGAAGGTACCAAAAAAGACATTCCAAAATGGGCCAATAAAAAAGGGCACGAATATCTAGGAACAGTTGAAGAATCAGGTTATTTCAAGATTTATTTGCAAAAGGGTTAAATACGATGAAGGACCAAAATTCAGCTCCTAAAATCCTCGTATTTTCTACAGAGAAAATTTCAGATCCCGCTATTGATTTAGCGGGACTCCTGAAAAAACATTACCCTCCAACCGTATATACTATTAATGTGCCTTGTTCAAGTGCTATTAAATCGAGGTGGATATTGCATGCATTTGAAAAAGGTTTCGATGGTGTTTTTATAGCAGCAGATGGTACCGATTGCACTTTTAGTGACACTTGTACTGACAAAACCGGGGAACTGGTAAAACAAACGCATATTTTAATGAAAGAAAAAGGGATAGATCCGGTTAAACTTAAAATGGCAGCAATATGCTCTGTTTGTTCAGATCCATTTGTGAAGCATATGAAAAATTTTGTTTCCGCTTTATCCAATTAATAAATAATAACGGTCAAAAAAGATGGCAGAATCACACGAATTTGATGTTCTGGTCCTTGGCGGAGGAATTTCCGGTGAAGAAGCAGCGTTAAACTTAGCTAACATAGGCTATAAAGTTATACTTGTAGAAAAAGACCTTTCGATAGGTGGTAAAATGATACATCTAAGTAAAGTTTTCCCAACACTAGACTGCGCAGCGTGCATAACCACGCCAAAAGTATCGGAAACAGCAAGGCATCCTAACATTTCTATTTTTACGAATACTATAGTTGAGGATATTGAAAAACATGGAGAAAACGATTTTTCTGCTCAATTGGTGATAAAACCCAGGTATGTTTCAGAAGACGACTGCACGGGTTGTCAACTTTGTGAGGAAAAATGCCCTGTAGTTGTTAAAGATGAGTACCAGTGGGATTTGGTTGGAAGAAAAGCCATTTATGTGCCTTTTAGCATTGCCAATCCGAGAATTGCTGCTATCGACATTGAAAATTGCATCCTTTGTGGGATATGCGAAAAAGTTTGTCCCGCAAATGCGATCGATTTTTCACAAACCGAAAAAAGAGAAACCTTAAAAATTAAATCTGTAATTATTGCAACTGGGTTCAATCTTTTTGATCCCACTTTGATGCCAAGATATGGGTTTGGAAAATATAAAAATGTAGTTACCGCCATGCAAATGGAAAGGCAACTAGTCCCAACTCGACCCTATAATAATGTGCTTCGGCCAAAGGATGGAAAAATGCCCGATAATATAGCTTACGTATTGTGTGTTGGTTCGCGCGACGAAACAATAGGAAATCCAATTTGTTCTCAAATCTGCTGTATGTATTCTATTAAGCAAGCCCAATTATTATTGGGAGCCTTGCCTATGGCTGATGTAACTATCTATTATATCCACATTCGAGCTTTTGGTAAGGGTTTTTGCGAATTTTTTCAACAAGCAAAAGGAATGGATGTAGAATTTGTAAAAGGAAAAGTAGGCTTAATTAAAGAAAAAGAAAACGGTAATTTGATTGTAAGGTACGAAGATATTCAAGAAGGAAAAGTGAAAGAAGCTGAACACGATCTAGTTGTTCTTTCTACTGGTATTTTGCCCAATACTGATTTTTCAAGCATGTTTAAGAATGTTACTGTTGAACAAGATCCCTTCCATTATGTTCACCAGATAGACGAATTAAGTTATCCGACAAAAACTAATGTCGACGGTGTATTTGTAGCCGGAACCTCTTCGGGACCCATGGATATTCCAGATTCAATTTTATCAGCCGGAGCTGCTTCTGCCGAAACAGCAGGCTATTTGAAAGGAGGTTTACTATGAGAAACAGAATAGGTGTATATATTTGTCAGTGTGGTTCAAACATTTCTGATTATGTTGATGTTGAGAAAGTTAAAGAACATGCGTTAAAAGAAGACAATATCGTTCTTGCGAAAACAACCATGTTTGCTTGCGCTGACTCAACCCAAAAAGAGATTATTCAAGATATCCAGGAACAAAAACTAGATGCTATTGTCGTAGCTTCCTGTTCTCCTAAATTGCATTTATCAACCTTCAGAAATGTAGCAATAAGGGCGGGTTTAAATCCCTACAATTATGTCCAGGTTAATCTCAGAGAACAGTGCTCTTGGGCGCATTCAGATACTCCAGAACAAGCCACTGAAAAAGGGATAAAACTGGTGAAATCGGGAATAGCAAGAGTTCGACATTCTCAAGCATTAACCAAAATGTCCATTCCTTCAATCAATTCTGCTTTAGTTGTAGGTGCCGGTATCGCAGGAATGCGTGCATCCATCGAACTTGCCAGAATGGGAACAGAAGTTATCTTAATTGAAAGAGAATATTTTGTAGGAGGAAGAGCATCGCAGTGGAACGAATTGTATACTACAAACGAAACAGGCAGAGAAATTATTTCCAGGCTCTATGCTACCATTAAAGAAACCAAAAATATCACCCTATTTACAGGTGCCACCTTGGAATCAAAAGCAGGAAGTGTTGGTGATTTTGAAATCAAGATCAAACTAAGACCTCGTCATATAAAACCTAATTGCAAAATAGATTGGAAAGTTTTTAAAAAAGCTGTTGAAGTATGTCCAGTTGAATTTGATGATCCCTTTAATTTTGGTTTGACGAAACAAAAAGCTATTTATAAAAATTTTGAAAGTGAATTCCCTGAAATCCCAACAATAGATGTAGAACACTGTACAAAATGCGGTAAGTGCGTTGATATTTGTCCAGATATAGACCTTGATCAAAAAGAAGAAATCTTGAACATCAATGTTGGCGCTATTTTACTAACAACGGGTTTTAGTCCTTACGAACCAAAAACAGGTGAATTTGGTTACAAAGAGATTGAGAATGTCATTACGCTCCAACAGTTTAAGCGCTTGATTGAATTAAACGAAGGCGATTTGATTTATAAAGGAAAAACAATCAAAAATATCGCTTATGTATATTGTGTTGGCAGTCGTCAGGTAGACGGAGATAATAAATATTGCTCACGGTATTGCTGTACTGCAACAATACATTCAGCAATATTGGTAAAAGAAAAATACAAAGGGATTCACAATTTCCATTTCACACGAGGTGTACGAACCTATGGAAAACAAGAAATATTGTACAATAAATCAGCCAAACAAGGGGATATCTTTTTTCAATCCTTTGATGATTCTCCCACTCAAGTATATACAGAAAACGGATCTACCATCGTTAAAATAAACGATATTTTAACTGCTGATAAAGAACTAGAAGTTAAAGCTGATTTGGTGGTTCTTGTTACCGGTATGGTTCCCAGAAAAAATGATTCAGTGAACAATATTTTAAAAGTTCCCATTGGAATAGATAAATTTTATAATGAAATACATCCAAAGCTTCGACCTGTTGAAACAGTTGTCGATGGCGTTCTGATTGCAGGATCTTGTCAGGCACCTTTAAATATCACGGAGTCTGTGAAATCGGCACTATCTGCTGGAGCAAAAGTAAATTCTCTGATAAGTAAGGGAGAAATTGAGCTCGAGCCAACACTAGCTAAAATCGATGCTTCATCTTGTGTTTGGTGCGATAAATGCGCAGAGGCTTGCCCTTATGATGCTATAACAAAAGAGGATCAAGATGGTAAAAAGGTGGCAGTTATAAATGAAGCTAATTGTAAGGGATGTGGCATGTGCTTGCCTGTATGCCCTTCAAATTCGATACAGCTTATAGGCTATACAGATATCGAAATGGAGAGCATGATAGATTCTTTAGCTGAATAATGAAATTTTTAAACAGATGTGA
>CAYPOW010000064.1:6799-8328 GCA_964412145.1 uncultured Draconibacterium sp.
TATTACAAATTAAAGAACAAGAAATAAAATGGCACAGATAAATCCTGATTTTGCAGATGAATTAAAAGAATACGGGGCATTAGATTTCAATGCTTGTTATAATTGTGGTACGTGCACAGCTGTTTGTTCTTTATCTGATGAGGACAATTCGTTTCCTAGAAAAATGATACGCTTAAGTGTTTTAGGGCTCGAGGATGAGATACAATCATCTCTTGAACCTTGGTTGTGTTACTATTGTGGTGAATGCAGCGAAACCTGTCCTCAAGGAACAGATCCTGCCGAATTAATGATGGCATTAAGGCGATATCTCACCTCCAAATATGATTGGACAGGCTTGGCCCATAAGTTATATACTTCAAAGATTTGGGAGTTTGGATCAATTTTGTTCTTATCACTAATTATTCTCTTCCTATTTGTGTTTTTTCATGGTCCTATGACAACTGAATTAACTGATCTGGGAGGTGTTAAACTCAACACTTTTGCGCCTTGGCGTCAAATTGAAATTGGGGATTGGACAATGGCTGGCTTATTAGCATTCTTTTTACTAAGCAATCTATTCAATATGTATTTAAAGGTGATTGTAAGAAAAAAAGATATTAAAATACCCTTAAAATTATATGTCACAGAATTGTGGGCACTTATTGTTCATTTTGCTACACAACTTCAGTTTTCCAAATGCAATACACAACTAAGCAATAAGAAAAGAGAGTATAGCGCCTATTGGATTGTGCATTGGTTTTTAATGTCGAGTTATGTAATAATGTTGGTGGTGATTGTTGTTTTTCTGGGATGGTTTCAAACTGATAATATCTATGCCTGGTGGCATCCACAACGCTTGTTAGGGTATTATGCAACGCTAGGATTAACTATTGGATTAGTCTACTTCTCTATTGCAAGAATCAAAAAAACCTCCGAAAAAAGCAAGCATTCACATATTACAGATTGGACCTTTTTGGCATTATTATTCCTAACTACCATATCAGGAATATTGGTTCATTTCTTTAGAATCTATGGTTTGCCATATGCTACTTACTACACCTATGTCTTTCATATTATGGTTCTTTTCCCAATGCTAATGATCGAGGTACCTTTTTCTAAATGGTCGCATTTAGCGTATAGGCCCTTTGCAATATATTTTAATAATCTAATAAAGGCAGCAAAACGTATTAAATCGTAAAACAAAGTAAAAAAAAAGAATAGAAACAGTTGATGAATTCAACTGAGGATTTTTTAAATAAAATAGTAATATTAAAAATATTTGTTATGAAAACAGAAGCTTTTTTATGTAAATGTGGGTCGGTTTGTATGACTATGGTACTTGCTATACTCGCCTTCAATTTTCTCTGCTGCATAGTGGGAACAATTTTTGTTATTTGTAAATGTGTTTGCGGCGAGTTATTTATACCTTGTTAAAAACATATAACGCAAATAAAATTTATAAGTGGTTATACTCTTAAAGAAAAAAGGGGGGGACGGATAATAATGTCTTTTTTAAAAAGACAGAACAGCATCATTCTGTCCAATAATCT
>CAYPOW010000064.1:8428-9664 GCA_964412145.1 uncultured Draconibacterium sp.
GAAGGATTAATTTCTGAAAGAGAAAACAGGCAACAAGATGCTGTTTTAGAAGTGAGTTCGAAATGGGGTCTAGAGCAAACATTAAGCGGCCCGATTTTATCAATTCCCTACAATCGATATATCAAGCAAGTTTCGAAAAAAGATTCTACTGAAATGATTGTTCAGATAAAGGATTATATGCATTTTTTACCTGATATTCTGAAAGTAGAAGGATCGCTTCAGCCTGAAAAAAGATACCGTGGTATTTATGAAATTGTAGTTTACAACTCCAATGTTCTTTTTGTAGGTTCATTTAATTCAATAAATTTTAAAAAGTTTGATATTCCAATAAATGATATACTTTTTGACAAGGCTTTTGTTTCTGTCGGTATTAGCGATTTGAAAGGAATTGAAAAGCAGATTGAATTAAATTGGAATAACGAAAGCCTGTCTTTTAATCCCGGAATACCAACATACGACATTGTAAATAGCGGCATCAATGCAGATGTAATGATTGAAATGAATGATAAAACGGCTTACAATTTTGAATTTAATTTGGATTTAAAAGGCAGCCAATTGCTTCATTTTATTCCGGTAGGTAAAATAACAGATATTAATTTGCAGTCGGAATGGATGAACCCCAGTTTCAATGGTGCTTTTTTGCCCGATTCACGGACCATCGACAAGGATGGATTTAAGGCTCACTGGAATATTTTGCATTTGAATAGAAACTATCCGCAATCGTGGATTGGTAGCTCACAATCTGTTAAAGGTTCAGATTTTGGCGTCGATTTATTATTGCCTGTGGATAATTACCAAAAAGCAACACGAACAATTAAATACGCCATTTTGTTTGTAGCACTCACTTTTATGGTTTTCTTTTTTGTAGAAATATTGAACAAGAAATTTATACATCCTATTCAATATATTTTAGTTGGTTTTGCATTAATCATATTTTTCTCCTTGTTGTTAGCCATATCTGAGCATCTAAAATTCAATTATGCTTTTATACTTTCAGCTATAGCAACTTTGCTTTTAATAGGTGCTTATGTAAAAGCTATTTTAAAGACGAATATGCTCACCTTTTTATTAACGGGCATTTTGACAATTTTATACACTTTTATTTTCGTAATTATTCAATTGCAGGATTACGCCTTGTTAATTGGAAGTATTGGCTTATTTATTATTCTTGGCCTTGTGATGTATTTTTCTAGAAAAATAGATTGGTACGCTATTAATTTGGAAGAGAGTAATTAA
>CAYPOW010000064.1:9764-13824 GCA_964412145.1 uncultured Draconibacterium sp.
AGTTGGAAAAGCATCACGAAAAGCAGCTAAACTTTCATCACAACTATCATGTGCTGAAACAGCAACAAGCTTTGGATTCCGCATTTTCAAAAAGCCTATATTTTCCTGAACATCTATTGTAGTATATGGCTCCCAGGGTAGCCTACAGGTTCCTAAAAACTTCTGCATTTTTATTCCTCCAATTCTAATGCGCGAATCGGAAACAGGATAATGCAAGCCTCCAATTATTCCATAAATAGGTTCATCAAAAAGCGCTTCTGTTCGCTCAATAATTCTTTTCATGCCTTGATGACCACAGCCAATAATTACTATAATTCCTTTTCCTTCGACATGCACGGCAATAGACTGTTCATCTATGCGTCCCATAAAAAAATCGAAATTCGAAATCGATCCAATACTAAACACGCCCTTTTCTAATTGGAAAGGTTTAGGAATACATTGGGTCTCTTTTTGATGGTATTTCATGGGTATAGGAGTGAATATTTTCTTATCGTTTAAATCAATAGAATCATCACCCAAACCAAAGGTTTTATTCTTTTGGTTTTTCATGCCGCCCACATGATCCAAATGATTATGAGAAATATACAGGGTATCAAAATCCGTCATCTTTACTCCTAATTTTTTCATATTGTGTTGCAAAGGAGAAGGTGTTTTATTGTCTTTGTTAAATCCCACATCGAATAAAATGGAAGTTTCGTCTGTTTTAATCAGGTAAGAAACGCCAGGTTCACCTATCAATTCATCCGATTTAGTCATCCAATCAATCAAAGGAATTATTTCGAGTTTTTTGGTGCTGTTTATGTTTTTTAATTTTTGCACCCCTGTCTCAACCCATTCATTTTTAATTTGTTTTTGCCCCATACTGTAGCGGTTTAACAAAAACAGAAATAAAAGGGATAAGATTGAAAGAATAATCAGAACAGCAGTCATAGTTTTAATTTTTTGTTAAATCAAAGATAATAAAATTGTGTTTGATTCTTAGCTTTGAGAAATGAAGGCTTTTCTTTTTCGATGGCTGTTTTAAATTTTTTGACAAAAAAGAATTTCTTTTTTCTTTGATCAATGGTTCATATCAAGCATTTAATGGCGAGCCATATGTGGGAATAAAATATAATCGGACTAGGATTATATGCGATAATGGTATAAATTTACCTCATAAACATAGAACGACTCTTTTAGCTACATTATTTTAGGCTTATTCCATGAAAATTTACGTAAAACTCATTCGCGCACTCCTGTTTTCCTTTTTCACTTTTATATATTCAACAGCTTTTTCTCAAAGTGATTTCAGAAAAGGCTATATCATTAATTTGGAAAATGATACAATTGAAGGTGAAATTGATTACCGCATAAATAATAAAGTTTTTCAAACCTGCCGATTTAAAGAAGGTGAGTCTGTAATCGAGTACTTTCCAATTGAAATAATTGGCTATGGTTTTCATAACGACAGCTATTTTTCATCGAGAATTATCGAAAAATCTTTTGTTGAGGTATTGGTCGATGGAGATTTAAGTCTTTATCGGTATAAATTTGTTTTTTATGTAAAAAAACTGGATGACGAACTCCAAAAAATGGAAATTGTTGAAAATGAGATTCAGGTAAATGAAAAAAAAAGACTAAGTAAGGATAACCGTTGGATAGGAATACTGCGATATTATACTTCAGATTGTTTTTTTTCACAATCCAAATATTTGAGTATTTCTTACTCAGAAAAAAGTTTGACAAATCTGGTTGTAGCGTATAATGAATGTAAAGAGTCGAAAATGATTGTTTACAAAGAGAATAAACCTTGGACGAAATTTCAATATGGTCTGATTGGCGGTTTAACACTTTCCTCCATTATAAAAAGCAATGAAAATTTTCAACTTAGGCATTTAGCCAAAAATTACTACTCTTTAAATCCTACTGTAGGATTCGTTTTTTGTATTTCATTTCCCCGATTAATTGAAAAAATTGCCATACAATCAGAACTCTATTTTCTGAAAGCCGATTTCAATTCTTTTGTAAAATATAACGATACGAATATAACTGGATATTATGATGTTAGATTTAATTTCACTTCACTTTCCATACCTCTTTCTATTAAATTTACTCAACCTAAAAATAAATACATAATAGATATAAACATGGGTATTAATTTCAATTTTATACTGAATTCTCAAACAAATTTAATAAGTGAAGAAGTACACGACCATATAGTCTATACTTCTGAAACGACTGCTTTTGAAATAAGAAAACAACAATTAGGCTTTTTTGTGAGCAGTGGAATTTCTAGACCTTTCCGATATTTTAATGCTGGTTTACGCGCCCAATATTCTCATATTTCAATGTTTAGCGCAACGAATGGGCTTGACTTAAAAAACAATCAATTTACATTCTCTATTATTTTATCTAAAAAATGAAATCAACACTTAAAATAGCCCTTATAGCGATATCTATAATTACTTTTCAAAATTGTAATAATAAAGAAGTTGTCACGCGGGAATTCCCTCGTTTAAATACGCTTGAAGTTACCAATATTTCTGAAAACGGAGCACTATTCAACGCTGAAATACTTTATAGAAGCGATTTTGAAATTCTTAGCTATGGATTTACATGGTCTGTGTCTGAAGGCCCAAATTTGCTTAGATCGGATCGTGTAATTTTTTCAGATAACTTGAGCGCAAATCATTTCTCTGCCGAAATATCTACCACTTTAAAAGAAGACCTCGTATATCATGTTAAACCTTTCATCCAAACTTCAGATTATACTGTTTATGGCCAGGAAGTTACTTTTACAAGTTTAGGAAGTAATGCTCCACAGATTCTTTCATTCACTCCTCTAACGGCAACCTGGGGAGATACGCTTCTGATTACAGGTAAAAATTTTAGCTATCGAACTGGAATGAATGAAGTTTATTTGGGAGATATTAAAGCAAATGTATTTCAGACCAGTGACACACTCTTGGCAGTAAAAATACCTAGCGTTCTAAATACTTCGGAAGTATCTATTCGTGTTTCCGTATATGGAAATTCTTCAATATCCGAAAATTTATTCAGCTATTTAATCCCTCGTATTGACGAAATTACTCCTTTAAGAGGTACATTTAAAGATACAATAACCATAAATGGAGCTAATTTTAGTCGATTTTTTGAACAGAATGTAGTTCTCATAGCTGGCCGTGAAACAGAAATTGTTTCGTTAAAAACGAATCAAATCAGAGTATTGATTCCTGGAGAATTAACAAGTGCTGAAAATTCTATTCAGGTATTTTCTGTTGGTTATACGCTCAATTACGATCTCAGCTTTAAACTAAATGCGCCTGTAGTAAGTTATTTTGAACCTGATACAGCTAGGAAACCAAACGAAACAATAACTCTTTTTGGTGAAAATTTCAGTTCTATACTTAAAAATAATATGGTATCTATTGAAGGATTTCAAGCCGCAATTCTTGACGTAAATGACACTTCCATTAAAGTAATTTTACCAAACCAAGCAATACCTTATTATACTATTTCAACCTATAAAAACATCCCGATTAAGGTAACAGTAGCAGAACAAATAAGTGAAGCCCCTGAAAATTTAGCCATTCATTGGGAGAGTACCTGGACAAAGAAAAATGATTTCCCCGGAGCTGGCAGGTATAAAGCTGTTGCTTTCGAAGCCGATGGGAAAGGTTATTTTGGTACTGGCATATCCGTAAATGACCTAAATGTTATTAAAGATTTCTGGGAATATGATGCTCTTAATGATCAATGGACACAAATAAAAGATCTACCCGGAGATGCAAGAGGAGGTGCTGTGGCATTTTCAATCGATAATAAAGGATATGTAGGACTTGGATCGGCAAATGTGTATTGGTATAATCGTGAGGACAATCGAAATCACTTTAAAGATTTTTACAGATACGACCCTGAGCTTGCTGATTGGGAAGCTATAGCTGACTTTGGTGGCGTCGGTCGACATTCGTCTGCTGTTTTTGTTATAAACGAGGAAGCTTATGTGGGTACGGGCAATATGGGTTTGGATTCTCCAACAGGCATACCTGGAGCTGATGATTTCTGGAAATATAATCCTTCT
>CAYPOW010000065.1:0-13736 GCA_964412145.1 uncultured Draconibacterium sp.
CCTGGAATTGCTAGGGTAGTAATCTATTCACCCAATAATAACACAATAAGTGGAAACAGTGGTGAGTTAGTACATCTAAAATTTAATGCATTAACTCTTCCTGGTGATTTTACAATAGGCATTTCTGAAATAATTGCATCGTCTGCTTCATCATCAGTTTTATCAGTTACAGGGGAATCTGGAACGATCAAAATATTAGGCCCTCAATTGGATATACAAGTTTCAGATATAGACTTTGGTCGAATTCCACTATTAACAAGCCCAACACGAAATCTTAGTGTAAGTAATCTCGGGAATCAAGACCTAGAGCTTACAGGAGCATCTTATATCGACCCTTTCGAAATACAAGAAACCTTTCCCATTACAATCAATGCCAATTCTTCGAAGAATTTAACGCTTGCGATAAATACTTCAGCAAAGGGGCTATCAAATTTGGATTTAAGTTTTCAAAATAATGATCCAGATCCTCTAAGGAAAATAAAGAAGGTCACTTTAAAGGCCGATATCTTTGCCGTCAATGAAATAAAGATTGGAAGCGGGACAGGTGAAATAAATACGGAAGTAGAGATACCTGTTGTTATTGAGAATATGGAGGCTTTTTCGGGCTTTCAGTTCGATGTAGTTCTGCCTGAAGGAATAAATTATGTTGCCAATTCTATTGTTTCAACATCGCGAATTGATGGTCATTCTATTGTAGCCTCAATTGTAGATGGAAATAAATTAAGAATACTAGGCTTTTCGGGAGACAATAAAGAATTTATTGGAAACAGTGGAGAAGTCTTTAGTTTTAAATTGAAGCCCACTATTTCTTCTGGAACCTATACATTGGCTATACAGTCGGCTATTCTATCTTTTCCAGGACAAGGGAATATTCTTTCGCAAGCGTACAATGGTTCCATTAAGATAAAGGCTCCTAGCTACCATATGAACCCAAGCGCCATTTCTTATGGTAATGTACCTGTGACGGAAACTCGCTCAACTTCAATTCGAATAAGCAACAATGGAGATGCTTTACTCAAAATTAATGAGCTTGTTTATGACGCTACAGTGCTAAGCTTTGATATTACTTTGCCTTTGGAAATTACACCAGGGAATTATCAAGATATCAATATGACTTATAATCCGGGCCTTGTTGGAGAGTTTGCAAAATCTGTTTCTTTTCGGCACAATGGATCAGCTGGACAAAACTTATTAAATGTAACGGCAACTAACTTTTCCCCAAACTTTGTGATGATTAATAATCAGGAAGTCTATAGAAATACAAGTAATAACATTGCTGTACTGCTAAAGAACAACGATGATGTTTATGGGCTTCAGTTCGATGTTGCTTTACCTGCTGGCTTTACATTAGAAACAAGTTCCATATCCATCACAGAAAGAACTACTGATTATAGTCTAACTGCTTCATTGGTGAGTGGGAGTACTTACCGTATTCTATTGTATTCGCCTAGCAATTCTGCATTAGAGCAAGGAGATCAATCAATCATCAGTTTACCAATTAATGTTAACGAGAATGTGCCTTACGCAAGTTATGCTCTAGACCTTTCGAATGTCATAATAAGTAATATTGAAAGTGAAAATATAGCAAGTATTGTCCTCGAGCAGGGAGAGATTAATGTGGTTTCCGGTGTGGGTTTTAATGAAATTGAATTATCAGATGAGATATTGGTCTACCCAAATCCAACTTCCGGTTTGATTAACATTACTATCCCAGGCGTAGAAACAAATATGCTTTTAAAGGTGAGTAATCTATTCGGAAAAGTCATTCTTCAGCAAAAAATAGATATGCTTGCAGATCGAAGATTCATGATTGACATTAGTGTTTTTCCGGCAAACATATATCTGTTAAGTATTGAAGGAATATCGACGAATCGAGCATTTAAAATTTTGAAGCTATAAATATCTTCAAGAAGTTGGGGAGTAGCTTATTTGTTCAACTCACCCGCAATATGCTCTCATATCCATTGAACTGTCAAGATGGTTGGTATTCCTCAACGTCTCTGTTTTTTACGGAGTTTAGCAGGCTTTCTATGCTATAGAGGTCGTCAAATATAATAATAAGAGGCCAAGATGCATACATCTCGAGAGTATGTTACGGCTTGTCTAATAGCGAGATAGTACTACAAGCGAAGTCGATCAGAACAGAACACAATCCCCTTAACACCTACGGTGTTATTAAAGGAGTGTTATGTCGCCTCCGTTGGCGGCGAGCCGATCTTTCACACTTGCGTAAGCAAGCGAATTGAATTCGCAAGCTTTCGCAAGTGTGAAAGGATGTATGTGAGTCAAGCTATTAGATATTAATAAAGTGTTGTAACTGGTTAACTGGTTAGCAGTAATTGAAACTTCAATTGCTGATGATCAGGTAGACAGTAAAAGGAAGACTCTTTTTTGCACGCTTATTGCTCACTCGTTCGCAAACGCTCGGAGGCGACTGATAAGTCGCAACCCGCCCTTCTCCCCCCTTGATTGTTAAAATTTTAAATGCTCGAGGACGTTTATACTAACTGGGCATATCTGCAAACAATCAAAGGGCATCTGCTAGTGAACTATCCTGAAGTCTTATTTTACCTGATCCAACAACCTTGAAAAACGAGTTGAAGTTTGGCACCTGTTTTAGTCTCATATGTGCTGTGTTCGAGTCATAGATCTGTGATGATCTATTTATGTCAGTCTAGTATTTAGTATCTAGTACAAACTAAGTCAAATATAATAAATATTACAACTAAAACCAAACAATTTCGAGATTAAATATGATTATATTTATGTAAAATCACACCGTTTAATATATTGAATAACAATTTGATACAAAATACACGTTGATTAAAAAGCTAGTGCAGCTGACTCAACTGTAATAGGACCTAAATGGGGATTCTAAAAAAGTCATATTTTAGTAACTCGCTCCTTAAAGTGCTCGTTTTAAAGAATATGATTACCGTAACTTATATCACTATGTTTTTGAGAGAATTGTAATAGGATAATATTTGGAACTACCCTATTACACTTCTGTCAACTTTAATGGCAATAATACGTGCTTTATTTTATAAACCTGTAACACTCCGACTACAGACACATTGCTGGGGTGTTTACAAAAAAGCTAAGAGCAAGACCTAATCAACGCCAACACAATCAGCAATGGCACTACAACTTGTAGTATCACCATAAAGATACCAAAGCCAGCCGCAGCTCCAGCTGCAGCCCCTTCTGAGGCATCTTTATCTCCACCCTTTCCTGCTCCATATACAAAGCCAATGATGGCTCCAATTACAATTAGAATTATCAACCATACAATCATAATTTCAAATATTTAGTTTATTCCTATTCTTATGGCTAATAGGATTCGCCCCGTTTTAAATGGTTTCTGGACTCCACAAATAGTTTTTTAATAAGATTCACAGCCTGGCTCACATTGCACCTTCATCATTAAAGGAGTAGAAAGAACTGTCTGTAATGATGAGGTGATCTAACACACTTATATCAAGCGCTTTACCTGCATTTTTGATTTTCTTTGTCAAGTCAATATCCTGTTGACTGGGCTTCAAATTCCCGGAAGGGTGATTATGTGATAGGATAATACCTGAAGCGTTTGCTTTCAATGCTGCTTGAAAGATAACTTTAGGATCGGCGGTCGTGCCGGACATGCCACCTTTGCTAATGATAGTAACTCCTAAGACTTTATTCGCTCTGTTTAGAAGAATAATCTTAAAGCTTTCAACATAAGAAACATCCTCCCAATTTTCACTAATGAGCTCATAAGCATCTCTTGAGGAAGAAATCTGGGGAAGATCATTCATTTTGAATTTTGGGTTATATGTTATAGCGATTTCTGAAATGTTCATCATAAGTAATTGCCCATGCCTTTGGGACTTTTTTTAAGCTTCTGGCTCGCCTGTTAGATTATTTAGAGATTTTGTTGTTGCTTGATATTTTGTAGCCACATTCCGGCAAATGATGCGTGATCTGACTGCAAAGTCTTGTTGATCCTCCAGACTCCAATAGAGTCCATATAAACGCCTTCCTGAAAGCCGTATTGATCTTGATAGGAAAAGGCCCAAATAGTGCTTGTATCGGCTCTATTTAAACCAAAAGTCATGTCAGGATCTGGAACCAAATCCCCATTTTGTTTGAAGTAATGTGTTAGACTGTAGATATCCACTTTAATAGAACCAAAGGAAACATTTGTAGACAGTCGCTCGATACTCACAGGCATAAATGAACCCTCCGAATTATCAAGCTTTAGATGATCTTCACCATTCATTTTACCCAATAGAGTATTGAAAACCTTAGCGGCCTTTTGATTGATTTTTTTCATATAAATAGATTAAGTGATACGGTTGAAGCTGGCCTCGTATCATTCAGCATGAAATTTATTGTAAGACAAGCACTTTTGAAGGCTCACGATCAATATCAACCGAACCCCACAAAGCTCTAATAGCCTCCATAGAGTGCTGCTTCCCACTCATCTTGATATAGTTAGATGAATGCCAATACCAAACAGCCTTGTTCCGGCTAAACTTAAAAGCAAGCTCTTTCAACTTTTCTTTGAGAGGATAAGTATTACCACTTATCCAAATCCATCCCCCGATGACTTCAACATTGATATGATCAAAATGAATTACCTCATTGATCTTGATTTGCAACTCTTCGGAGACTTCTGTCTCATAGACTTTGCGTAAATTGGAGAAGTCGGAATTTCCATTGATCAGCAGCTTGGAATACTGTTCGTATTCAGCATTAATCTCCTGCATGATTTTATTATCGCCGCCTTTATCTGGGTGGTTCTTCAGTGCAAGTTGATAATAGAGTTTACGGAGGCCAGATAAGTCTTTAATACTTTTAAAATAGGTCATAATAAACGTTTTTAAGGTTACTGTTTTCTTTAAATTAAGAAAGCCCTCACTGGCGCTTTAAAACGTCTGAGAGGGCTGTTAGAACTGCTAGAGTGCAGCATAAAATTCACCGATTTATACAATCGGAAACAAGCCCACAAGAGAGCTTGTTCTCAATAATTAGCAAATAGATTTTTGCTGGAATAAGTAGCGATAATTTCGTCTGCACTCATCATTTCCCAAGAATCAGGGAAATCTTTCTGAAGGTCTTCCAAACTAATGTAAATAGTTTGTGCCTGACCTTTGCTATTGATTATCCTCACACTAAACATAGTATAAGTGATTAGTTTTCAGTCTTTTCAGGCTTTTTGTGCTCTACAATAACGTGAGTATGACCCCACTCAGATACTTTCTGACGAGGAAGCAAGTCAAGAGTTAGGAATTCTTCACCTTTTTTACTTTTCCATCTTGGGATTGTTTGTAGGTCTTCCCAACGCATGGCAAGTTGAATCTTATTTCCTTGTGTTTTACCATTACCTACGAAGTTTACATCGTTTTCCATAATTGATCTGTTTTTGAGTTAGTAAATTAATTAGACGCACATTTATACGATTGTATATCAATAGATTAAAGTGCTATTCACTGCTTTTTCAGAGGGTAAGGACTACTATCTTATTGTTAGTAATACGTATTGAAGGAAAAGGGTAAGGATTACATCTATAATGAGCTTTCGGTCTCAAAAATATTTCCTTTAATTTTTAGCCTAGTAGTGAACGGGGGGTGTCTTTCCCATTTGGCAAGGGGTAGGGGGGTATAATGATAGATATTATGCATTTTTGACACATACTAAGGTTTATCATGAGGGTATAATTTGAAAAATTATAGCAAGGGAGTACAGGGCTATTTGACATAACGTTATTATGGGACTTAGAGCTTGCTCTGAGCAAAGCGAGCCCTTGTGGTGAGTACCATAATGCAGCGTTATGTTAATATACGCTATAAAGGTTTAGGACGGGTTTAGTAAATGCCAAAGTGTTTATAATGTTAAAGTTATGTACTTGTCTCGAAATCTATCGATATTTATTCCTATATTTGAAGAGTATATAAGTGAAAGCTTAAATTATTACTGGGAGAAGCTTTATTTTGCGTTAAGGATTTATTTGGGAGTAAATAGAAAACTTTTATTCTAAATGGAATTGTAATGAAGATAGACCACATTCTAGACAAAATTGATGAGAATCAACTTTTTGTACCTGCATTTCAAAGAGAATACGTATGGAAACGTAAAGATGCGAAAAACCTGATTTCCTCACTTATTAAAGATTACCCTACAGGGACTATGCTAACATGGGAGACTAACAACCCTCCAGAGTTAAAAGGGTCTTATAAATATGACCCAAGGCAAGGATCCGTAAGATTAATATTGGATGGTCAACAGCGAATCACAACACTTTATATGCTGATGACTGGTGATATCCCTAAATACTATAAGGAGAATGAAATTATCAACGATGTAAGAAACCTACATGTGAATGTAGAAACGCTCGACTTGGAGTATTACAAAAAGACGATAATGGAAAACAATCCTATATGGGTCAATATCACCAGCATTTTTAAAGGGCAAATAAGATATCGCGATGTAGTTGAAGGCCTTGAAAGCAAAAATGGAACTGAAAGAATATCACGTAAACGTGAAAATACAATTGACGATAACTTCCAGGCAATTGTGAAAATTAGAGATAGGGAGTTCCAAGAACAAATTATACCTACAAAAGCAAGCATAAAAGAGGCCATTGATATTTTCTATATTGTTAATGCAAGTGGTGTTAACTTAACAGATGCTGAGTTAGCTCTAGCACAAATTTCTGGATACTGGCCTGAAGCAAGAGAATTATTCAAAAAGAAGCTAGTCGAATTGGAAGTTAATGGTTTTGTATTTAAACTAGACTTCATTATCTATGTTTTGTTAGGTGTCCTTCATAGTATGGGTTCGCGAATGGAAAAATTACATTCTCCAGATAATCTAGAAAAATTGAAGGAAGCCTGGGACAGGCTCTCGAACGATACTTTGGATTATACTCTTAATGTAATGAAAAGTCAAGCTTATATTGATCATACTAGAGAGATAAATTCTGTTTTTGCCTTAATCCCTATTATCGTTTATGCTTTCAATATGGGAAAAGACAAAATGTCTCAGACAGAGATTAAAAAAGCTGTTAAATGGTTTTATTACTCTCAGATAAGGAATCGTTATACAAGCCAACTTCCTCAAAAACTTGATAAAGACTTAGGGATAATTAAAAATGAGGAAAACCCTTTTGACAAGTTATTACGGATTATTGAAATGGAGAGACCTCTTGAAATCTCTAAAGAAGAATTTATAGGTGTTGGTATACAGCATCCATTGTGGGGTTTAATGAGGTGGTATTTCAAAAGCAAGAATGCTATCTGCTTGAGTACAGGATTGAACATTAGAAAGAATATGGGAAAGAAGTATGAGTTAGAATGGGATCATATATTTCCATACTCAGTGCTTAGAGATAATGGGTACAATATGAACAATAGAATGAAGTACGCATTGGCTCAGGAAATAACAAATCGTGCGGTTCTCACGCAAGCAGGAAACAGATCCAAAGCCGCTAAAAATGCTGATGGATATTTAAAAGAGGTAAAGGAAAAGTTTCCCAATAGTCTTGACTTGCAGTGTATTCCTGAAGATGAAGAACTCTGGAAACTTGAAAATTTTGAGTTGTTCTTACAGAAGAGAAGACAAATATTATCCGATAAACTAAATGACTTTCTAAGAAAAATTACTGTAACGGAAGATGAGGAAGTTGATGTAGATCTACAAGAAATGATCCAAAGTGGGGAGTCTAACCTTGTTGAGTTTAAGACGACTCTGAGATACGATATGAAGTTGAACAATGTAAATAAGAAGCTTGAGGAAGTTATTCTTAAAACCATTGCCGCTTTTAGTAACAGCCAAGGTGGTACTTTGATTATGGGCGTTACGGATGATATGGATATTGTAGGGCTTGAGAACGATTATAACACGCTTAAAGACGGCAATAAAGATGGATTTGAACTACACCTTAGAAACTTGGTAAATCATGCTTATGGCGTTGAATTTGCCTCTACAAACCTTATCGTGACTTTCCCAGTTATTGATGAAGTTGAGATTTGTTTGGTTGAAATTAAGCCGGGTAACAAGCCTCTATTTTCAAATGTAACTGATAAATATGGAGTAAAGTCAGAAAAATTCTATTTAAGAAGTGGAAACTCTTCACCTGAGCTGCCTTTAAGAGAAGTAGCAAGATATATTAGGTCTAGGTTTAATGATTTTTATGAATAATTATAATATTTATCAAATAACACTAAAGAGTAGACGGTTTTGAAGTTTAAATAAATACACATAACCTACTCATATCCTGCCAGAATCTGGATATTATGTAGTTTTTATACACATATTGTACCGTTATCGGCAACCAAAAAACAACCTGTCAAAAAAAATTATAATATGAAAGATTGGGGAGAAGTTTCAGAAATATTTGATTTAATTCACAAATCGGCATTCGACAAGAAATTAGAAAATAAATCAGAAGCGCAAACACGGTTCGATGTTATTGATAGAATAATAAAAGAAATTCTTCAATGGGAACATGGCCAAATAAGTGTAGAACCTCACACAACTGGTGTTCGTGATGGGTACGTTGATTATATTTTAACAGCCGGAGATATAAAAATAATTATAGAGGCTAAAAAAGTAGGAGCTGCCTTTCCTTCTCCAACGAGAAAAAGAAAATTAAAACTTACAGGAACTGTTTTAGGCAAAGGAGAAATTAACAATGCATTATTACAAGCAGAAGATTATGCAAAAAATTTAGATGCAAATGTGGTTGTAGCGACCAACGGAAATTGTTGGTGTTTTTATCCTCTTTCAAATGAATATAGCAGAGATTCCATATATGCAACAATTTTTTTCCCTTTTGAAAACTTTGAAGATGCTGAAGAACTGTTTAATTACTTCGCATGTCACAATGTGGAAAGTGATAGTTTAGCTAGGTTAAATACTGCTCCTGTTATTGAAGTAATTAATAAGGTTAGTTCAGTTGTCAGAGACTCTGATTCCAAAATAGGTAGAAATAATATTGCTGATTTAATAATGCCAGCAGTTGATAGGGCAATACTTTCTGAGGCGCTTTTAGAAGATATAGACGTTTTAGAAAAATGTTATGTTACGAATGATAGTCGAATTAGATACGATAATACATTAAATATGCATTTAACTGCATATAAACCAGAACAAATACTTCCTGCCAGAAAGATAAAAAAGGGCAAAAGTAATGATGAATTTTCAAAACACATATCTGTCTCAAAATCTGGAATAACACCACCAGTAACATTGATAATAGGTTCTGTCGGTTCTGGGAAATCAACTTATTTAAAACATTTTGAATTAATTAAAGGAAAAACATTACTTCAGAAACAAAATGCGCATTGGATTTATATTGATTTAGAAAAGCTTGGAAAAACAGGAAATCCAAGAGAATTTATTTATCGATCCATTTTAGATTATTTACTTGAAGAGCATCCTGAAAATCCAACAGATTATAAATCGACAGTTGAACCAGCTTATGAAAGTGAAATAAATGCATTAGCAAGAGGACCCTTCGGGCATTTATTTTCCAAAAATCGTGACGAATTCTATAAAAAAATTGATGAACTAATTTCATCTGATTATAAAGCCAAGGAACCATATGTGGATAAAATCTTAAGGTATCTTGTGAAAAAATGCCTTTGTGTAATTGTACTTGACAATGTTGATTTATATGAGGATGAGGAATTGGAAACGAATGTGTTTTCAGAAGCTATTTCTATTTCAAAAAAAAATCATTGTAATATACTGGTTTCCATCCGTGATACTACATATATAAATCATCGTAACGATTCAATTTTTAATGCATATGAATTAAAGAGATTTTGGATTGAGTCACCTTCATTTAAAGAAGTTCTCTCCAAAAGATTAAATTATGCAAAAAAGATTCTTGATGGTGAAGTTGCTGAAATTGAATTATCTAATGGAGCTATATTGAAAGTTGATGATTTAAGCATTTTCTTCACGATTGTTCAAAAAAGTCTGTTGAATGAAGAAAATGGGAAATTCTTGGAATATTTAAGTGATAAAAACCCTCGCAGAGGCATTTCATATATTCAAAATTTTTTGTCATCCGCCCATATTCAAGCAAATAAAGCAATTTCTAATTACATCAATGGCGAAGCTAATTTTATATTTCCTTATCATGAAGTTTTTAAAGGGTGTATGTTAGGTCAATGGAAATATTATAAAGAAAAACATTCAGATGCTTTGAATATTTATGATGCTAATTTGGCCTCAAAGAACCAACAATTGATAAGGTTATATCTTTTAAATCTTCTTTATCTGCACTCAAAATCTGAAAATACTGCGGAAGTTTCTTGGAACACAATTGTTGAAACAATTACTCATTTAGGAATTTCAGAAGAAAAAATCAAAAACGTACTTTCAATCCTAATAAAGAATCATTTAGTAATTACGAACAATGCCCAAATCATAAATCCAGAATACAGTCTAACATTGACCGGTGGTTATTATTTAAATATTCTGAGTAAAAAAATGGTATACATTGAATCTATTTTGTTGGACACTAATATATACGACACATTGATATACAATAAATTAACACATCAAACGCTGGCTATAGAACAAGAATATTCAATAAATGATAGATTAGTAATCAGGAAAGAAAGAATCGAAACTTTTATGGAGTATTTATTAATGCTTGAAACTAATATGTTTAAGGGGAAATCTCAGTATGAAAATTTGTTAATAATTGGAAAAACGACTGATACTGTTTTGGCGGAATGTGATATTGCTATAAAAAAATCTCGAAGATATAACTGAGAATGGCAGCCGATAACAAAATGTAAATATAATGCGGGTTTCAGTGGGTAATCCAACTTTAGCTCGTTGTTGCAACACCGCCAATTCGTCTTCGACAATTGACGGAAAATTTGAAATATTGAATAAACGAATTGGCTCCGTGCGGTTTTGAAAGTTCATCACTTTTAATCTCGCACTCCACTTACATAAACCGTTAGGCGTAGCTAGGAGCATTAACTTCTCAACATCAGTGTTCTAAATTGTGATGCCAATAACTCTCACATAACTTAAGGCTCTTACGAATCCCAAACCATTTAAATTCGTAAATTTACCCCTCAATCAAAGCTTGAATAATGCATTTAACAAAACACCCCCAAAACCCAATAATGACAATAAACAAACTTACGCTAGATACACTCGAGTCCTGGTTATGGGACTCCGCTAATATTTTAAGGGGTAGCATCGACTCCTCCGACTTTAAGAATTATATCTTTGGGCTGCTCTTTTTAAAGCGTTCCAACGATGTGTTTATGGAAGAAGTTGACCTCATTATGGAACGCGATGGAATATCGCGTAGCGATGCCGAAGAAGAGACTTATTTTCAGCTTCCCCTGGAAGCGCGGTGGGATACGATTAAAAAAGTAACCGAGAATATAGGTGTTGCTCTTGATAAAGCTTTTGCTGCCATTGAGCGCGAAAATACAGGTTTGGAGGGCGTTATGACAGCTACCAAGTTTGGCGATAAAGAGAAGCTCTCTGATGCTATACTACAACGTTTATTGCGCCATTTCAATCAGCATTCGCTAAAAAATAAAGATTTGGTTTCTGCCGATCTTTTAGGCGATGCCTACGAATATCTCATCAAACAATTTGCTGATGATGCTGGTAAAAAAGGAGGTGAATTTTATACCCCTCGCGGTGTTGTTCAATTGATTGTTCAATTGATAAAACCTCAACCCAAACAGAAGGTCTACGATCCAACTTGCGGAAGTGGAGGTATGCTTATCGAATCGGCTCGTTATATTGCCAAACAGCCCAATGGCAAAGTGGGGAATAATATCAATGTTTCATTGTATGGACAAGAGAAAAACCTCAGCACCTGGGCCATTGGAAAACTAAATATGCTTTTGCATAATTTTATGGATGCGGATGTACGCAAAGGCGACACCCTGGTTGATCCAAAGCATTTAAACGACCAAAATGAATTGATGTTGTTCGATCGCGTAATTGCCAATCCGCCATTTTCTATGGGCGAATGGTGGACCCCTGCCGAAACCAATATAGAAGTAAAACTGGATAAAGACGGCAAAGAGAAAAAGATTACTCCCAATTACAACAAAGTGGTTAGCGATCCACACGGACGTTTTCAGTTTGGCATTCCGCCGCGGGGTTATGCCGATCTTGCTTTTCTACAACATATGATTTCAGTATTGAAGCAAGACGGTAGAGCAGGTGTGGTTTTACCTCATGGTAGCCTTTTCCGTGGTGGCAGCGAAGGGAATATCCGCGAAGGATTGCTGAAAGCAGATTTTATTGAAGGCATAGTTGGCTTGCCAGCTGCATTATTCTACAATACAAGCATTCCTGCTTCGGTTTGGATAATCAATAAAAATAAAAGCAAAGCCCAAAAAGACAAGCTCATAATTATTGATGCCAGTGCCTATTTTAAAAATGGCAAAAACCAAAACGAGCTGCAGGATATTCATATCGACAAAATTGTAAATGCTTACGATGGCAATGCCGATCTGGATAAATATATGCGTGTGGTTGATTGTACCGAAATAAAAGAAAACGATTATAATCTGAATATCTCCCGTTATATTGATACTAGCGAAGCAGAAGCAGAAATCGATTTGGCTATAGTAAAAAGTACTATTGCTGATTTGGAAGCCAAAGAACAGGAAATTGATGCCCGTTTAAGCGATTTTTTAAAAGAATTGGGAATATGAAAGTAGGCTATAAAGAATCGGTTTTGGGGGAGATTCCTATGGATTGGGAAGCATTAAATTGGGATGATGTATGTGAAATTTGTTACGGGAAAGATCAAAAATCTGTCCAAGATGAGAATGGAATCTATGGAATCTATGGAACTGGTGGTTTAATGGCAATGACAAATAGCTTTTTGTGTGATAAGCCCTCAGTAATGATTGGAAGAAAAGGAACTATCGATAAACCGTTTTATTTAGATAGACCTTTTTGGACAGTTGATACTTTGTATTACACTAAAACGAATGATAACATTGACACAAAGTGGTTTTACTATTCTGTTCTAGGAACACCATTAATAAAGTATAATGAGGCAACAGGAGTTCCCAGTTTAAGTAGAGCCAACCTTTATAAAATCAAAGTAGCAGTTCCCCCTCTCCCCGAACAACAAAAAATAGCTGAAATCCTAAGCACAGTCGATAGTAAGATAGATTTGATTGAGCAGCAAATAGCAGAATGCACCCAGCTCAAAAAAGGCTTAATGCAAAAATTGCTTAGCAAAGGCATTGGGCATACTGAGTTTAAGGATTCAGCATTGGGGATGATTCCTAGGAGTTGGGAGGTGAAACTATTAGAAGACTGTGCAAAAAGAGGAAGTGGACACACGCCTGATAAAAAGATGAAAGACTATTATAATGGAGGTGTAAAGTGGGTATCATTAGGAGATTCAAACAAATTAGATAAGAGATATATTTCAGAAACAAAAATTGAAATATCTAAAGAAGGCTTGAAGAATTCTTCTGCTGTAATACACCCAAAGGAAACAGTTCTACTATCAAGAGATGCTGGTGTCGGGAAAAGTGCTATAATGAAAACAGAAATGGCGGTTAGTCAGCACTTCATTACTTGGGAATGTGATATAAACTTTAATAATTGGTTTCTCTATTACAATTTGCAAGTTTTTAAACCAACATTTGAAAGAGTTGCTATTGGTTCAACGATAAAAACCATTGGTTTAGGTTTTTTTAAAAAAATGAAAATCGTTGTACCTCCAATAAAAG
>CAYPOW010000066.1:0-13652 GCA_964412145.1 uncultured Draconibacterium sp.
TTATTGAAAATAAAGGTGTTCAATCAGAATTTTAATACCAATACCAATTAGGATAATCCCTCCTAACATTTCCATTTTTGTACCTAGCTTTTTACCATAATATTTGCCAATTTTTATACCAATAAAACTGGCAATAAATGTGACCAGAAAAATAATGATTATAGGTTTAAAAATTTCAATATCTAAGAATGCAAAACTAACTCCAATAGCTAAAGCATCTATACTGGTTCCTATTCCCTGCGCAACTAAACGTATTTTGGATAAGTGAATTCCCTTTTTCTCTTCCTCTTTTTTATAGATGCTCTCATAGATCATTTTTGAGCCAATTAGAAAAAGCAAGACAAAAGCAATCCAATGGTCGTACACCTGAATAATATGTTGAAATCCAATGGCAATATAATAACCAATAAGTGGCATAATACCCTGAAATAGAGCTAGATTCATTGATGATTGAAAAATATGCCAAGCACTAATACGCTTTATAGATAAACCATTGGATAGAGAAACAGCAAAGCTGTCGAAAGATAATCCAAGGGCAATTAAAAAGAGCGTAACAAAATCCATTTTAATAATCAGGCTTTGAGAAATTCGCCAATATCCATTTTTATTTTATCGGCTAAATGTTCTGCTTTCGACAAACTATTACTCTCTGCATAAATGCGAATGATTGCCTCTGTATTTGATTTTCGTAGATGAACCCATTCCGTATCAAACTCTATTTTTACTCCATCAATGGTTGAAATGCGTTCGTCTTTATATTTTTCTGCAATTTTTGCTAATAGATCATCGACATCCATTCCTTCATCCAGACTAATTTTGTTTTTACTGATATAATAGTCGGGAAAGCTGGCACGAATCATCGAAACTTTTTGTTTTTTCTGAGCCATCAAACTGAGAAACAAAGCAATTCCAACCAAAGCATCTCTTCCATAGTGTAGTTCAGGATAAATTACACCTCCGTTTCCTTCACCTCCAATAATGGCTTTCGTCTTCTTCATCATTTCAACCACATTTACCTCTCCAACGGCTGAAGCATTGTAATTGCCTTCATGAATTTGAGTAATGCTTTGGAGTGCTCTTGTGGAAGAAAGATTGGAAACTGTGTTTCCCGATTTATGAGATAAAATATAATCTGCAATAGCCACTAACGTGTATTCTTCCCCAAAAGGATTACCATTCTCACTTACAATAGCGAGCCGGTCAACATCTGGATCAACTACAAAACCAACGTCTGCCTTTTCAGTTAAAACTAAGTCAGATAAATCTTTCAGGTGTTCTGGAAGTGGCTCTGGATTATGTGGAAATTTCCCGGTAGGTTCACAATATATATCAACTACTTGATAAACTCCCAAGGCTCTTAAAAGGGGCAAAATAGAAATACCTCCGGTAGAATTTACGCCATCAACAGCCACTTTAAAATTGGCTTTTGTAATGGCATCGACATCAACTAATTTTAAAGCCAATATTTTTTCTATATGCTTGTCCATCTGTGTGTTATCAACAGTTATTTTCCCAATTTTATTTATTGGAGCATAATTGAATGCTTGTTTTTCAATCAGTTGTAATAATAATTCGCCTTCTTTCGCTGAAATAAATTCGCCTTTGGCATTAACCAGTTTAAGTGCATTCCATTGCTTTGGATTATGGCTTGCAGTTAAAATTATTCCACCATCCGCTTGCAAATCAATCACAGCCATTTCAACAGTAGGAGTGGTAGACAATCCAAGTGTCACCACATGTATTCCCATCGCCACTAAAGTGTTGTTAACGAGCCCTTCAAGCATTTCACCAGATAATCGGGCATCACGGCCAACCACAATAGTAGGATTTTCTTTTTTACTGCTTTCTTTGATAAAAAGGGCAAAAGCAGTGGCAAAATTAACAATGTCAACTGGAGTTAAATTAGTGCCAGGCTCACCGCCAATGGTTCCCCTGAAACCTGAAATTGATTTAATTAGCGTCATAGAGATAAGTCCTTTAATGGATTAATTGGTTATAATAAACAGGCAAATATAAGTGAATATACTTTGTATATGAATATTTGGGATTGAAAATATTTAAATCTATCATTAGAAAGACCTCCGAAATTGTCAATAAAATTGTGCATAAATGCTTGGATAATAGTATGCATGTAGTCTTTAAAAAATATGTACTTTTGAAGCGGATTTAAAATAGGTATGGGAGAAGAATTTGAATATTATTCGGATGAAATAATTAAGGAGCTGATTGAGCGCTTTCAAAACATGATTAATTCGGAGAAATCGCTTTTTTTTGATATTGATGAATTGTCTGCTATCGTTGATCATTATTTTGAAAATGGTAATTTGGAATTGCTGAAAAAAGCCATTCATTTTTCATTGGGACAATATCCTGGAAACTATGAATTTTTATTGAAGAAAGCTCAATATTATGCCTTATCGGATGAGCCTGAAAAAGGATTGGAATTGCTGGATGATTTAGGCAATATTGGAGATTCGGATTTTTATATGACAAAAGGCTCCTTGCTTAGTCAGTTACAGCAGTATCGTGAAGCCATTGAAGAGTTTACCCATGCATTGAATCAGAATCACGATTTAACAGAAGTTTATTCTAATATTGCTTTTGAATATGAAAATCTGGAGCAATATGATAAGGCACTCGACTATTTGTCGAAAGTTTTGGAAATAGAACCCGATAACGATCAAACTTTAAGCGAAATAGGTCTTTGCTATGAAATGGCTGATCGATCAAAAGATGCGGTTGATTATTTCAATCAATTTATCGATGAATACCCATACAGCAAAGGAGCATGGTTTAATCTGGCTATTTCTTATAATTCACTGGGAGAAAATGAGAAAGCTATTGAGGCTTACGAATACGTTTTGGCCATTGATGAGGAATATGCTTCGGCCTGGTTTAATATTGCCAATATTTATTTTAGCCTAGGTAATTATAAAAAGGCAATTACTTATTATTCAGAAACAATAACGAAAGAAGATCCTGATGTAGTTTCCTATTATTTTCTCGCCGAGGCATATGAGCACAGCGAATTGCTTGATGATGCTTTACAAAATTATAAAGAAGCAGTCTCCATCAACGCCAGTTTTATTGAAGCCTATCTTGGGCTGGCCCGAATTTATTTCAAATTAGGCGATTTGGAATCGGCCTATCAAAATTTAGTTAAAGCTACAGTTATTGAGGAGCCTATGCCACTATTTTGGAATCTCCGAACTATTCGCTTAAACGAACAAGGTTATGGCCAATTGGCCAGATATTTAACCAATCACCTCATTAAAAGTCATTCCGAAGAATCAGCTTATTATATCACTAAAGCTTTGCTTAATGTTGTAGGAGACGATTATACCGATGCTTTGAAAGCAATCGAAAATGGACTTAAAAAAGCAAAGAAAGACAATCAAAAAGCATTGTTATATTATTTTAAAGGGCTTTTTCAATTGCTCTCGGGCAACCAGGAAGATGGATTAGGTGATTTTGAATTTGCATTAAATATTGATAAAAACGAGTATAATAACCCGCTATTGCAGAGCGAATTAAGTTCGATTAGCAATCCCGCTTTGGATGAATTGCTTGTACGTCATAATATTCGAAAAGAAATGCTATAATAAACTCCTCTATTTCTAGTTTATAATTAAATGAAGATCAATCTATTTTTAAACTCAATCTGAAGAATACAAAGCAATTTATGAAAGAATTAATGACCGTATTTTTTAAAGGAATTGCTATGGGAGCAGCCAATGTTATTCCAGGTGTTTCTGGAGGTACAATTGCTTTGATAACAGGCATCTTTGAGCGATTGATAAATGCGATTAAATCATTCGATATCAAGGCATTAAAACTTATTTTTAAAGCAGATTTTAAAGGTTTTGCCAAGCATACAGATTTAGTGTTTCTTATTTCTTTATTTCTGGGCATAGGAATATCCATTCTTAGTCTTGCGCGTTTATTCGATTTTTTATTTCATAATTTCCCTGTATATATCTGGAGTTTTTTCTTTGGACTTATATTAGCGTCCATATTTTTTGTGGGTAAAACTGTTAGCAAATGGAGCTGGGACGTAATTCTCGTTTTTATTATTGGATTTGGTCTTGCGTTAACCATTACATTTCTTACACCTGCTACGCAGAATGAAAGCTTTTTATATTTGATTATTTGCGGAATTGTAGCTGCTTGCAGCATGATACTTCCCGGACTTTCAGGTTCTTTTGTTCTTATCTTAATGGGTAATTATCAGTTGGTTATGATTGATGCAATAAATCAATTTCGATTAGATATTCTTTTTCCTGTTGTGATAGGTGCATTGCTTGGTTTAATAGGTTTTTCCTATTTATTATCGTGGGTGTTTCGGAAATATAGAAATCAAACCATTGCCGTTTTAACAGGTTTTATATTTGGATCACTTGGTATAATATGGCCATGGAAAGAAGTAATAACACAAACTTTTGGTAATGAAGAAAAAGCGATTGGATATAATTGGCTGATGCCTGAAATAAATAGTCAATTTGGAATAGCTATTGGAATAATGATTATAGGAATCCTTACAATTTGGATAATGGAAAAGATGGCTGCAAAAGGCAATTTGCCTGATTGAATTAGAATATTTAGTGGAAATTAAAGGAGAGTAGTAATGAAAAAGTACGTAACAGTTTTATTCTTTGTTTTAATTGGATTAAAAATAGCTGCTCAAGGCGAATCTTTTGGCTTAAGTACATCAAATTACGCTGGAGTTAATTCCATTGCATTAAATCCATCTGCAATGCATAATCAAAATGTTTGGTTCTCTTTTACTGGACTTTCCGGAAACTTATTTTTGCATACTGATTATGCCTATTTGGACAAAACAAAATTTCGTTTGGCAGATTTGCTTGATCCAAATTTCGAACTGACATCTCATTTTACAGGTGAAGGAGTTGGAGGCAGAGTGTTTTATTCTAATTTGTCTGAAAAAAATACTTCTTTCGATCAGAATTTACGAATTGCAGGCCCTTCCTTAATGATGACATACAACCATCATTCTTTTGCTCTGACAACAACAGCCAGAATGCAAACAAATATTAGAAATCTAAGTCCTGATTTAGGTAATATTTTGTACTATGGTTTAGATTATGAACCTCAATATGGATTGGGATTTCAGGTGGACAATTTTAATGTAACTTCTATGGCCTGGAGCGAGATAGGATTGTCGTATGCCTATCGATTTAATAAAGATTCGTATACTGGCTGGTCTTTCGGAATAAGTGTGAAACGATTATATGGTGCAGGTGGTGGTTATTTTAACTTGGATCATACCGTGTATGCAATTGAAGATGATGGTAGTGTAGCAGAGATATTGGAACAGCAAGCCCAAATAGGTTTATCTGCTCCTATAGATTTTGATGCTGATTTTAGTGATTACAGTGTTGAAATGATAAGAAATAATTTTCAACATGGACGTGGTTGGGCCTTTGATATTGGTTTCACTTATATGTCTTTAATCGATCCTTACCCCAGACGTGATGCTGTCAAATTTTGTGAACAACCTTTATCGAATTATAAATTTCGGATCGGAGTTGCTCTTCTTGATATTGGTTCGATTACCTTTAAAGAAAATGCGCAAATACATGATTTTAGTAATACTAATCCGGTAATAGGTGAATTAACAGGCATTGTTTTGGATAATGCGAATCAGGTATTGCAAATGATGAGTGAGCGGTATTATGGTTCCCCAACTCAAAGTTTGGTAGAGAATACGCTAAATATTGCACTCCCTATGGCTTTAAGTGCTCAGTTCGATTACAATTCAGAAATAGCACATCTGTATTTGAATACTTCTTTAATTTATGGTGTGCCACTACAAGGTGGAGCTTTGCGCCGACCAAGCCAATTGACTATTGCTCCGCGTTACGAAACTCGTTATTTTGAATTTGGTATGCCTTTAAGTTTATATCAATTTCAATATCCTCATCTTGGAGTTTATGCGAGAGTAGGGCCATTTACAGTTGGATCTGATTGGTTGTCATCGCTCTTGGGTACGCAGGATTTCAATGGAATGGATTTCTATTTTGCTGCAAAATTTCAGCTTTCAAAGCAAAGTTGCAGAGGTAGAATGACAATTCAGGATGCCTGTCGGTATTAATCTTTATTTTTTACTTCCTTTTTTTTAGTCAAAATGCTTTAATTTCATTTATCTAAATTAGATTGATTATAAATTGCATAATTCTTAAAAAAATAAATTCAAACGTTTGAAATTATTTTTTGCGCCTAATAGCAGTAAAATCAAATATTTTAAACATTTTACACTTATTTAGGAAATTTAAAATGAAATCGTTAATGAATTCACAGTAGATTTTCTTCTAAAAGCTTATAAATACTATGCATGCATCATTGTTTTTTTAGTATATTTGCAATGCATGCATTGTAATATATTTATATGAATACAGAAGAAACAGTTGATTTCCACCTACGCTCTACCTTGTTTTCAATGATGAGGATGTATAACTCACTAGCCTCACAATATGGTATTACTCAAGGTGTTGGATATGTTTTATTAATTATTGAAAAAAAAGGAACACCAGCCACTAAAGTAGCTCCATTGATGGGGATGAGTAGTTCAAGTTTAAGTCGTCTTTTAAAAAATATGGAAGATAATGGTTTGATTTATAAAGAATCAAATTTATTTGATAAACGTGTAGTTAAAGTATTTCTTACAGAAAAAGGAGTGGAGCTTAGGCGAGTTGTAAAAAAGGTTGTTGGGGGTTTCAACGAGAAAATTTGTAAAAAAATAAGTAAAGAAGAATTTTATGTATTTGCGAAAGTAACCGATATGATTAAAGAGCAGGTTCAGGAAGATCTTGCTGAAATTCAAATGAATAATAGTTTAAAAAACAATGAAGTATAAAACAAATTAATAAATCTCTTGCAGTATGATAAGAAGAATTAATAAAGTAGCTGTACTCGGATCCGGTGTTATGGGATCGGGTATTGCCTGTCATTTTGCCAATATCGGACTCGAGGTATTGCTTATCGATATTGTTCCACGTGAGTTGAACAAAGCCGAAGTAGCAAAGGGTTTAACATTGGAAAGTAAAGTGGTGAGAAATCGGATTGTAAATGATGCTTTAAAAGCTTCTCTTAAATCTAAACCATCGCCAATCTACAATCAAAAGTTTGCCAAGCGGATAACAACTGGTAATTTTGATGACGATTTAGCCAAAATTAAAGATTTCGACTGGGTTATTGAAGTTGTGGTCGAGCGTTTGGATATCAAAACAATGGTTTTTGACAAAGTTGAGAAACTTCGTAAACCAGGTTCTTTGGTTACAACAAACACCTCAGGAATTTCAGTAGAGAAAATGATTGAAGGTAGGAGCGAAGATTTCCAAAAGAATTTCTGCGGAACGCACTTCTTTAATCCTCCTCGTTATTTGCAGCTATTTGAAATTATTCCAACGTCAAAAACGGCTCCAGAAGTTGTTGAGTTTTTAACCAATTATGCAGGTAAATTCCTGGGAAAAACAGCAGTTCTTGCTAAAGATACTCCCGCATTTATCGCCAATAGAGTGGGGACCTTCTCCATTATGGAATTGTTCAATAATGTGAAAAATTATGGTTTAACCATTACAGAGATGGATAAATTGACTGGACCCGTTATTGGTCGCGCAAAATCGGCTACTTTCCGTACCGCTGATATAGTAGGTTTGGATACGCTGATTCATGTTGCAAATAATATTAAGGAAATGACTGATGATGAGGCAAATGCTTCATTTATCGTACCTGATTATCTGCAGAAAATGCTAGATAATAAATGGCTAGGTTCCAAAACAAAACAGGGTTTCTTTAAAAAAGAGGTAGTTGATGGAAAGAAAAAATTCTTAACCATCGATTTTGAAACTTTGGAATATACCGAAGATGAGAGACCTAAATTTTCTGTTTTCGAAAAAACCAAAGCAATTGATGATTTACGTTTGAGAATGCCTATTTTATTAGCCGATAAAGGAAAAGCTGGTGAATTCTATCGTGCATCTTTCTATTCATTATTCCAGTTTGTTTCCAATCGTATTCCTGAGATTTCAGATGAGATTTACAAAGTGGATGACGCTTTAAATGCTGGATTTGGATGGAAATTAGGTCCTTTCCAAACTTGGGATGCTGTTGGTGTTGAGGCTAATGTTAAAGCTATGGAAGAAGCTGGTAAGAAAGCTTCAAAATGGGTTTACGACATGCTTGAAGCTGGTGTCACTAGCTTTTATAAAGTTGAAGGTGGATTGAAATATTTCTACGATATCCCTTCAAAAGCGTATAAAGAAGTTCCAGGACAAGGTGAAACCTTATCCTTAGAAGTGCTTCGCGATACCAATGTTGTCTGGGGAAATAACGATACTACAATTTTTGATTTGGGCGATGGTGTTTTGAATATCGAATTCCATACCAAAATGAATACTGTTGGTCAAGGTGTTTTAGAAGGATTAAACAAAGCTGTTGATTTGGCAGAGGCCGAATATAAAGCTCTTGTTATTTCTAACGAAGGAGACCATTTTTCTGCAGGTGCTAATGTAGGTATGATTTATATGCTTGCCATTGAACAAGAATGGGAAGATTTGGATATGGCTATACAGTGGTTCCAAAAAACAACTATGCGTTTGCGCTATTCTTCAATTCCTGTTGTTGCTGCTCCTCACGGAATGGCTTTAGGTGGAGGATGCGAAATTTGTATGCATTCCGATAAAGTGGTAGCTCACGCTGAAACCTATATGGGATTAGTTGAGTTTGGTGTTGGACTTATCCCTGGTGGTGGTGGAACCAAAGAGTTCGCCCTTCGTTTAGGTGATGAGCTTCAAGATGGTGATATCCGTACCAATGCATTTTTAAATCGATATTTAAGTATTGGACAAGCTAAAGTTTCAACTTCTGCTTACGAAGCTTTCGATTTAGGTTATTTGAGAAAAGGTACTGACGAAGTTGTTGTGAGTCGTGCCCATCATTTAGCTCTTGCTAAAAAAGCAGCCTTACAATTGGTTGAAAAAGGATATTCTAAACCTGCTCCTCGTAATGATATTAAAATACTTGGAAACGAAGCAATGGGATTGGTATATGTTGGAGCCGATGGTTTTACAACAGCCCACTATATGTCAGAGCATGATAAATTGATTGCTGAAAAACTAGGTTGGGTAATGGCTGGTGGCGAAATTTCATCACCATTAACCGAAGTTTCAGAGCAATATTTGCTTGATTTGGAACGCAGGGCTTTCCTAGAATTGTGTATGCAGCGTAAAACGCTTGAGCGTATTCAAAGTTTAATTACTAAAGGAAAAATCCTTCGCAACTAAGCTTATCAATTAACTGAATCAATGTTAAATTAAAACAAGAAAAAAATGAATGCATATATAGTAGGTGGATATCGTTCGGCAATAGGGAAAGCTCCCCGTGGTGCTTTTCGCTTTACGCGCCCAGATGATATTGCCGCGGAAGTAATCAATCATTTAATGAAAGATTTTCCGCAAATAGATAAATCAAAAGTGGATGAAATAGTGGTAGGTAATGCTTTTCCAGAAGCAGAATCGGGTTTCAATATGGGCCGGATGCTTTCTTTAATGACAATGGATACAGTAGATATTCCAGGCTCAACAGTAAACAGATATTGTGCTTCCGGTTTGGAGTCTATCGCTATTGCTTCTGCAAAAATTTCGGCAGGAATTGCTGATATTATTGTAGCTGGTGGTGCAGAAACTATGTCGATGATCTCCATGGGAGGTTGGCGTCAGGTTCCGAATCCAACCATTGCTAAAGAAAATCCTAATTGGTATTTGAGTATGGGATTAACATCTGAAATGGTTGCTAGAGAATATAAAATCGGCCGTGAAGAGTTGGACGCCTTTGCTGTTAAATCTGTTAATAAGGCAATTGCAGCTATCGATGCGGGTCATTTTAAAAGTCAGATTGTACCTATTACCGTAAAAGAAAACTATTATAAAGACGGTAAAATGCATACTCGTGAGTATGTAATGGATACTGATGAAGGTCCTCGTAGAGGAACAACTGTAGAGAGTCTTGCAAAGGTAAGAGCTGCTTTTGCTGCTGATGGTACTTCTACCGCCGGTAACTCTTCTCAAATGTCTGATGGTGCTGCTTTTGTTTTGGTCGTTTCCGAAAAAGTACTGAAAGAATATAATTTAACTCCAATAGCTCGTCTAGTCGATTATCAGGTTGCAGGTGTAGATCCTTATAAAATGGGTGTTGGTCCGATGAAAGCTATTCCAAAAGTATTGAAACACGCTGGTATGAAATTGGAGGATATGGATTTAATTGAGTTAAACGAAGCTTTTGCAACGCAATCGCTTGCTGTTATCCGTGAATTGGGACTTGATGAATCCAAATTGAATATCAATGGTGGAGCCATTGCTTTAGGTCACCCACTTGGTGCAACCGGTGCTAAATTAACCGTTCAGATCCTTCACGATTTACAACGTTTAGGTGGTAAATACGGTATGGTAACCATGTGTATTGGAACTGGTCAAGGTGCTGCAGGTATATTTGAAATGCTATAAAATCGAATTATAAAAAGAAAAAAGAAATATTATGTCAGATAAAAAAATGTTAAAAGGGGGCGAATTCTTAATTCGCGAAACATTAGCACAAGATGTTTTTGTTCCAGAGGAATTTGGTGAAGAGCCAAGAATGATGCAGCAAAGCTGTAGAGATTTTACCGATACTCAAGTACTTCCTCAGATCGATCAATTAGAAACTCACGATAGAGAGCTGTTAACAAAAATGATGAAGGAATCAGGTGAACTGGGTTTGCTTGGAATATCTGTTCCTGAAGAATATGATGGATTTGGTCAGAATTTTGTTACTTCCATTCTCACTGTTGAGGAAATGGGAAAAGGATTCAGTTTTGCTGTAGCCTATTCTGCTCATACAGGAATTGGTACTTTACCTATTTTATACTATGGTACAGAAGAGCAAAAACAAAAATATGTAACTAAATTAGCTACTGGTGAATTTATCGGTGCCTATTGTTTAACAGAAGCAGATGCAGGTTCTGATGCCAATGCAGGAAAAACAAAAGCAACGCTTAGTGAAGATGGTACTTATTATTCTTTAACTGGTGTTAAAATTTGGACTACCAATGGTGGTGTAGCCGATGTATATATTGTTTTTGCGAAGATCGCTGATGATAAAAACTTAAGTGCATTTATTGTTGAGCGTACTTGGGAAGGTATTACTGTTGGTGCTGAAGAAGAAAAAATGGGTATCAAAGGTTCTACTACTGTTCAAATGTATTTCGACAATGCGAAAGTACCTGTTGAAAATCTGTTAGGCGATCGTAATAAAGGATTTAAAATTGCTTTGAATATTTTGAACCTTGGTCGTATTAAATTAGGTGGTGCTGCAATAGGAGCAAGTAAAGCTATTATTGATAATGCCATTAACTATGCAAACGAGCGTAAACAATTTAAAACACTAATTTCTAATTTTGGTGCAATCAAATATAAGATTGCTGAAATGGGAATCCGTACTTTTTCACTGGAATCTTTGGTTTATCGTGCTAGTCAAAATATTGACGATGCAAAAGAAGGTTTTATGGCTGACGGAATAGATATTGGAAAAGCGACAGTCGATGGTATTTATCAGTATGCAATTGAAGCTTCAATTGCTAAAGTATATGGATCTGAAGTTTTAGATTATGTTGCCGATGAAGGTGTACAGATCTATGGCGGAATGGGCTATTCTTCTGAAACTCTGGTTGAAAAAGCTTATCGCGATGCACGTATCAACCGTATTTTTGAAGGTACAAATGAAATTAACCGTATGGTTATTGTGGGTGAGCTACTTAAAAGAGCTATGAAAGGCGAATTAGATCTTTTAACACCTGCAAAAGCCGTAGCTAAGGAACTAATGGGTATTCCTGATTTTGGAGACGTAACAACTGATTATTACGAATCGAAGAAAAAGCTTACTGTAAACTTTAAGAAAGCAATATTGATGGTTGCCGGAGCTGCACTTCAAAAATTTATGGCTACTTTTAAAGATGAGCAAGAAATTTTAATGGGTATTGCAGATATGATTATGATAACTTATGCTGCCGAATCGATGCTGCTTCGTGTTGAAAAGTTAGAAGGTATGAATCATGAAAATGTTCCTTATTTCAAGGATATGCTCGAAGTTTATATGTATGATGCTGCAAGCAAAATCAATAAATACGGAATAGATGTAGTAAATTCATTTGCCGAAGGTGATGAACAACAAGGTATGTTAATGGGAATGAAACGCTTTACTAAGTCGCTTCCTGTTAATGTAAAAGATGCTCGTCGTCGCATTGCTAACAAAATGATCGAAGAGAATAAATATTGTTTTTAGCTCAATAATTATTGAAAGTTCCTCCGGTATATCCGGAGGAACTTTCTAAGAAAAAAACCGAAAACCAAATTATAGCAAATAAATGAAAGGAAATAAATTTAGGAAATCTGCCACAAATCCAATAAAGATGGGTTTGTTTATGCTTAAAAATTTACCACTAGGATTTTTTGTAGGCCTTCGAGTGAAACATATAGATAATAAAAGCGCCTCTGTATCTGTTCCATTTAAGTATTTAAATAAAAATCCATTTCGTTCCGTTTATTTTGCCGTATTAAGTATGGCCGCTGAACTTTCAACAGCGGTTTTGGCTATGGCATCTATTTATGATGCTCCGGTTCCAGTTTCGATGCTTGTGTTTGATATGAATGCAAAATTCACAAAAAAAGCAACCTCACGAATTGTTTTTCGATGTGATCAGGCAGAAGATGTAGTAAAAGCAGTCAAAGAAAGTTTGGCTACTGGAGAAGGAAAGACGGTTACAGTTAAAACCGTCGGTACCGACAAAAACGGCGTTCAAGTAGCCGAATTTAATTTTACTTGGACCTTTAAACCCAAAAAGAAATAGACCTAAATAAATGTAAAAAAACCAACCTAAATCTAAAAAAAATGGAAATAAGAAGAACCTTCGACATTGTCGACCAACTGGTAGAAAAATATCAGCGCGATGATGCTTTAGCCGTTAAGCGAAATGGCCAATGGGAAAAATTTAGCAGCCTGCAATACAAAGAATTTGTAGATGATTTTAGCTATGGCCTGCTGGCGGCAGGCTTTAAGAAAGGTGATAAAATTCTGACTGTTTCCAATAATCGACCTGAATGGAATTTTATGGATATGGGAATGAGTCAGGTGGGCGTAGTTCACGTACCTATTTATCCAAATAATGGTCCCAAAGAATATGAGCATATCCTGGTGCATTCCGACGCGCGTATTGCAATAGGGGCGTCCAAAGAGTATTGCGATATTTTAGCTTTGCATGCTAAAGGAGCACCTAATATTAAGAAAATTTATAGTATCGATGCTGTTGAGGGTGTTCCAAACTGGATGGAATTTGTAGAACTTGGACGTAAAAATCGAGAGAAATACAAAAAAGAGCTTCAGCAAATTAAAGATAGTATTGAACCACGCGATTTAATGTCGATTATTTATACTTCGGGAACAACTGGTTTATCAAAAGGCGTTATGCTTTGCCACGAGAATTTTGTTTCTAATGTGAATGCTACGAAGGATATTTTGCCTGTTAATGGTTCAGAGATGTTCCTGAGTTTTTTACCTCTTTGTCATGTGTTAGAAAGAATGGTAAATTATTTGGTAATGTCGGT
>CAYPOW010000067.1:0-6201 GCA_964412145.1 uncultured Draconibacterium sp.
AAGGAATTGCTTTGGAATCAGACTTTTGCTTATTTATACGATCATAATAAAGATATTTCAGGAGACTGGAAATTTTATAATGATGGGAAAAGCTGGTTATTCAAAGCCGCAAAAAAGAAAAAAACCATCTTCTGGATTCAGATTTTAGCAGATACTTTTAGAATTGCTTTTTGGTTTGGCGATAAAGTAGAACCGCCTATTTTAGAAAGTGACCTTCCAGAATCGATGAAAACGGATTTCTTAAATGCAAAACGATATGGTAAGATTCGTTCTATTTATATTGATATGAAAGATGCGAATGACCTTCAAAATGTCAAAAAGCTTATCGATATTAAATTGAAAAACTAAGACTCCTGTCCACTCACATAGTGATGCCTTTGGCAGAATTCTCACGAATTAAGCTAATTACCACAAATTAAGATTCCAGGATTCAAGTAAAGTCAAAACAATTAGCGAAAATTCGTCAAATTAGCGTGAATTAGCGGACAATTAAAGCGCTTCGATACATTGTCAGCTTTAGCAGCAACATCGAGGGAAACCTATTCCTCCAAGCTCAAACGTTCAAACGCTTTCAATAAATCATCCTCGGGGAGTAAAAAAATTTCATTTCCCCAGAAATTTAAATCGTAATGTGTGCTCAGATCGCTAAAGATTCTATTTGCATTGATGGTTTGATTAGTTGCAAATCGTCGGGGTGCATTTCCATTCAGTTCTGTAGCAACCATTTCAAAACTGGCAGAATATCTTGAAGCTAAAAACTTCCGCTTGCGCTTCACTTTCAAATTCAATTCTCCTTGAATATGATATATATAATAAAGGCCTTCAAATTCCTTATATTCAACCACATAATGCGTATCGGTTGGAATTATTTTTAACTTGGGACTCGATCGAATAACAAATGAATTCCGCATTTTTTCCAAGGCCTTTTTCGTGTATTCAAATTCCAGCTTTACAAAAGCCATGCTTTCTACATCCAAATAAATGCATCCTTCGAAAGCTAAAGGCTCTTTTGGATTTCTAGGCTTGAATTCGATTTTATAAGTTAGTTTCCCAGCATTTAAAACCATATCACGCATAGCGTAATTGTATTCTTGTATAAATTCCAAATTGATAAAGGAAAAACTATGCTTCACAACATCTAAATCCAGGCTGGTCTGAATACCTCCATGCAATTTAATTTTCACCGTATCTTCCCTTTCTATCGATTTATACGTACGGTGCTTTACCAACCTTACCTGTTCACTAAAAAGAGAAGGACGATACGCTCTCTTGAGCACATCTAAAATACCTTCGGAATACAACATATACTTCTTATCGCGTTTAACTGATTCCCGATAAAAAGCACGTTGAACAAAAGATTGATTGGGATAATTTCGCTTTTTATAGGAAATAGCCATACGAATAAGATTTTCAGGATACAATCCTCTAATGATTACTTCCTGCAGAGGAATACTCGTCGATTCAATGCGATAAACTGCATATTTAGGAATTTGATTAAGTGGAATTTTTAAAGATTGGTAACCCAGATAACTTATTAAAATCGAATCGTTTACCTCGCTATTTTTCAGTTGAAGTGAAAACACACCTTCCTCATTGCTAATAGTTCCAATTATGGACTTTTGTACCGAAATAGCTGCAAAAGGAAGCGTTTCTCCTGTTTCGGCATCTCGGATCTCGCCTCCAAACGATAAATAAGCAGTGGGATGCAAACTATCTGCTTTTATTGAATCATCACTTAATAATACAGCTTGTTCATATACAACAAGCTGTTTTTCAATAATTTGATAATTTAAATTTGGATTTGAAAAAAGACTATCCAAAATCACACACAAGGGAACGTGTTGAAAAATCGCTTTCACCTTTACAGTTGAACGCATAAGATCCGACCTAAATGTAAAATGCAATCCTGTATGTGTTTCAATTGTGCGTAAAGCCGAATCGATAGTGATATCATTAAATTCAAGACTTTTTGGCTGATACAAAATTGACTCTTGTCCAAATATATAGACTTGAATAAATAGAAAGAGTATTCCGATGAGCCAGCGCTTTTGCAATTGGATTAAGGTGTTGGTGAATAAAGTACGATTTGTTCGCCTTCGATTTTTTTATTCAGATTAAATGTTAAACACATGGCATCTAACAAAGCATCTACCGATAGTTGATTGTATTTGGAAGTTAGAGGCAGTTCTCCCAGATTTTCCTCAGAAAGATTAATTTTTACAGCATAAGTGCGATTAAGCGTTTGAATAACTTCCCTCAAAGGAGTCTTGTCAAAATTGAGCATTTTTGTTTGCCAGGATAAATAATTCACATCATTCATTGGTTTATTTTGAAGTATATTATTTCTGAGACTGGCAAATTCTCCTTTTACTAAAATAAGCTCCTGTTCAGGATTTTGAATATTTTGCAAACGAACTTTTCCACTGCTAACTAAAACTTCCACATCGCCATCTAAATCGGAAGACTTGACATTAAAAGAAGTTCCTAGAACCTGTATTCTGGCATTCTCTGTTTCAATTATAAAAGGACGTTTTTTATCGGGTTTCACATCAAAATAAGCTTCCCCCACCAATTTTACAGAACGATTTTTCTTCTTAAACTGAATTGGATATACTAGCGAACTATTTCCATTTAAATATATCATAGTCCCATCAGCAAGTAGTACCTCACTTTGATTATAAGCAGTTTGCAAATTATTCATTTGCAGATTCGTTTGAACTAATTTAAAAATTCCAAAACCTACACTAAGTAATACAATAATGCTGGCAGCTATTCCAATAAAATTTCTATGCATTGACAAAAAACTTAGCTCTGGCTTTTGTTCCAGCTCAATTTTATTGTGAAGTTTATTCCAGGCCAAATTGGTTTGTTCAGAGTACATCTGCTCGGCCTTTTCTACTTTTTTCATTTTCGTGCTCATTTCTATTAACAACTTCTTATCATCCTGTTCGTTAGCCCATTTTTCAATGCTTTCCTTTTCATCAAAAGTTAAGTCATTAGAGAAATAGCTTGTGATTTTCTCCCAATATTTGATATTTGTTTTTGTATCCATTTTTTCTCAATTAGTTCGCCACGTATTCATCCATTTGGCGTCTCAAATGTTTTAATGCTTTGGTCATATTTGCTTCTACCGTCTTAATACTTATTGTCAATTTATTAGCTATTTCACTGTATTTCAAACCATTAAATCTATTTAATTTAAAAATTGTTCGACAATTTTCGGGCAATTCGTTCACTATATTGTTTATTTTATCATAGAGCTCGTTGTACTGCAAAATTTCCCCCGGACTCATGCTTTCATGGTAAATCCAATTTCTGGAATCCTGCTGATAATTCAATTTTCTTTTTTCTCGTTTTAGCTGTTGCAAGCAATTATTATAAACCGATTTATAAAGATAGGCGGAAAATGAAGTATGAATATCGAGTGATCTTCTGTTTTCCCAGAGCTTAAAAAAAATATCCTGAATGATCTCTTCAGCATCCGCCTCCGATTTAATGACTGATTTAGCGTAAGAAAGCAAAGAGCCGTAGTACTCTCTAAATAAGAGTTCGTACTCATAAATATTGCCGTTTTTAATGGCTTTTAATCTTGCTATATCTTGTATGTTCAATGCTTGTAATTTTAAATCGAATTTACAAAAAAAATCAGAGGGTAGGAGATTTAAAAACTCCTCCCTCCAAAAAATCAATCTAAAATGATTTATCTGCGCATAGCCCGATTCAATTTCCGAATAGCCACTTCAATTGATTTGTCCGGCTCAATAGTATTGTATTTTCCCCAGAAATTCTCATCTGCAAAAACACCTACTTTGTCGTTCAGGACATGGCTTTTCTTAAATCGGTCTTTATTTGAGATCATTTCTACATTTTGATCATCACGATCGGTAATCGCAATTTCCGATTTAAGCGAGTAAAAAGTAGAGAACAATTTCTTTTTCCATTTCACTTTAAATTGTACTTCGCCAATGGCATAATTGAAATACCATTTTCCATTTTGCTCGCGGTATTTTACTGAATACTTAGCAATGGTAGGTGTAACCTGCGCTCCAAAAGGCTTTTTCTTAATGAATAATCTACTGGCCTCAAATGGTCTATCTAAATTTAAGCTGAAATCAGCAGCAGAAAGTGCAAGTGATTCTTTATCCACATAGAATTTTCCTTCGTACAATGGGAAATTCTCAATTTTATGGCGTTCAACAAACTTGATGACGTAATTTAATTTATGATCAATCTTCACCATATTCTCTATTGAAAATTTATAATGCTGGAGCATATCTTCATCAATTAAAATGTTTGGATTTTTCATTGCATCGAGCAATAAGGCAGTAACGGGGCCTCCTTGTAATTTAAATAATAAGGTATCCATTTTACGTTCATTCATCCCTTTTCTACCTTTGAAAATACGAATTCTATCATTCATATTATTGTAATAGGACGCTTTATAAATATCCACTACTGCTTCAGAAAGACCAACATAAGTGTTTCTTTTCTTAATGGATTCGCGATAAAAACCCTTCATGGAATTTGGAGTAGTGGAATAATTCTGATCAATTCTACGCAACATAGCTCTTACAATTGATTCCGGATCATCAGGGAATACCTGAACTTCATTTAAAGTAATAACGGCTGGTTTAAGCTCTAAAACATTGCCTTTAGCTTTTAGTTTAACCAATGGGTACGTTAAATTATAATACCCTAAAAAAGAAATAAAAAGATTCTGCGATTTACTTCCTTTGCTAATTTTGATCAAAAAATCACCGTCCAGATTGGTTATGGTGGCTGTGTTTTCATCTTCGACAGTTACACTGGCAAAAATGAGAGGTTCTCTTGTTTGGGCATCAATAATCTTACCCTTAAAACTACGATAACTCAATGTATCGCTGTCCTGGTTTTTCTCTTTAGGTAAAAAATTAGGACTTAAGGCCCAAGTGCTTGTGATTGAGGTGATGAATAGCATGAAAACCACTGCTATCATTCTAATTTGGTTCATTCTTCTTGTTTTCATGATGATTATTTTAAGTTTATAAATCTACTTTTTCAAAGTCTTAAAATCGGACTTCTATATATAAGATGATTGAAACACAAAATACCCTATCGGTAATTGAAAATAATTACAAGAAAATCAAAAAAACCGCCGAACTATCTCAAAATAGAGTAAAACTCCAAAAACAAGAAGAGCAATAATAAGAAGCCCATTTACATACCATCTATTATACAACTTTGTAAGTAAGCGTCTTTGATTATTCAAAAACAAAAGGGCGACAGCCAGGAATGGCATAAAAAAACTTCCAATTACGGCATAAGTGACTATGATCCAGACAGGTTTATTAGTGAATAATAAAATGAGAGGCAGCACGGCTAAATAGATCAGAAAAAGCCGGTAGCTCTGTTTTTTATTTTGACTGATGCGATAGAAATATCCATTTTTATGATTGTCCACTTTAGCTGATTTCACAAAATCGCTGAACAGATAGGGAATTCCCTGCCAAACTCCCAGCATAGAAGAAAATACAGCACCCCAAAAACCAATCATAAAAATCCACTTGCCACTGGCGCCTGTAGTTTCACCAATTTTATCTGCCAGAGCCAAAACCATTTGATTGCCTTCCATTAATTCGGGCTTCAATTCGGCAGAAAGAATAACGATGGCTATTCCAAAAAGAACGGTTAGAAAATAAGCGATTCCTAAATCTATTTTAATCAATTTAAAATCGCTTGCTTTAGACAATCCCTTTTCCCTAATCCAATAGCCATAAGAAAGTAGTGTAACACTTCCACCTACTCCACCAATAACTCCGAGTAATAAAGTTACGGATGCTTCTGGAATAGAAGGAGTTAATAGCCCCGTTAAAATAGATTCCCAGTTAGGTGATATCATAAAAGCATTGATAATTACAACTGCAAACATCAAGGCAATAAAAAACTTCATTCCCATTTCGAGCCATCTATAATTGGCCCAAAAAACAAAAGCAAGTGCCACAAATGCATGAATAACACCCCACCAGGCAACGGAAAGTTGAGGTGCCATGGCATGAGCAGCTAATCCTGTTGCTCCCGACATAGCAGCACCAACAACAAAAGACCAAATCAAAAGATAAATCAGAAAGTAAATGCTAAAGAAGCGATGAAATCGATTTTTAATAGCCTCAACGATTGTCTCTCCTGTTGCTAATTGCCAGCGTGCAATTCCTTCGTTTAAGG
>CAYPOW010000067.1:6301-13588 GCA_964412145.1 uncultured Draconibacterium sp.
CCAGCCATTCCTTTAGGAACTTCCATATTATCAAGATGCTCACGAATACCAGCAAAAATAACCATCGCTAAGGTAAATCCTATCGCGGTAGCGATAGCGAAAACTACACCTTCCATCAAATTATATTCACTTTGAATGGTTAAAATAGCCACACCCAAAACAGCACAATTCGTTGTAATTAAAGGCAAGAACACGCCCAAAGCACCATAAAGAGATGGACTCAATTTTTTTAGCATAATCTCAACCATTTGCACCAAAGCGGCGATAACCAGAATAAAAGTAATGGTTTGTAAAAAAGTAATATTAAAAGGAACCAAAATGTAATTCTGTATTAACCAAGTAACCACGGTTGCCAGTGTCATAACAAACAATACGGCACCACCCATTCCTACAGAAGTGGAAATTTTCCCGGAAACACCAATAAAAGGACAAACTCCCAGAAATTTAGCCAGGACAATGTTGTTAACAAAAATGGCGGCAATAATTATAATAGCATAATCCATAATTCAAACAATTTAAAATTAAGCGTTCTTTTTATTCATACGGTTGATAATGGCAATGAGATAACCCAATGCGATAAATGCACCTGGAGGTAATATAAACAGTAACATTCCATCACCTTCCATAAATTTAAAATCAAAGATTGCACCACTTCCTAATAATTCACGTACACCTCCTAAAAGAGTTAATGCAAACGAAAATCCAAGCCCCATTCCTAAACCATCTATAGCAGATGCTCCAACTGTATTTTTTGAGGCAAAAGCTTCGGCACGACCTAATACGATACAGTTCACAACAATTAAAGGAATAAATAATCCCAATTGCTCAAACAAGGCAGGAACATAAGCTTGCATTACTAACTCAACGATGGTAACAAAAGATGCAATAATGACGATAAAAGCAGGAATCCTGACTTTATCCGGAATAAAATTTTTAATTAGTGATACCACTACATTTGATCCTATCAGTACAAACGTGGTGGCTAAACCCATTCCCAAACCATTAAAGGCTGAAGTTGTCACACCCAATGTTGGACACAGACCTAAAAGCAGGACAAATACCGGATTTTCTTTAATAAATCCTTTGGTAAAATTTTTCATCTGACTCATTATTCGTTTCCTCCTTTATTTTTTTCAAAGGTATCGTAAGCGCGTTGAACTGCATCGCTAAATGCGCGTGAACTAATAGTAGCTGCAGTAATGGCATCCACTTCGCCTTTATCTTTTGTGACTTTCAAATTAAAGTTTGCAGGATTTTTACCTATAAACTGATCCTTAAACTTGGCATCTTTCATTTTTGTTCCCAAGCCTGGAGTTTCTTTGTGCTCTATTACAGAAATATTATGAATACTTCCATCGGGAAGAAATCCAACCATAAGCTGTATTAAACCTGAGAAGCCTTTCATAGTATAAGTACTGACAGCTGTTCCAATTAATAGGCTATCTTTTGTTGCAACATAAAACGCCAAGGATTCGGTACCGTTGGCTTCTTGTACCATTTTTTCTTCAATCGAATCAAATGCAGGAAGAACGGCCGTGATCGCTTTCGTTAATTTCTTTTGTTTTGCTATTTCGATAGGCTCTTTGGTGAAATTATAGACACTTCCCAAAGCCAAACCTGCCACAGCTGTCACCACAAAAAGAGTGAGCACCATATTTATAAATGTAGATTCTGTTTTAGCTGCCATAATTAATTCCTCCCAAATCTTTTTGGTTTAAAAGCATTATTCAACAATGGAGTCACGCCATTCATAAGGAGAATAGCAAATGACATTCCTTCTGGATAAGCTCCCCACATACGAATGACTACTGTTATCAACCCAATTCCAACTCCAAATACAAGTTGTCCATTTCTAGACATTGGTGATGAAACCATATCGGTAGCCATAAATATAGCACCGAGCATCATACCTCCCGTTAGTAAGTGAAAAAGAGGATTAACATAATGTGTTGGATCAATCAACCAAAATATGCCAGAGAAAACCAATACGGTTAATAAAATACTCACTGGGATTTCCCAGGTAATAATTTTTTTCCAAAGCATATAGAAGCCGCCTAAAAGAAGAGCTAAAGCTGAAACCTCTCCAAGGGATCCGCCAACTCCACCAATAAATTGCTGCATAAAGCTAGGCACTTGAGCCATAACTTGCTCAATAGTTAAACCAGCATCCAAACCTTCTTTAACAATTCCTAAAGGAGTAGGTCCTGTAATTGCATCGGCTATTCCATCGGTAATAGGACTAGCTTTTGGCCAGGAAGTCATTTGAACCGGAAAAGAAACTAATAGAAATACACGACCAACTAAAGCCGGATTAAAAACATTCTTTCCTAATCCTCCAAAAGACATTTTGCCCATTCCTATTGCAACTAAAGCACCAATAACAATAATCCACCAAGGAAGATTAGAAGGGACGTTAAAGGCAAGCAACACTCCTGTAATTACAGCAGAGCCATCCATATAGGTATCGGGTCCTTTGATAAGGATTTTTTGGAAAAGCCATTCAAAAAATAGAGATGCCGCAACGGCAATCAATGTAACTCTAACAGCATCGAGACCAAAATAGTAAATAGAGACAAGCATGGCTGGAACCATGGCAATCACTACTCCCCACATAATCTTTTTTACTGAATTATCTCCGTGAACGTGCGGAGATGCCGAAATAGATAATAAACTCATACGGTATCTTATTTCTGATTTCTGTTTCTAATTATCTGACCCACTTTATTTTTTCCTAAGCGGATATAATCGAGTAATGGTATATTTGATGGACAAGTGTAAGAACACGAGCCACATTCGATACAATCCATTACCATTTCTTTTTCTACAACATCAAACTTGGCAAGCTTAGCTGATTTTGATATCAAGAAAGGTTCTAAGCCCATTGGACAAACACTTACACATTTACCACAGCGAATACAGGTATTAGGCTCTGCACGTTTGGCTTCATTTTCAGGCATTAATAAAATACCAGAAGTCCCTTTTACAACAGGAATACCAGCATTTAAAACAGCTTTCCCCATCATTGGGCCACCACTAATTATTTTTCCTGTATCTTCTGGCAAACCATTAGCTGCTTCAATAAGATCTTTTACAGGAGTTCCAACTCGAACCATAAAATTGGATGGTTTCTTAATTGATTTTCCTGTAACCGTAACCACTCTTTCGAACAAAGGTTTGTTCTTTTGAACAGCCTCGTAAACTGCAAAGGCGGTACCCACATTATTTACAACACAACCTACTTCCAAAGGCAATTTTCCTGAAGGAACTTCTCTGCCTGTTAATGCTTTTATCAATTGCTTTTCACCACCTTGTGGATACTTCACTTTGAGAGGGTGAATGCTAATCCCTTTGTACTTAGTTGCTAATTTTTTTAGATGTTCAATAGCATCGGGTTTATTATTCTCAATCCCTACCATTGCCTTATCGGTATTCAAACCTTTCATAAGAATGGTAGCTCCAATAAGCATCTCCTCTCCTTTTTCCATCATCAATCGATGATCGGAAGTAAGATAGGGCTCACATTCAACACCATTAATAATTAAGTAATCGACTTTCTTACCATCAGGTATCATCAATTTAACATAAGAAGGAAAAGTAGCACCACCTAGGCCTACAATTCCCATCTCGTTTAATTTATTAACGATTTCTTTTTGATTAAGTTTAATCTCAGCATCTATATCGTCTGAACGGTCGATAGTATCTAACCACTCATCCCCTTCCACGTTGATAATGATAGATGGTCGGCGAAAACCACTGGCATCATATACATTATCTATTTTAAACACTTTGCCGGAAACCGGAGAGTGAATATTTGCCGAGATAAAACCGCTTGCTTTTGCAATGAGCTGACCAACTTTTACCTCATCTCCACGATTTACAACAGGAGTTGCTGGAGCGCCAAGTTGCTGACCAACAGGAACAATAACTTGTTTTGGAATAGCTAGTGTTTCAATAACTGATTCAGCGGATAATTTATTTTCAGGTGGGTGAACACCTCCTAATTTAAAGGTTTGCATAGGTTTTCCCTTTAGTTTTGTTTAAGAGAATATATTATGACTCTTCAGTTTTATTTACTTCGTTTGTATTCTTAGATACAACAGTTTTTGTGCTAACTGCTTCCTTAGCCTCAGCCGCGGAAGTATCTTTTTTTGCCTTTTCCTTTTCCTCTTTGACAATCAATTTCCTTACCGGAAAATTAATTTCGTGTATAGCATTGGTAGGACACACATCCACACATTTCCGACAAAGTTTACACTTTTCATAATCGATATAGGCACGGTTGTTTTTCATTTCGATAGCATCGAAAGGGCAAACATTAAAACATTTGGAACATCCAATACAAGCTACTGCACAATTTTTCTTAGCAGGAGCTCCTTTTTCTTCGTTTACACAAGAAACAAAGATCCGACGCTCTTTTTTGCCTACATTCCTTAGCTCGATTATATCGCGAGGACAAGCTTCTACACAAGCACCACAAGCAATACATTTATTATTCACTTCCGGAAGGCCAGTTTCAGGATTCATATGAATGGCATCGAAGTCGCAGGCAGCAACACAATCGCCTTCACCTAAACAACCAAAAGAACAACCACCATCACCAGCATATAAGACACTTGCTGAAGCACAGGTCGAAATTCCATCATACTGCACTTTTTTTGGTGAGTTTGCAAAAGAACCATTGCAACGAATTACCGCAATCATAGGCTCTGTAACATCAGCTACCAAACCCAATATTCCGGCCACTTGTTGCATCACATCGGCACCACCAACGGGACAATTAAATCCTTCCATATTACCTGCCTTTACCAATCCTTCGGCAAAAGCACGACAACCTGCATATCCACAACCACCACAGTTTGCACTTGGTAGCACTTCTTCTACTTCATCAATTCTAGGATCTTCATAGACTTTAAATTTTTGCGCGACAAAATATAAAATAATGGCGGCAACAATACCTATAGCACCTAGGGAACCAACTGCATAAATCAATACTTCGTTCACATTTCAAAGTTTTAGTGAGGTTTATATTCAAAACCCTTTATTGATGGGGCAAAAATATGAACAAATTTAAGAAGAAAGTACTTTTAATCAAGCTATTTTGTTATGCATAACTAACTGATAATTAGATTATTATAAACACTTTCAAATTGTTTTATGCATCTAAAAATGTGTTTACATATTGATTTACTGCAAGTTACACTCTATGTTTAGAATCATTATAAATTTTTAAAACTCAACAGGATAGAATATCTTTGCCTTGCATACAAGCGAACAAAATGAATGATAAAATAAAACTCGATCTTACAGCCAGTCAGTTTTCCGCACTGGCTCAGTGTATGTTAAGCATTGAAAAGCTTTACAGTGATGATCCTGACAAGGAGATTATGGCTCGTTTTCTTTTAGGACGCGTGCTTAAAAAAATGATTAATCGCTTTCAGGATTTGAAAAAGAAAAACAAAATAAGTTTAAACAATGCAGAAGCTGCCGCTTTCAGAACCATTATGAGTGTACATATTGATAATTGCGGCGTTTACGAACAAACTATCATTCGAGAAATATTAAGTCAAATAGGAACAAAACTCTAACAAAACAAACAGCAAATGAACGCTTTTAAAGCTTACGATATTCGCGGCGTCTATAACCGCGATTTTAATAAAGACGATGTTTACAAAATCGGATTCTTCCTGCCACGACTTTTGAAGACAAAAAAAGTACTGATTGGTAGGGATGTGCGCACCTCTACACCTGAAATATTCGAATATCTTACAAAAGGAATAATGGATGCTGGCGCTGACGTGTATGATACAGGTTTAGCCACAACTCCGATGATTTATTGGGGAACAGCTCAGTACAGATTTGATGCTTCAGTAATGATTACGGCATCTCATAATCCAAAGCAGTACAATGGGTTAAAATTTTCCCGAAGCAATGCCTTGCCTGTTGGCTACGATAGCGGATTAAGCGAATTAGAACAATTGGTTTTAAACGAAAAAGTCGAACCGGAAGCTGTTAGAGGTAAAATTATCGAAAATGATTTTAGAGCTGAATACCTTGATTTTCAAAAATCTAAGATCAAAAACGTTTCCAATTTAAATATTGCTGTGGATGTCTCCAATGGAATGGCTGGTTTATTTATTCGTTCAATTTTGGGTGATAAGCCGCATTATATTTTTGAAGATTTGGATGGAACTTTTCCAAATCACGAAGCCAATCCTTTGGAACCGGAAAATATAGTTGATGCTCAAAAATTAGTAAAAGATAGCAAGGCCGATATTGGAATTATTTTTGATGGCGATGCCGATCGCGTGATGTTTGTGGATGAAAACTCCCGATTTATTTCTCCCGATTTGATTATCGCCCTTTTAGCCAATCATTTTTTGAAAGAGAAAAAAGAAGGCGTTCGCGTTTTACAAGATATCCGAACTTCGAAAGCGGTTGGCGAATATGTTGCCAAATTCAATGGCGAAATGCATATGTGGCGCGTAGGTCGTGCCTACGCTGCTTTAAAACTACGCGAAATTGATGGATTATTTGGTGGCGAATTGGCGGGGCATTATTATTTTAAAGAGTTCTTCTACTCCGATTCAGGATTACTTGCTGCAAGCTATGTTTTAAATATCGTAAGCGATTTTAAAAAGCAGGGCATTAAACTTTCTGAAGCCATAGCTGAGATTGAGGTTTATAAAAACTCCGGTGAAATCAATTTCAAAATTGAGCAAAAACAAGAAGCCATGGATGCTGTAATTGCACATTTCAGAAAAGAAGGTGAACCAGATGCTTTCTACGATTTTGATGGGTATCGCATTGAATTTCCTGATTGGTGGTTAAATATTCGTCCATCGAATACAGAACCTTATTTGCGTTTTTTGGCTGAAGCCAAAACGAGCGAATTATTGGAAAAGATTGTCAATCAATCAACTGAAATTATCAAGAAGTTTAACTGAAATTTATGATAAGCTAATACATTAATGTGCTAATTTGATAATTGAATAACTTGAAGTTCAAATATAAAAGGCTTCAATAGCACATTATCACATCATCTCATTAGCATAATTGAAATTTAAGGTGTAGAAACGGAAACAGGTAGAACTTTTCCATTGTAATACTTGGCTCCAGAACAGGCAAATTCAGCCAAATATTCCCCCATTTCTTCTGCATTCAGAGGAGCTTTATAATCGGGAAATGCAGACCGTAACATTTCGGTATCAACCGCTCCAAAAGCCAAGCAATTCACTTTTATTCCTTTTTCCATCAGCTCTGCTGCCAAACTTTCCGTAAAAATAGAAA
>CAYPOW010000068.1:0-4576 GCA_964412145.1 uncultured Draconibacterium sp.
TGCGACCTCCTGCTCCCAAAGCAGGCGCGATAACCGGGCTACGCTACACCCCGAAATTTCAAGAACATTGGCCATTTTAAAAATGGCGGAGAAAGGGGGATTCGAACCCCCGGTACATTTTCACGTACGCATGTTTAGCAAACATGTGGTTTCAGCCACTCACCCACCTCTCCGAAGGTTTCAATGAACCTGCAATGCTCTTTGCATTTGCGATTGCAAAAATAACTATTATTTTCAATCGCACAAGCAATTAAAATAAATAATTCGATTTAATCGAAAAGAAATTGAATATCCGCTTCACTGCTGTATTCTTTGGTTGCCAAACCATTTTTAAACACGCGTAAATTACGGCTTCCAATGTGCTGTATTGCGTTTCCTTTTACGCGTAATAAACACGCTTCACGCAGTCCGGCGACATATATTTTCGGATTTACGACTAAAAATTCATTTATACGTTGTTCGCGAGTTTCACCACCATGTCCTTCTGGATTTGCATCCAAATAATGTGGATTAATTTGAAATGGAATCATATTTAAACAATCAAAACTTTCAGGTTCAATTATAGGCATATCATTTGTGGTGCACAAACTTGGACAAGCCACATTAGAGCCAGCGCTCCAACCCATATAAGGAAGTCCTTTTAAGACTTTTTCGCGTATCACGTTCATAATTTTCATCTTGTGCATCATATAAACCAAATGAAAAGTATTTCCACCACCAACGGCAATTGCTTCCGCCTCGTTTACAGCTTTAACCGCATCTTTTTCCTTATGGATGGAATAGAGATCATAACCCAGTTCAGCAAAAACTGCTTTTACCTTTGCCTCATAGGCATCAAAACTAGCCATCAATCCTTCGTCTGATAGATTAACACCTGCATAGGGAATAAACAATACGCGTTTGGCACTTGTCTCTGCTAAAAATGATTGAATATATTTGCGTGGCCAGCCTAAATAAGCTTCACCATAATTGGTTGAATTACTGATCAATAATAAATTTTTCATATAACTATTTTCCTTATTTAATGATTTTCAATAAAGTATAAAAATACCACTTTTTTGCGGAAATGGATTTGAAAAGAAGGAAGAATTTTGAAGTTTTATAAAACCATATCTTCAAAACGCAAAATAGTACTCTTGCCTTTTGATTGAAAATATTCGCGAAGATTGCTTTCCGGACCTGAATATGTGGCCATTACAAAATCGCCACCCCAGGCACCAAGCGACTTTATCTCGCCGGAAAAATCAGCAAAAAATTGCTTTTTAATGCGATCAACTCCTAAAACTTTTGAGAGAATATTTTCGTGCTCAAGCAATGCCTTTTCAAAATCGATTAAATTTTTAGCATTGGCAATAATTCTACTTAAAGCAGAAACCTCCTCTACATCTTTGGCATTTGCTTTTATTTTTGATTTATAGTCTTTAACACTTTCTTCCGAATTTTTTTTGCTATTTAAATGCACAAAATAAAGCTGATCTTTAAATGAAGGCTGAAAATCAATGGAGGATATTTCTGGTTGACCGTTTACCAATTGATAAAAGATTGGACTATCCGAACGGGCAGCTGCTACATCAAAACCTGATCCATTGGATGTTACTTTGGCAAGACTATACGGATCAACATCCAGCCAATAGCCAATATTGGAAAGCAGCGAAGAACTACTTCCTAATCCCCAGTTTTTATCAAAATCGAGGTTAGTACGAATAAGAATTCCTTTTTGATTGTCGACAGAAATATTTCCCAATTCAAACGCCTTTTTAAGGATTTTCTTAAGATGAAGGGCTAATTTCTGATCGTTCGTATGGATGATATTAAAAAGTCGTGAACCAAAACTAACTTGTAACCATCCTTTATTCAGTACATACGATTCCCAGCGAATACCAGAAAAATTATCGTGTAAAGTAACATCCAGTCGTTGACCGAACTTAGTTGGCACTGCCATAGCTAAAGCGCCATCCAGCACCAGATATTCACCTGATATGAGTAATTTTCCGTTAGAATGAAAAGCGGATATATTCACTTTTGTTTATTTTCTAATTGATTTTAGAAAGCTATCAACTGCATTAAAAGACACTTTTTCAGTTTTAAAATACTCAATTGCAGCCTCTTTCTCTTGCTCTGAAGCTGCAAAGGTATTTAAAATATTTAATAAATGCATCTTCATATGTCCTTTTTGTATGCCTTTAGTAGTTAATGAACGAAGGGCACCAAAATTATTGGCTAATCCAGCAACTGCCGATATTTGCATAAGGTCCTCCGCAGAGGGGTCGCCTAAGAGTTCAAGGGTAAATTTTGCGAGTGGATGCAAACTCGTCAATCCTCCAACGGTGCCCAATGAGATGGGAAGCAAGAGAGAATATTTAAAAATTCCATTTTCAACCTGAAGCTGAGTCAAACTCCGATACTGTCCATCGCGGGCAGCAAAGGTATGACCACAAGCCTCAACGGCTCTGAAATCATTTCCTGTAGCCAGAACCACCGAATCAATTCCATTAAAAATACCTTTGTTATGCGTCGTAGCGCGATGTGGATCTACACGAGCAATCTGCACCGCTTTCTCAAATTTCCAGACAAATTCTTCTGCCGACATATCTGCATCCATAACGTCAAATTCTTCAACTGGACATTCAACCCAAGCCTCCACCAAACATTCTGGTGTATAATTGGAAAGGATGGACATAATAACATTGACTTCCTTATCACGAATTTCATTGGTACGAAGAACAAAGCTTTTTAAAATTGCAGCAAATTCTTCCAAACAGGAATTTATAAAATTCGCACCCATGGCATCCAGTGTATTGAAACTGGCTTTCAATTGGTAATAATCAGGAATTTCATTCCTCATATCAACCAATTCGATATCCAAAATACCACCTCCACGTTCACGCATATTTTTCGTAATCGGATTGGTGCCATCAATCAATTCTTGCTTTAGCTTAGGGAAATGATTCTCCAGTTCTTCTTTTTTCCCTTTCCAAAGAAAATGAACCTGTCCTATTTTAGTTGTAGATAGAATTCGAGTATGAAAACCACCTCGTGTTGACCAAAATTTTGCACTATTAGAAGCCGCAGCCACAACAGAGCTTTCTTCAATCACCATCGGAATTAAATAATTTTTCCCATTTATCAACACATTGGGAGCAATGCCAAATGGGAAATGAAAATTAGAAATAGTATTCTCACTAAACTCATCAAATAAATCTTGTTGTTCCTGGTCAGAATACCAAAATGAAGCTAAAAATTGACTTGTCTCTTTTGGATTTTTAAAATACTTTGCAACTGCGTTAATTTTTTCCTCTTTAGAAAGCTTGTGAAAACCTGTGATAATTTCTTTTTCTCGCATTATTCTTTTATAGTTAAATAGGAATGAGCTAGTAATAAACCTTTTTTAAGATTTGAAACATAGTCGTTGAGTTGATTATAATCTTCCTGTGCATATTTCAAAAAAGCGGATGCCTGGCCAAAAACGGCCGGATATTTTATCTTTTTCAATAAATAATATCCTTCTAACCAATTACTTAATCCGCCAGAAATAATAATATTTTTCCCTTCTACTAAAGAACTTGGCAAATCATTCATAAAGTTTACCATCTCTTCTGCAGTATGACCGATATTGGCAATTGGACTTAATAATTCACGCATTAATTCTGTTGATCTGAAAAGTTCCATTTGAGCGAAATTTGTTCCACCAAAAGCGCCAAATTCTATTCCAGCAATTTTCAATTTCAATAAAGCTTTTAAACTTTCAGGACCCATCCCCTGTCCTACTTCTTTTACCATTATGGGAAAATCTACAATCTCAATAAGTTTTTCGAGGGTTTCGATAGGTGAAACCAGAAAGCGATCGCCTTCGGGTTGAAGGCATTCCTGGATTGGATTAAGGTGCACAAAAAGACCATCAACTTTAAGTTTATCAATCATTTGTGATAATTTATCGACTTCTCCTTTTTTAAGCAATTCCTCTATTTGAGCAATTCCCAAATTAGCTAATAAGGGCATTTCATTGCCAATTAAAGGTCGCATATCAAAATCGGCCAATCGCGAAGAATCTTCCAAAAGTGGACGGCAGGAACCCAATCCCATTCCCATTCCATATTCGCGACATACCTTTGCCAAATTTGTATTGATCTTTTTAGCCTGAGCAGTACCTCCAGTCATACTGGAAACCCAAACAGGTAATTTCAATTTTTTATTCAAAAAATCATAGTTTGGTAAATCATCCATTGGATGAGCACTCAACGCAGGCTCATAATTGAATTTTTTATTCAAATAATCTTTACCTATTTGCGAACGTAAGGCTAAACTAATATGATCTTTTTTTCTTGATTCCATAATTAGAAGCAAAGATACGGATTTCAATATCAGTAACAACCAGAGAGCGGTTAAAATTTGGACACTAAAACTACCAATTTAAAGTTTAATGCCACGAATGCACGAATGCACCTAAAAATAAAAAAAGCCCCTGCTATAAACAGAGGCTTTTGAAATATATATGGAGTTTGATGTATTACATCATACCTGGCATTCCGCCACCCATTCCGCCCATAGCGGCAGGATTGACAGCAGGCTCATTAGG
>CAYPOW010000068.1:4676-10897 GCA_964412145.1 uncultured Draconibacterium sp.
ATCCAGAGCAAAAATAGAGCGGATATAAGCAACACCACCACCTGGTATAGTTCCTTCTTCGATAGCAGCACGAGTAGCAGCCAAAGCATCGTCGAAACGATCTTTTTTCTCTTTCATTTCCATTTCAGAAGCAGCTCCAACATAAATAACGGCAACACCTCCAGCTAATTTAGCTAAACGCTCTTGTAGTTTTTCTTTATCGTAATCTGAAGCTGTAGTCTCGATTTGAGCTTTAATCTGGCTGACGCGGGCTTTAATTAAATCCTTCTCACCTTTTCCGCTTACAATGGTTGTATTGTCTTTATCGATAACCACTTTTTCTGCTTCACCTAATTGATCAAGTGTTGCATCTTCCAGTTTATATCCTTTTTCTTCGGAGATAACAGTACCACCTGTTAAAATGGCAATATCTTCTAACATTTCTTTTCTTCGGTCGCCAAATCCGGGTGCTTTAACAGCAGCAATTTTTAAAGAACCTCTTAAGCGGTTAACTACCAATGTAGCCAATGCTTCAGATTCAACATCTTCGGAAACAATAATAAGTGCACGACCAGTTTGTGCAGCTTTTTCCAAAGTTGGAAGCAACTCTTTCATTATTGAAATCTTTTTGTCGTAGATTAAAATGTAAGGATTTTCGTAAACCACTTCCATTTTTTCGGTATCAGTAACAAAATAAGGAGAAATATATCCACGATCGAATTGCATACCTTCAACAACATCCACACTTGTTTCAATTCCTTTGGCCTCTTCGATGGTAATAACACCTTCTTTTTTCACTTTAGCCATTGCATGAGCAATCATATCTCCAATAGAAGACTCGTTATTGGCAGAAATAGTAGCGATTTGACGAATTTTTTCGTTGCTATCGCCTACTGATATCGCCTGGCTTTTGATGTTTGCAACGATAGCTGCTACAGCTTTATCAATTCCACGTTTCAAATCCATAGGATTTGCGCCGGCGGTAACATTTTTCAAACCAGTTGCAATAATGGATTGAGCCAAAACGGTTGCAGTAGTTGTTCCGTCACCAGCTAAATCGTTGGTTTTAGAAGCCACTTCTTTTACCATTTGAGCACCCATATTTTCCACTGGGTCAGTCAGTTCAATTTCTTTAGCTACAGTAACACCATCTTTAGTAATGGATGGTCCACCATAAGATTTTTCAATAATTACATTCCGACCTTTAGGTCCTAAAGTCACTTTAACCGCATTGGCTAATGCATCAACACCTTTTTTTAGTGCTTCGCGTGCTTCGTAATCATAAATGATATCTTTTGCCATAATTATAAATTTTATCTATTTTTTTTTTAAATTCGAATTAAATAATTGCCAATATTTCTGATTCTGGCATGATTAAGTAATCAGTACCTTCGAGATTAATTTCAGTACCAACAAATCTACCATAAAGAACAGTATCATCAACTTTAACAGTTAGTTCTTTGTCATCCAAGCCTTTTCCAACGGCGATTACTTTGCCCATCAGAGGCTTTTCTTTTGCTGTATCAGGAATAATAATTCCGCCGGCAGTAATTTTTTCGGGAGCTAAAGGCTTAATCAAAACCCTATCGCCTAGTGGTTGTATTTTCATTTTCAAAATCTATTTATATTAACTTGAACGCCAATTATCCAATATTGTGCCAAAGCTGAAAGCAAAAAAAAATGTCAGATTGTGTGACAATCTGACATTTTAAAAATTTCTTCATCCTGACTACTTTGTATCAGCAGGTGGTGGAGTTTGGAAATCGATTGGCTGTGTATTTTCAATTTGATCGCGTAATTCTGTATCTACAGCACCTTCAACATTTGCTGAACGAGGAATTACAAAAATAGAGAACAAACTCAAAACAAGCAAAACAATTGCTAATGTCCAAGTTGATTTTTCAAGAAAGTCAGCAGTTTTACGAACACCCATATACTGATTGTTGCCGGAAAAATTGGAAGCTAAGCCGCCGCCTTTTGAATTCTGCACCAACACAACTAACATTAATAAGATACTAGTGATCAAGATTAAAACTGAAACAATTATATAAGCACCCATTGCTTTTTATTTTTAATTAATTTAATTTATTTTCCAATTCCTGAATTAGGGCTGCAAAGTAAGCACTTTTTTCTGGATTATTCAAGCTTAAAATCTGATAAATTTCTGCCGCTTTCTGATAATTTCCTTGATCGCTATAAATTCTTGCAAGTGTTTCGGTAACATAAGCTCCATCATCAAATAGGCTTTCTTGTGCAGCCGTATCCGGATCGAAGAAAGCTGTTTTTACAGGTCGAGGAATCCGCGGTTCTACGCGAATAAATTCATCAATTAAATCCAATTTATTATGAAGTGGAACCTCTTCCTGAACTTCTTTTTCTTTTAAGCTTTGTTCTTTTTCCTTTTCTTCCAGAGCATCTTCAATTTTTACTAAGCGTTCTTTAACCAACTTTAGCAACTCTGCTTTCGATCGAATATTATTGCGTTCCTCTATTAAATCTTCAAGAGATTCTGCTTCAGAGGTTTTCTCGTATATAGGATTTTCTGAAATTACTGAAGACGAAAGATCCGTTGGATCAACATTTTCAATATCAAGCGATTTATTGCTTTCGTCTGTTGTTTTTGGAGGGAGTGGATCAACAGGAGAAACAACAGATTCCTTTTCCGTACTTGCCACTATAGAACTAGCAGCTTCAGTGGAAGATATAACTTTTGGATTCTTTAATTCTTCAAGCTGCCATTTTAACAAACGTCTGTTTGCAGCATAAGTAGCCGTCTTTTGCAATTGCTCGCCAAAACGAATATCCTGAGTATTGGATAAGTTAAACAAAAATAGAAGCTGCGCATTTTGAAAATAGGGAAAAAGACCTACTAAATTTTGAATTTCCTCCATCGAATCGCGGTTAAGCATTTGAGGATCAGAAATATAGTTTAAAAGTTTCTCCTTATTCATTCTTACCAGTTTACTACAGCTTTATTGAAAATATCATCAATAATCATTACCTTAATTACCTCAATTAAACCGTCCTGAACCGTTGTCAAATCTAAGTCGCTACTATAATCTTCGTAAGCCGAAAAAGTGGTTTCAAAATCATTTTCAGGCTCAATCAGATTCGTAAACTTCATTTTAACAGTTACTGTTAATCGGTTCAGAGCGGCCACATCATCACCCTGAATAGCCTGTGGACTTGTTCTATAGTTTGTAATTTCTCCTACAAATTGTAGATCTCCTCCACTTGGAATTAAGGTCAATGAAGATTGGGATGTAAATCTGTCGCGCAAAGCCTGTGTGAGTATTTCACTCAGCGTGGGATTGACAAAATCAGCATTGTTTTCAAAATAATCAATGCTAATTGTTTTAGCCGTAACAGGAATAGACGCGCCTGTAAAAGAATATGTGATACAGGAATTGAATGTGAAAACACTCAATACCAAAACAACTATTTTAATGGCTCGTCTTTTCATTTAGATAATATTGTATTCCTTTATTTTACGGTAGAGTGTGCGCTCAGATATTCCTAAATCTTTAGCGGCTTCCTTTCTTTTTCCCTTGTGCTTTTCGAGTGCTTTCCGAATAAGGTCTTCTTCTTTCTTTTGAATTGACAGGGATTCTTCAATTACATCTGCATTGGAAGTAATGGAATCAAAAACCTGATCATCAAAACCTTCATCATCATAATCATCAGCTTCCTGATGCGAGTTTTTCAATTCTTCCGCGTTTCGAATAATTTCATAACCCCTATCCAATTTATTAATCGATTCCGAATCATTGTCATTTTTTAGATTAGCCGATTTCCCTTCCCGTTGCAGCATTTCCAAAACTACTTTTTTTAAATCGGTCATATCGCGCTTCATATCGAAAAAAACTTTATATAACAAATCACGTTCCGATATATTTTCACTTTCGCCTTTATTGTAAAGAATTGGCAAATCGCGATTGTAAGTATCTGGCAAATACTTCGTTAACGTTGGGGCATCAATATCTTTAACATGTTCTATTATTGATATCTGCTCTGTAATATTTTTCAACTGTCTGATATTTCCATCCCAGCGATAACGAATAAGAATTTTTAAAGACTCTTCGTCCAGACGAATAGCAGGCATCCGGTATTTTTCAGCAAAATCGCTGGCGAATTTTCGAAACAATATGTGAATATCTTCTTTCCGCTCACGCAAAGGCGGTATTTGAATAGGCACCGTATTTAAACGATAATAAAGATCTTGCCTGAATTTGCCTTTTGAAATTGCTTCCGGAATATGAACATTTGTTGCAGCAATAACACGTACATCTGTTTTTTGTCCTTTTGATGAACCCACTTTCATAAACTCACCACTTTCAAGCACACGCAATAATCGTACTTGTGTTCCGATTGGCAACTCTGCAATTTCGTCTAAAAAAATAGTTCCTCCATCGGCGACTTCAAAATAACCTTTACGTGAGTCGTGGGCACCTGTAAACGAACCTTTTTCGTGTCCAAAAAGCTCCGAATCAATTGTTCCTTCAGGTATCGCGCCACAGTTTACGGCAATATAATTCCCATGTTTCTTGCTGCTTAAACTATGGATAATCTTTGGAAATACTTCTTTACCAACACCACTTTCACCAGTTATTAACACAGTTAAATCTGTAGTAGCAACCTGAACAGCAATATCCAAAGCTCTTTCCAGAGCAGGGGAATTCCCGATGACACTAAAACGTTGTTTTATACTTTGTAAATCCATTTTTCCTTGTTTTTGTATCGGATTTTCAGACCCTAAATTACAAAGAATCTCAAATAATTTCCGGTTATCGCCTAATAATTGCGCCTAAATCTTGTTCATACATTCTAATAAACCCTTTCATAATCTTGTCTATTTGCTTATCATTCAGTGTTTTATCTGAATTTTGCAAAAAGAAACTGATTGAATACGACTTTTTCCCTTCACCCAATTCTTTGCCTTCGTAAATATCGAACAAATTTACCGATTTTAAGGTGCGCTTTTCAGCTTTATAAGCCATTGCTTCAATTGATTCAAATTTCACTGATTTATCCAAGACAAGAGCTAAATCGCGTCGAACAATGGGGAATTTTGAAACTTCCTCATATTGAACATCGCTTTGTTTAACGGTTTTAAAGATGCTTCGCCAATTGAAATCGGCAGAAAATACAGCTTGCTTTATCCCGAACGATTTTAAAATTTTCGGGCTCAATTCGCCAAATTCAACCAAGGGTTTATTATTGAGCGAATATCGCAAACCTTCCCCAAAATAATTCTTTATCTCCGTGTCAGCCGTTAGCGATAATAAATTGAACTGAAGCTTCTTAAGGATATGTTGAACTACTAATTTCAAATCGTAAATATCAACAAGTTTCGTCTGATTATCCCACGATTCTGGTGATTTTTTGCCCGACATCTGAATAGCCAAATGTTTTTCTTCGGAATATCGTTTTTCAACTTTCTCAGCATCGCTATTTTGAAAGCGATAGGTTTTACCAAATTCGTAAAATCTTAAATCAGGATTTTTTCGATTGATATTGTATAAAATAGTTTCTAAGCCACCGTAAATCAATGACTGACGTAATACATTCAAATCGCTGCTAAGTGGATTTAACATTTTAACACTATATTCAGCATCAAAATCAGAATTGTCCTCGTAGTAATGGCCTTTTGTTAAGGAATTATTCATTGCCTCCGAAAAACCATTATTCGATAAATAATCGGAAATCAAATTCTGCAGCTTCTCATTATCTGGTTTTTTTCCATAAGATAGTGCCGAATGAACACTTTCTGAAAAATCAATATTATTGTATCCGTAAACACGTAATATTTCTTCAATTATATCCGCTTCGCGTGTGACATCCGTTTTAAAAGTAGGAATCTCCAAAAGCAATCCAATTTCATCTTCTTCTAATATATTTATTTCCAGATCGTTCAAGATCGTTTTTATCATTGTTTTTGGAATCTCTTTTCCAATTAAACGTGAAACATTTGCATAGCGAATATTTATTTGCCAGGGATTTATTTTGTTTGGATACACATCTTTAATTTCACTGCTAATATCGGCTCCGGCCAATTCTTTCATCAAAAGAGCCGCTCTTTTAAGTGCGAAAATGGTAATATTTGGATCAGCACCTCTTTCGTAACGGAAAGAAGCATCCGTTTTCAAACCATGAAATTTAGATGTTTTACGAATACCAGTAGGCTCAAAATAAGCGCTCTCCAGAAACATTCGTTTTGTTTTTGAGGTGATTCCTGATTTTAA
>CAYPOW010000068.1:10997-13574 GCA_964412145.1 uncultured Draconibacterium sp.
GGAAGCATTAATTTGCTTTCGCGATTTCCATTCATTTGATTTAAAACTGCAACTAAATCGCGAGCAGAACCAATATGCGAAGTAGCATCGGAACGATTGGGCGTTAAACCGATTTCAAATCGATAATCATCCTCAATATTAAAATAATCTTTTGCAGCAGAGCCAACAACAGCTTGTGTATCCAATACCATAATTCCATCGTGCATAGTGCCTAAGCCAAGTTCATCCTCAGCACAAATCATCCCTTCAGAAATTTCACCCCGAATTTTAGACTTTTTGATTTTAAATCCCGTGTCACCATCATACAATATAGTTCCAACTCTTGCAACCGGCACTTTTTGTCCGGCAGCTACATTGGGGGCTCCACAAACAATTGGCAAAACAATTCCATTGCCTATGTTTACTGTTGTAACACTCAGCGTATCAGCATTTGAATGTTTCTCACAAGTAAGTACTTCGCCAATAACTACTCCTTCCAAGCCTCCTTTCACAGATTGAACACGTTCTATTTTCTCTACTTCAAGACCACAGTCAGTAAGCAATTCTCCAAGCTTTTCGGGTGCAACATCAAAAGCAACATATTTTTTTAACCAGTTGTATGATAAGTTCATTTGAAATTTCTTTTTAATAGGATTATCGATGAATTGACCTCTCAAATTTTTGATTTCAATTCAGATTTAATTGAATGCAAAATTAGTATTTTTTTCGAACCAAATACAGATTGGACGTGAGTAAAGCACTTGTTTTTAAGGAAAATAAATCGATAATTTAGCTTATTTCAATCCAATTTTTTCCTTTGTTTTCCATTTTATGCAGTTCAAGGGCTGTTTGTTTATTTTCGGGAAGCGAAAGATGAGGATCCATTTCGAGTAATTCCATTGCTTTTTCTCTTGCAAAACGGAGTATTTTCTCATCTTTTGCCAGATCAGCAATTTTTAAATCAAGTATTCCACTTTGCTGTGTGCCATGCATATCGCCAGGGCCACGCAATTTCAAATCAACATCGGCAATCTCAAATCCATCGGTGGTAGCTACCATTGTTTGCAAACGCTTTTTACCATCCACCGTTAATTTATAACTCGACATCAAAATGCAAAAGGACTGTTCTGCTCCACGCCCCACTCTTCCGCGCAATTGGTGCAATTGCGACAGGCCAAAACGTTCGGCATTCTCAATCACCATTACGGAAGCATTGGGCACATCAACTCCAACTTCTATCACGGTAGTTGAAACCATAATTTGAGTTTCTCCTTTTACAAATCGTGCCATTTCAAAATCTTTATCAGCAGGTTTCATTTTCCCGTGCAAAATACTTACCTGATACTCTGGGCGCGGAAAATCGCGGACTATACTTTCGTAGCCATCTTCCAAATCTTTTAAATCCAAACTTTCCGATTCTTTGATTAAAGGGTAAACCACATAAACCTGACGGCCTTCTTCAATTTGCTGACGCATAAAACCAAAAACTTTCAATCGGTCTTTATCATAAAAATGATGCGTTTTAACAGCTTTTCTTCCAGGAGGCAATTCATCAATGACTGAATAATCCAAATCGCCATAGAGAGTCATAGCAAGTGTTCTTGGAATGGGTGTTGCCGTCATAACCAGCACATGCGGCGGAATGTGGCTTTTGCTCCATAACTTGGCACGCTGTGCAACGCCAAAACGATGTTGTTCATCAATGACAACAAAACCCAAATCCTTGAATTGTACTGTGTCTTCAATAAGTGCGTGAGTTCCAATCAATAATTGCAAATCTCCATTTAAAAGTGCCTGATGGATTTCTCTGCGCTTTTTTGTTTTGGTTGATCCTGTCAATAATTCTATTTCTATATCGAGGCCTTGCAAAAACTTTGAGATACTGTTAAAATGTTGTTGGGCCAATATTTCAGTTGGCGCCATCATACAGGTTTGATATCCATTGTCAACCGACAAAAGCATTCCCAACAAAGCCACCAAAGTTTTACCGCTTCCCACGTCGCCTTGTAAAAGTCGGTTCATTTGTTTGCCGGAACCCATATCAATACGAATTTCGCGCATTACTTTTTTTTGCGCATTCGTTAACTCAAAAGGTAAATTTTTGCTGTAAAACTGATTGAATTTCTCACCAACTTTATTAAAAATATGACCTTTCACTTTTTCAGTTCGAATGAGTTTTTGTTTCAGCAAACGTAACTGAATAAAAAACAATTCTTCAAATTTTAAACGCTTACGGGCTGCTTCCAGTTGATTCAAATTTTCGGGGTAATGAATGGCATGCAAAGCCTCCTCGCGTGAAATAAAACGATATTTATTAAGAAGCAAAGGAGGCAGATTTTCATCAATCACGCCATTTAATGATTTCAAAGCTCCATAAATAATTTTTGCAATTCCCTTAGAATCAAGTCCACGCCGTGATAATTTCTCCCCTGAATTGTAAAAAGGCTGAAGCTTGATGTTTATTATATCCTCTTTTTCCAAGTCAATTGCCTCTATCTCAGGATGCGTAATGTTGAAACGCTTATTAAACAGGGCGGGTCTACCAAAAACAATGTATTCTTTGCCATAAACAAGTTTTCCCCTTATCCACTTGATTCC
>CAYPOW010000069.1:0-13536 GCA_964412145.1 uncultured Draconibacterium sp.
TTGATAAGGAATGATTGAAATGTTGAAGGAAAACCCAAGTGTGGAGAGAAATAATCAAAAGAGTATCACCTTTAGATTAAATACTTGTTATTGAATGACAATAATAGATTTTTTTCTGCTTAATCCAAAAGAGCTACAATTTCCCTCTACCTAAGGATTCAATTTTTTGCTTAAACTTTAGCTTGTAAATATCCCCTATAGGAATTTCTTGGCCTCCAATTTTTATTCTGTTACCACTGATGGAATTTAATTTCGTTAATGAAACTATATAGGATTTATGTACTCGTAAGAACTGAACGTCGGAAAGTTTTTTGTCCATTTCCTGCATAGTATCACGTGAAACATAAACTTTTTCTGTTGTATGAATTTTTAGGTAGTTACCATAGGCTTCGATAAATAAAATTTTATTCGCATCTATCTGGTAAGTTGTGTGATCTTCCTTAACAAATATAGTAAGCAATTCTTTTTCTTCATTTTGGAATTGTATATTATCCGGTCGATTTAATAGTTCAACAACTTTATTTACGGCCTTAATAAAACGCTCAAGTTTAATCGGTTTCAATAAATAATCGACTACGCTATATTCATAGCTTTCGAGGGCATATTCGGTATAAGCTGTTGTCAAAATAACTTTAGGTGCATTTGATAATGTTTTAAGCATATCCAGACCGCTTAATTCTGGCATATTCAAATCAAGAAATAGTAAATCAACTTTGGTGTTGTGCAAAAATGAAATAGCTTCAATAGCATTATCGCATTTGCCTACAAGCTTGAGTGTAGGAATAGTAGAGATATAGTTTTCTATAACATTTTGTGCTAAAACTTCATCGTCCACAATTAAACATTTAATTTCCATTGATTTATCAAATTTCAAGGTTAAAATTTACAATAAATTTTTCATTTTCAGATCTTATATCCAGTTGATATTTTCCAGGACACAAAAGATCCAAGCGCTTTCTAACATTCTCAATGCCTGTTCCTTTTCTTTTTGTTGCAGGACTAATCCTTTTTGGGGCTATATTATTGGATGTGTTCAAAATCAGCCGTTCTTCGTTAACTTGTACATAAATTTCGATTAAGTTTTTCTTGGAATCTACACTTATACTATGTTTGAAACAATTTTCGATAAAAGGAATTAGAAGGAGAGGTGAAATAATTTTACCTCCAACATCCCCATGAAATTCTGTTACAACTTTCGCTTTATTTCCTAATCTAATCTTTTCCAAATCAATATAGTTCTGTAAGAAATCAAGTTCGTGTTTTACAAGTACTTTTCTTTTTTTTGAACTTTCTAAAAGATAGCGCATTAAATCGGAGAGTTTCATCACGGTACCCGCAGCAATATCTGATTTACTTAAGATCAAAGAATAGATACTATTGAGTGAATTAAATAAAAAATGCGGATTCACTTGAGATTCAAGTAAACTTAGTTCAGCCTGTGATTGTTTGGCTTCGAGTTCTTTTAAATAGATTTCAATACGTATTCTATTCTCTTCATCTTCTTTAATACGCATTTGTTGTTGTGCTCCAATTCTGAAGTATTTTGCTCCAGTATATAAAATCATTACGAACAAAAGTGCTCCATAGGTTTCTGAGCTACCTTCTGAGTTTATATAATATTGTAGTTCATTGATGATATAGCCGAAAAATGCGATTAAAAATAGAGTGCTCAATGAATACAAAATATATTTCTTGCGATAGATGAAGTAGTTGAAGATAAAATGATGAATGTAAACTGGAATGATAAGTGGAAATACAACAAGCACGGCGGTATTCAATGAATTTGCAAAAGATTCAAAACGCATATTGGAAAGTATAAATACAGCCAAAAGCAATAGCCAAAATCCAAGATTGAATAAAATTTCTTTTCTCATTTTGTGATATCCTATACAAAGTAATTCATTTTTTGAAAGAATATAAAATCTTTGTGATGAAATCTATTTATCACTAAATACGTTGGTTCATCACAAAAAAGCTCACTTTGTCACATATATTTTCAAATATAATTATTTGAGGGCAATTTTGCTAAAACAATAAATTTTTAAAATATGAATCTGACAATAAGCAATTTATCGAAAACATATTCCAACGGAGTTCAAGCTTTGAATAATGTATCCTTGACAATTCCAAGAGGATTGTTTGGTTTGCTTGGGCCTAATGGGGCGGGTAAATCTACCCTTATCCGAACTATTGCAACTCTGCAAGAGGCTGATAATGGAGAAATTTGGCTTGATAATCTGAATGTTTTGAGTCAGAAACAGGAGCTAAAGCAAACTCTGGGTTATTTGCCTCAGGAATTTGGTTTTTATCCGAAAGATCGAGCTATTGATTTACTCGATCAGTTAAGCATGTTAAAAGGGATAAGTAATAAATCGGAAAGAAAGGAAGTTGTAGAGTATTTAATGAAAAAGGTAAACCTTTGGGATGCACGTAATCGAAGGATAGGATCTTTTTCTGGTGGGATGAAACAACGTTTTGGGATTGCACAAGCCTTAATCGGAAATCCTAAATTAATCATTGTTGATGAACCAACAGCCGGTCTCGATCCTTATGAAAGAAGAAGGTTTCATAATTTATTAGCTGAAATAGGAAAGGATATTATCGTGATTTTATCAACTCATATTGTAGATGACGTTAGTAATTTATGTTCTAATATGGCTATAATAGACAAAGGCCAAATTAGGCTTCAAACTGTTCCAGGAGAAATTATAAAAGAATTTGAAGGCAAAGTATGGGAGAAAGATGTAACTGATTATGATTTTGAAGAAGTAAAGAGTAGGTATATGATTATATCAACTCGCCTTTTTGCTGGAAGAAATTTTGTGAGAATATATAATGAAACTTCACCTGATGAGGATTTTACTTTGGTTGATCCTATTCTTGAAGATGTTTATTTCTACACCTTATCAAACTAATTGCCGTATGTTTAAAGAGATATTTCTGTTAGAATTTAAGAAAAACATAAAAAGTCCTGCGTTTTTCATTTTCACTTTAATCTTGTTTGGGTCTGCCTTGCTTTTTACTATGACCACAGATCCTAACACACAATTTATGGGTATAGGTCACGGCAAAGAATGGCATAATGCTCCTATAGTTATTGCTCAAATAATGGCGCGATTAGGGGTTGTAAGTCTTTTATTTACGATGATGATTATTGGACGGAGTGTGGCCAAAGATTATGAGGCCAATATTCATGAATTGATTTTCTCTCGACCCATAAGTAAATTTCAATATTTAGGCGGAAGGTTTTTAGGAGCTTATATGGCTAATTTATTGATATTTATTGGGGTAATTTTAGGCTTTGAATTAGGAATAATGCTATTGCCAGCTCAATATTCAAGTGCATTCCAATTAGGTAGCTATCTTCTCCCTTTCACTGTTATAATAATTCCAAATCTTTTACTTATAGGGAGCGTTTTTTTCTCCTTGGCTACACTTACACGTAAGATGACTGCTACTTATTTGGCTGGGGTTGCTTTTCTTGCCATATATGGGATAGTAGGGGTGATGCTTCATAAAATGGATAATGAGGTATTGAAGGTTCTTTTGGATCCTTTTGGAATTTCATCAATGGCAGTTAGCACCAAATTTTGGACTGTAGTAGATATGAACACCCTGCTTTTGCCTATTAATGCAACCTATTTATTGAATAGGATTATTTGGCTAATAGTCAGTTTGACAATTTTATATTATACCTATCGCAAGTTTAAGTTTGTTGCGATTCTGGAAAAAAGAAAAAAGAGAATGCCCATTATTTCTGATAATACATCTTTAATAGATTACAACATTTCTGCTCCTGAAAGTACCGTTGAAAATGGAAAGTTATTTACCCTTGCTCAAAGTCTCTCAGTTTCTTGGAAGGATTTTAAAAGGATAGTGATGCACCCTGCTTTTTTGATACTTACTTTTCTCGCAATCTCTCAAATAATCACGAATTTTGGTGGGTCTTTGGGTGGCAGTACGGGTTATAAATATCCTTTTACTTCTTGGTATATCAGGCAAACATTCCATCTCTGGTTGTATATGATGCCTATGACCATATTCTTTGGCGGAATGTTAGTATGGAAAGAAAAAGATTATAGAACAGATGAAATCTTTAATACCTTACCTATCCCAAATTGGTTCTCATATTCAAATAAGCTTTTAACTCTTGTAGGTATATATATTTTATATCTAGGTCTAGCTATTTTGGGGGGTGTTTTATCTCAAATATTTATTTATGATTTTTACGATATAGAATTGGGTCTGTATTTCAAACAGCTTTTTGGTGTGGACTTTTTCAACTTTCTACATATGGCTATTATAGTATTGTTTATTCAGAATCTTAGTCCAAATAAATATATCGGCTTTTTCTGGTCAGCTCTTTATTTTATTGCAGATATGCTGGTTTTCGGAGTTTTTAATTTTGATAACTACTTGTTTAGAATTGGTCGTGTTCCGGAATACATTTATTCTAATATTAATGGATTTGGACACTACGGTCAAAGCATGATATGGTATACGATTTACTGGTTATTTTTCGGGGCAATTATTGTCTGGATAACAATTTTGCTGTGGAGAAGATCAAACGAGAATTCTATACGAGTTAGATTGAAATATATGCTCTCACATATTTCTAAGGATCAACTTAGTGGTATAAGTATATTACTGGTACTATTTATTGTGGCTGGTTTGTTTATTGGTTATAATAAATTTATTTTAAACCCCTATCAATCAGAATATGAATCGAATAAAATGCAAGCTGAGTATGAGAAAAAGTTCGCAAAATACATGCATTTGCCTCAGCCTACAATTCTTGACATTAATTTAAAGGTAGATATATTTCCAGAACAGAGGATGGTTAATATAGAAGGTGAATACATTCTATTTAATAATCAAGCAACTCCAATTAAAGAAATTCAAGTCAATTTAAATGATTGGAATTTATGTAATCTGCAGCCTCTAGAATTCGATAAACCTTATGCGAAAATCCTCCATGCTGAAGAATTCGGATTTCGTGTATTTCTATTAGATGAAGCTTTGCATCCAGATGATAGCCTCACTCTAAGTTTTAATTATGATATTATTGCAAGAGGATTTACCGAGAATCAGCCAAAAAATGAGATTGTAGAGAATGGTAGTTATTTGAAGTTGTCTAGTTTTTCCTCAATAAATTTTCCATTGGTGGGCTATAATGTAAATGCGGAAATTATTAGTGATAACGTAAGGAAAAAGTTTGGTTTATCACCTAAATCGGACGCCCCAAAAGTAAATGTGGCTGACCGAACAAAGGCAATAATGGAATTATCACGACCCAATTACGAGGCCATTATTAGTACTTCTGAGGATCAAACTGTGATTAGTGGTGGACATTTAGTTGAGAATTGGCAAGAAAATAATCGCAATTATTTTCATTATAAAACGGATACTATTATTGAAAATGAAATTCCGATTATTTCGGGTAGGTATGCAGTTGCTAAAGAGCAATATAAAGATGTAAATGTTGAGGTGTATTATCATCCAAAGCATGGATATAATATTCAGCGGATTATGGATGGATTGAAAGATTCTTATGATTATGGAAATGAATATTTTTCAAAATATCCATATCAGGATTTAAGGGTAGTTGAAATCCCAGATTATATGTCAGTGGGCGCAGCACGGCATTTTCCAACAACTTTTGTATGGATTGAATCAGAAGGTTTTATTACTCGTTTTGAAGAGGATGATATTGATATTGTATATGGTATTGCAGCCCACGAAAACATTCATCACTGGTGGGCCGGTATCGTCACGCCAGCTTATGCTGAGGGCGCTTTTATGCTTACCGAAACTATAACGCAATATGTAATGGGCTTGCTGATTGAAAAAAAGTATGGAAAAGAGATCGGTAGAAAATACTTCAAGCACGAAATGCGCTCATATCTATTAAGAAGGAAAAGAGATGCAGAGGGAGAGAGATCTTTGGCCGAATCATCCGTTCAGCAGTCATACATTGGATATAAGAAGAGCTCAGTTGTAATGTATGCATTACAAGATTATCTCGGTGAAGATTCTGTTGGGATGGCTTTAGGAAGAATTGTGGATAGATATGGTTACAGGCTCGATACTTTTGCATTAGCAACTGATTTATTGGACGAATTTAATAAAGTTTGTCCTGATAGTTTGCAATACCTGGTGTCCGATCTTTTCACGAAAATTACTCTATACGATAATAAGATAAACTCGGCGAGTTATCAAAAACTTGATGATGGCAATTTCATCGTAAATCTTGATGTTAGCGCAGTTAAATTTTATGCTGATAGCATTGGGAATCAAACTGAAGCACATTTAAAAGACTATATATATATTGCTTTAATGGATGAAACGGGTGAATCTTATTATTATAAAAAGCATTTATTTACGCAATCTGAGAATAAAATTCAGATTTTAACCGACAGAATTCCTTCAAAAGCAGGCATTGATCCCTATTTAGTTTTAATTGATCGGGAAATGGAAGATAATATTTGTGATGTAAGTGTTAATAATGAAAGTGGGATAATAGAGCTTTTTAAAAGTGTAAAGCAAGCTTATAAACAAGTGGAGTGATGATTTATTTTATCACAAACTAGTGTAACATTTTCCTTAAATAGTGGTCATGAATATGTTAAGATTATTTTTATCAAAAACTGTTAGTTATGAGTTCTACGAAAAAAATAACTTTTCTAATCCTTTTAGGATTTTTGTTAACTAAAGGTATTGCCCAGGATTTGGCTGGCACTCCTGCTGCTAAACGGGTAAAAGAAGTCATAGAACTTCTGAACGGAACAAGTTCGTATAAACTTGAAGATTATGTTAATAATCAGTATGCTCCTGGTTTTAGAGATGCATTTCCATTAGAAGCTCATAAAGGGATTTTCCAAACAACCCAAACAATGTTTGGTAAAGTAAATCTGGTTGCTATTATAAAAACCATACCCAACGAAATCAGTATAGTACTGAAATCTGAGACAAAAGATGCTTGGTTGAATTTAAGCTTGCTGGTTGAATCTGATGCCCCTCATCGTATTGTATCGATTGTGTTCAGGCCTGAGCAGCCTCCCAATACAAGTAGGAATGAAAAAAAAGCTCAGTTCTCAAACCTTGAAGAACTACATCAATATCTCTTAAAAAAGAGTAATGTGAATGAATTCTCAGGCGTTTTAATGATTGCAAAGAATGGGACTCCTATATTTAAGGAAGCTTATGGATATGCTTCAAAAGAAAATATCATTTCAAATAAAATCGATACAAAGTTTAATCTTGGATCGATAAATAAAACTTTCACAACTGTTGCCATCGCTCAATTGATGGAGAAAGGAGAACTGTCAATTGATGACCCTATTGGAAAATACTTGGATATGTTTCCTAGGAATATTGCCGAAAAAGTAACTATAAGGCATTTACTGAATATGAGATCGGGTTGGGGCGATTACTGGTCAAACGAATATTATATAGCGAATAAAGATAAGCTTATGTCGGTTTCTGACTATATGGATTTTATAGAAGATCTTCCTCTCGATTTTGAACCCGGAACAAACTTTCAGCATTCTAACACAGGTTATGAGGTAGCTGGAGCAATTATTGAGAAAATATCTAGTATGGATTATTTTGATTATATCAAGAAGAATATTTACGAAGCAGCAGGGATGACAAATTCTGACTCCTATTTTCGAGACAATCCGATTGAAAACCGTGCCTCAGGCTATTCCGGTATGACACCAAGTGGTCAAGTAAACAAAGCATATAAAGCGGATAATCTGGATATATTGCCCCCAAGAGGAACTCCAGCAGGTGGAGGCTATTCTACGATTGAAGATATATTGAAATTCGACAAAGCCTTGCGGAGTGGTAAACTACTAAATACTGAATATACTCAGTATGTCATTAATCGCTTGAAAGGTTCTCCTGACGACCAGCATTTATTTCCTAAAACAACATATCGAGCAGCAGGCCGCGCTCCTGGTGTTATTACATTTTTAGGTATGGATTTTCAATCATCCTATTCCATAATTGTATTGTCAAATTATGACAATAATGTTGCTATGGAAATAGCTGAGGAGATCTTAAATATGCTTGGTTTAGATTGATCTGAAATTATCAAACTAAATATATTCAAAACAGATGAAAATAATTAAACATGTTTCGGTTTCCTTGCTTGTTATCATAGTTATATTCTTAGCATACTTATTAATAGCTTATAACCCAAAATATATTTATAGGTACGTTGTTGAGGGGGCGCCTCCCGGAAATGACGATTTCAGAAAATTCCCTACAAAAGAGATAAAAAAATCAGATAGTGTTTTTCATTTTAAGAATAAATTAGAAGTAGAATACGTCGAAAATTTATTCAGAGATAAAATTAGGGGTGTAGGGTCATCAACTTTTGAGGAATACATTAAAAAAACAAATACTACAGCCTTAATAGTTGTAAAAAATGATACAATAATCTACGAAAAGTATTTCAATGGTTTGCAAAGAGGTAATTTGTCTATGGCTATGTCTATGACCAAGTCTTTCGTAAACACACTTATTGGTATTGCAATTAACGAGGGCTATATTAAAAGCGTGGATGAGCCCATTACAAACTATTTACCCGAATTAATAAAACGTGACCAGCGATTTGGGCAAATAAGGATCAAACATCTTTTAATGATGTGTTCAGGAATTGCCCGGCACAAATCAACAATAAAAGGCATTCCTCTGCCTTGGGATGGTAAAGCAATATCTTACGGACATCCTGAACTTCGTAAATATATTTTAGAAAGTCTTGATATTAATAGTGAACCCGGCAAACGGTTTTATTATAACGACTTTAATGCTGAGCTCCTTGGATTGGTGCTTGAAAGGGCAATAAACAAAACCGCAGTCGAGTATCTTGAAGAAAAAATATGGAAGCCCTGCGGTATGGAATATCCTGCCTTATGGACGCACGATAGTGAGGAGAGTGATTTTGAAAAAATGTCATCAGGTTTATTTGCCCGACCCATAGATTATGCTAAGTATGGCAGACTGTATCTTGAATCGGGTAGTTGGGATGGGAAACAGATCGTTCCTAAAGAATGGGTTATTGAATCTACTGTTGAAGATAGCACGATTAATTATAATGATTATTATCCTGAAGATTGGCCCGATAATACGTACTACAAATATCATTGGAAGGGCTTTATAAATCCTGATTCGACTATAAGTTTTTCCATAGGCGGTGTTATGGGACAGAATATTTTTATTGCACCCCATAGAAAATTGATAATCGTTCACTGTGGAACAAGTCATTCATATTACGGTGTTGAAGACTTATGGGATATCGAACGATTAATTGATAACCCTTTCTACAATATTTTGCAGTCAGAAGGCTTGCCTCAAGCTGTTGCGTTTGTTGATTCATTGCTAGTAAATAACAGGAATAAAATTGTTTCCGGAAGACAATTGAATACATTGGGATATCGATTTTTAAATGAAGGAAAATTTGATGATGCAATTGCCATTTTCAAACTTTATGTGCGTGCTTATCCTTCATCATCAAATGCATACGATAGTTTGGGCGAAGCTTATATGAAAAATGGGCAGAATGATTTAGCCATTGTTAATTATAAAAAGTCGTTAGAATTAAATCCCAATAATACCAATGCACAAAAAATGCTTGATCGGTTAGAAAACAATTAAACCAATGAAAATAATTAAGAAAGTTTCGGTATTTTTCCTAATTGCTATAATTTTTTTCTTTGCATACTTAATGTTTACTTATAGCCCACGATATATATTGTGGTATGTCTTTTCAGCAGCGCCTCCCGAAAATAGTGATATTCATAAATACCCTGTTAAAAAGATAGCAAAATCAGATCATACTTTTCATTTTATGAAAAGATTAAATGAAGAATACATTGAATTTTTGTTTGAAGATAAAATTAGGAGTTTGGGAACATCAACTTTTGATGCATACATTGAAAAGTCAAATACAACGGCTTTAATAGTTGTAAAAAATGATACAATCATCTACGAAAAATATTTCAATGGTTACCAAAGAGATGATTTGTTTATGGCCTTGTCGATGACCAAATCGTATGTGAGTACCCTTATCGGTATTGCTATTAACGAAGGTTATATTAAAAGTGTGGATGAACCCATTACAAACTATTTACCCGAATTAATAAAGCGTGATCCAAGATTTGAACAAATTACACTCAAACATTTGGCAATGATGTGTTCCGGAATCGACAGGCATAAATCAACGCTTAAGTATAAAAATATGCAATTTCCTTTACTCTGGGACGGTATGGCAATAGCAGGAGGGCATCCTAAGCTCAAGCAATATCTTATGAATAATCTTGATGTTGCTTACAGACCCGGCACAAAATACGAATACCTTGACTTCAACACTGAACTTCTTGGTTTAATATTGGAACGCGCAATAAACAAAACGGCTTTAGAATATTTAGAAGAAAAAATATGGAAACCTTGCGGTATGGAATATCCGGCCTTTTGGATGTCTAATAGTGAGGATAGCGAATTCACAAAAATGTCATCTGGTTTGTTTGCCAGGCCTATCGATTATGCTAAATATGGTAGGCTGTATCTGGAATCGGGTAATTGGGAGGGAATACAAATCATTCCTGAAAAATGGATTATTGAATCTATCCGGGAAGATGATACTTTTAATAAGGAGGATTACTATTCTGCACCTTCAGTATGGCTAAATAATACATACTATAAGTATCACTGGAAGGGTATCGTGAATCCTGATTCGACAATAAATTTTTCTATTGGTGGATCTTTTGGTCAGAACATTTTTATTGCACCACATAAAGACTTGATAATTGTTCACTGTGGAACCAAGCAAAATTATTACGGTGTTGAAGATTTATGGGATATTGAACGGTTAATTGACAATCCTTTCTACAAGATTTTGCAGTCAGAAGGCTTGCCTCAAGCAGTTGCGTTTGTTGATTCATTGCTGGTAAATAACAGGAATAAAATTGTTTCCGGACGACAATTGAATACATTGGGATATCGATTTTTAAATGAAGGAAAATTTGATGATGCGATTGCCATTTTCAAGCTTTATGTTAGGGCTTATCCTTCATCATCAAATGCCTACGATAGTTTGGGTGAAGCCTATATGAAAAATGGACAAAGAGAATTGGCAATAATCAATTATAAAATATCGCTCGAATTAAATCCAAATAATAGCAATGCAAAGAAAATGCTTAGGCAATTAAAAAAGCAATATTAGAATTGATATAAAACATCCATATTTAGTATTTAATCAAAAGAAAAAATATGAAAAACAAAATAATTAATGGGCATAGAGGAAAAAGGATTGCTCTATTGATCATTTTCCTATTTACTAATTCTTTAATGGCCCAGGAAGATGGAAGTCCTGTATCAATCGGAGCATTTCGAACTTTCCATTCGGAAGTATTAAATGAGAATAGAACCATCCTGGTTAATCTTCCTCAGGGCTATAATGAATCAAAACAGCCTTATCCTGTTTTGTATATCCTATACGGCGGACAAGTGCGAGGGTATTTTGCAGAAGCCGTTCATATTGTTAATCGCCTTCAGGAGGCAAGCCTAATTCCTCAACTTCTCATTATTGGCGTTCAGAATGTAGATAGATACAGAGATAATCTCCCCGTAAATCAAAAAGGTGAAAAGGGGGGTGCAGAAAACTTTTTAAGATTTTTTTCTGAAGAGCTAATCCCCTTTGTAGAAAAAGAATACCGCACAGAAACGCTTCGAATATTGTTGGGACCACAAGCTGGTGCATCTTTTGGCGTATATACCCTGATGGAGCAAGCGAATCTTTTCAGCGCCACTTTTGTGACCAATCCTTTTTGGGGGCAACCAGTAAGCGAATATCTACTCGGAAAAGCCAAGGTTTTTTTTAGTCAAGAGGGGTCATTGAAGAATTTTCTTTTTATGACCTGCGATACTGCCGAAATGAGTTCCCCAATAATGGCTTATGTAAACAGACTCACCACTATAGTTGAAGAAGGAAAGAAAACGGATTTTACTCTAATTATTAATCCCCTTGGGGAAAACGAAATAGACAGTAGAATTCCTTCACCCGGATTAAGAGAAGGCTTAAAAGCATTCTATAAAGAATATAAATTTCCCGATGAACAAATGGTAAATGGATTGGAGGATTTGAAACAATATTATCATAACCTTTCAAATAAGTATGGTTACGATATTCCTATTCCTGTATTTACCCTTATCAGACAAGGAGACAAACTCCAAGAAAGAGGAAAAACAAAAGAAGCAATTTCAATATACGAATATGTAGAGGAATATTTTCCTCACGACCTCAATTGTTACCATAGGCTTGCTGAATTGTATCAAAGGAAGGGGAATTATGTTCGAGCGATTAACTATTATGAGAAATTTTTGGATAGGAGACGGGAACCATTTATTGAACAAAGATTAAGTTCGCTTCAAAAATATATGGACAATTCTGCCGCTTATGCGGTAGAAAAATCGATCCAAAATTCAGGTGTAGATGCTGGAATTAAAAAGTATCGGGAATTGATATCGGACAATCAAAATCAATTATATTTCAGCGAAAGTGAGTTCAGCACACTCGGAACCCTTTTTGTATCGAAAGGCTTACTTGATTATGCTATTGAAGTATTTAAGATGAATATTGAAATGAATCCTCAATCGGCAAATGCTTATTATAAGCTCGGTGAAGCATATCGGTTAAACAAGAATCCAGAAATGGCCATAACAAATTATGAAAAATCATTGGTCCTAAATCCTGATAATGCTAAAGTGAAGGAAATGATTAAAAAATTAAAAAACCAAGAATAACGCAGGAAATAATTCCTGATTTTACAGAATGAAATAAATTTAAAGAGATGAGAAAGAGGATATGTAAAGTAAATGGATTAATTATTCTCCTGTCAATTATCACACTATCTGCTTTCGCACAAGATAGAACGGAAAAGATAAATGAATTGATGAATAGCTACGCAGAGAATTTAGATTTTAATGGAGCTGTGCTTGTGGCGGAAAAAGGGAATATTGTCTATGAAAACGCTTTTGGATACGCAAACAGAGAATTTGAAGTCCCCAATTCTATTGATACTAAATTCAGAATTGCTTCGATGTCAAAAGCTTTTACTGCTTTCGTTATAATGAAGCTTGTCGAAGAGGGGAAATTATCACTCGAAGGTAAACTCTCCAATTATCTCGATGATTTTCCTAAAGAAAAAGGAGATAAAATTACTATTCATCATCTACTGTCACATACTTCGGGTATAGCTCACTATGGCGAGGCGCCTGATTATGAAGCATGGTATGAACGATTAACTAATACTAGTGAAGAGTTGATAGCATATTTTGGAGAGTTAGACCTCTTGTTTGAGCCTGGCGAAAAATACTCATACAGTAGTTTTGGATATAGCCTTCTGGCTTTTGTCTGTGAAAGAATTGAGGGAAAACCCTATAATGAAATCCTAAAAGAGAAGATATTAGATCCCTTAGAAATGAAGGACACTAAACAATTGGATAATTATTCAATTGATAGAAATGCTG
>CAYPOW010000070.1:0-12336 GCA_964412145.1 uncultured Draconibacterium sp.
GTTTGACCATCAAACACGCCATAAGAAAAAAGGCTAATCCAATCGCCTAGAAAAATAAAGCGACTATTATTTCCAAGATCAATATTTTCTTTCAAATGGTAGTGTCCCATCACGAAATAATCAATTTTTTCTCCGCTTTCCAAAATGCTTCTAGCATATAAAGGCAGTCTGGTTTTGGAAATGTGTTTTTTACTATTTTCCTGATCTTCTTGATGTTCACGAATTACGTGGGCATAGCGACTTCTATAGCTAAAAAATAGACCTAATCTTACGCCAATATCTGGATGTAACCAGCGGAAAAGCCATTGATTAGGCTTGAATTCGAATACTTTCTTTAGGAATTTATATCCGTAATCGCCTTTTCCTAATCCATCTCCGTGTGCAAGGTAAAATGTCTTACCTAGAATTTCTTTTATTTGCGGTTGGCGTTCAATTTGAATATTCAATTCTTTTTGCAAATAGTCGAAAGCCCAAATATCGTGATTGCCTCTAAAAAAGTAAATCGGAATTCCTGAATCGGTGATCTCGGCCAGTTTTCCCAGTAAACGTACATATCCTTTAGGAATGGCTGTTTTATATTCGAACCAAAAATCGAACAAATCGCCCATAATGTAAATTTCCAAAGCATCCTTTCGAATACTCTCCAGAAATTCAACCATTAATTTTTCTCGAATTTTACTTGAAGCAGCATCTGGAATACCCAAATGAGCATCCGAAAAAAAATAGACCTTTTTTGTCAATGGAGTTTCCACGCTTTATTCAAGATATTATTTTATAAAATAATGATAGATGTCGTTACCATTTGCTAATATAAGCAATGCGAAAAGCAGAAGCATACCCACCATTTGAGCGTATTCCAGAAATTTATCGCTGGGCGCTTTTCGTGCAATTAATTCGTAGAGGAGAAATAAAACATGTCCTCCATCTAGAGCAGGAATTGGTAAAATATTTAAAACGGCTAACATAATCGACAGAAATGCAGTTAGTTCCCAAAAGCGAACCCAATCCCAGGTAGCTGGGAAAATACTTCCGATTCGCATAAATCCACCCACAGATTTGTAGGCTTGAACTTCGGGGGAGAATAAAAGCTTGAGTTGTTTCAGGTAGTTGGTAATTCCGTCATTTGCTTTTTTAAATCCTGCTGGAATAGCTGCAAGTATAGAATATTTTTGAGAGGTCCATACAAAATCGCCTTCAGGATCGGCTCCAACAGTTATTCCAATCATGCCTTCATCGTTTACTTGAACAGGATACGTGATTTGTTGACCATCTCGGTCAACTAGTATTTGTACAAGTCCCGAAGGATGAGATTTTACACTGTCGGAAAAATAATTATAACGATCGAAAAATTCAATATCCTGACCGTTAATGGCTAAAATCCAGTCCTTTTCTTGTAAACCAGCTTCCAATGCATTCGATTTTTTAGCAAAACCACTGATTCGTACAGGCATTCTTGGCAATATAAAGCCTGGGTTTTCAGACTTTATTAATTTGGAAAGAAATCCACTTGGAATTTGTATATCAACTAATTCGCCATTGCGTTCAATTTGAACAGTTTTGGCTTGTTCAATAATGATATGAGCTGGAATTTTCAGAAAATTCTCTACAACATCCCCATCGACACTCAGAATTTTGTCTCCATTAATGAGACCCATATCGTTTCCTAAAGAATCAACCTGAATACCATATTTTACAGAAGATGTTGGTAGATATTGTTCTCCAAAAGCGGCCATCATAACAATATAAATCAAGATAGCCAAAACCACATTCATAATTACACCACCAAGCATTATGATAAGTCGTTGCCATGCTGGTTTCGAACGAAATTCCCAGGGTTGAGGTTCCTGGCTCATTTGCTCTTTATCCATCGATTCGTCAATCATTCCAGCAATTTTCACATAGCCGCCTAATGGCAACCAACCAATACCATATTCCGTATCGCCTTTTTTAAATTTAAAAAGAGAAAACCAGGGATTGAAAAACAAATAAAATTTCTCCACTTTGGTTTTAAACAATTTTGCAGCTGCAAAATGGCCAAACTCATGAACGATTACTAAAATTGACAAGCTCAGTAATAATTGTAGTACTTTAACTAAAATATCCATATTCTATGTGTGCTTTCTAATATAAGCCTCGCTATCTGCAAAGCATTTTTCTGTTGTTTCAAAATAAGATTCCAAATTTGGATTAGAAATAAAAGGCTGTGAGCTCATCATTTCTTCAACCAATTCCGGAATTCTGTAAAAAGGCCATTTTTCATTCAAAAAAGCTTGAACTGCCACTTCATTTGCAGCATTTAAAATGGCCGCCATATTGCCCCCTTTTTCCAAAGCAATAAATGCGAGTGCAAGATTACGAAATTTTTTGCGATCTGCCTGCCTAAAAGTTAGCTCAGGGTTGTCTGTTAACGAAAATTGTGATATTGAATTATTTTTACGATTAGGATAGTGCAAAGCATATTGAATTGGATAACGCATATCCGGTGTTCCGAGTTGAGCTTTTAAACTTCCATCGGTGAATTGAACCAGACTATGAATAACCGATTGTGGATGAATAATTACATCGATTTGATTTGGTTTTAAATCGAAAAGCCAGCGTGCTTCTATTGCCTCAAGGCCTTTGTTCATAAGACTTGCAGAGTCGACACTAACTTTTTTTCCCATTTTCCAAATGGGGTGTTGTACTGCTTCTGCTGGTTTAATTTTTTTAATTTTTTCAATATCAAAATCCAAAAAAGGGCCACCGCTGGCAGTTAGAATTATTTTATCAATTGTATCCTTTTTTTCTCCAATTAAACACTGAAATATTGCTGAATGCTCAGAATCAATAGGGATTATTTCGCACTTATTTTTTTTAGCTAATTGCATAATATATTCACCTGCAATAACTAAACTTTCTTTGTTGGCCAGCAAAACTTGTTTTTTATGCAGGATTGAATGGATAAGTGGCTTTAAAGCAGAAAATCCGACCAAGGCATTAAGTATTGTTTTAATTTCAGGTGATTCCAATGCTTTAAGAAGATTGTCTTCACCAAATAAAACCTGAGTTTTTGAATCGGAAATTTTTTGGGAAATAGTTTTGAAAGCAATTTTGTTGGTTACGACAGCATATTTGGGTTTAAACCGATGAATCTGATGCAGCAATAGATCAGCATTGTTATGGCCGCTAATTAGTTCAACGGAAAAAAGATCAGGTGACGTCGTTATAACTTCTAATGCTTGTGTTCCAATCGATCCTGTAGATCCAAGAATGGCGAGCCCTTTTTTCAATTGATAAATTTTTTACAAAAATAGGAATTTATATGCTGACCTTTTCTTTATTTCTAATTTGCTTAAGTTCTAAACAAGTTCTCTGAAAAGGAAATCGTATAAAACCAAAAATCTTCAGTAATTTTGTTTGCTAGCAGAAATTACAAGTGGAGGAGAAAACAAATATATTGAATAGCATAAATAACCCTGACGATTTAAAAAAGGTTAATCCGGCTGATTTGGCGAATCTAGCAATAGAATTGCGTGCACATATTATTGATGTGATATCCTCAAATCCAGGACATTTAGCTTCGAGTTTGGGGGTTGTTGAGCTTAGCATTGCTTTGCATTATGTATTTAAAACACCTTACGATAAATTAATTTGGGATGTGGGTCATCAAGCCTATCCTCATAAAATTTTAACAGGAAGACGAGACGCTTTTAAGACCAACCGAAAATTAGGAGGTATATCGGGATTTCCAAAAATGTCGGAAAGTGAATACGATGCTTTTGGAGTTGGGCATGCCTCAACTTCTATTTCTGCGGCATTGGGGATGGCTGTGGCGGCTCAGTTAAAAGGTGAAAAAAATCGTCACCATATTGCGGTTATTGGCGATGGAGCAATGACGGGTGGAATGGCCATAGAAGGATTGAACAATGCCGGTGTTTCAAAAGCTAACTTATTGGTTATTTTAAATGATAACGGAATCTCTATTGATGAGGGTGGAGGCGCCTTGCACAAGTATTTGACTAATATTTCAACATCTAAAACATACAATAAAATCAAAGATGGAATATGGCGATTGTTGGGTTCGAAAAACAAATATGTAAGCAAGACACAGCGTATTTTTAGAAATATTGAGACGGCAATAAAGATTTCCATTTTTCGAAAAAGCAACCTTTTCGAATCCCTGAACTTTCGTTATTTTGGACCGGAAGACGGCCATGATATTTTGCGTCTTATTCGCATTTTGAATGATTTAAAAGATATTCAGGGGCCTAAGATTTTACATATTATTACCAAAAAAGGCAAAGGATTAAACACAGCTGAAAAAGATCCGGTAACATTTCATGCGCCTAGTAATTTCAATAAATCTACGGGTGAACTAATTCCAAAATTCAGCAATGGTCTACCTCCAAAATATCAGGATGTTTTTGGTGATACTTTAGTGGAAATGGCACAGAAAAATGATAAAATTGTTGGAATTACTCCAGCTATGCCAACCGGAAGTTCGATGATTAAGCTGATAAAAGCATTGCCTCATAGAGCATTTGATGTAGGAATTGCAGAGCAACATGCCGTTACATTTGCAGCAGGACTAGCGGCAGCCGGAATGAAACCGTTTTGCGTTATTTATTCTACATTTTTGCAAAGAGCTTATGATCAGTTAATTCACGATGTTGCATTGCAAAAATTACCTGTTGTTTTTTGTGTCGATCGTGCTGGACTGGTAGGTGAAGATGGCTCAACTCATCACGGCGCTTTTGATTTGAACTATATGCGGGCAGTACCTAATTTGGTCGTTTCTGCACCAATAAATGAGCATGAGTTACGGAACTTAATGTTTACAGCTGAAAATTACAATCAGGGACCATTTGCCATTCGTTATCCTCGCGGTAGAGGCGTTCTGGAGCATTGGCAAAATATTCCTGAAATTTTACCGATTGGAAAAGGGGAGACTTTAAAAAATGGAAAAAAGATAGCCATTCTTTCTTTGGGTCATGTTGGTAATTCTGCATTGGAAGCGATTAATAAATTAAATAAAATGGATATTGCCCTTTTTAATATGCGCTTCCTTAAACCTATTGATGAGGATTTATTGCATACTGTTTTCAAACAGTTTAAAAAGATACTCACCATTGAAGATGGAAGTTTAAAAGGAGGCTTGGCAAGTGCGGTTGCAGAATTCAAGGCACAACACAATTATACGGCTCAAATAAAATCGCTTGGTATTCCGGATGAGTTTATCGAGCATGGCAAACCAGAAGAGCTTCAACGCATCTGTAGGTTTGATGTGAAAGGTATAATGGAGACCTTGATTGGTTTTTGAATTTTGGAAAAAATCCCTATTTGAGAATGCAATTTTTAAATAAATTTTGTAAACTATTGTTTATTAGCCTAATGTATTTGTATAGAAATTTGGCTTAATTCTTGTCAATTGGCTATTTGAATGACTATGCTTCACATTACAAAACATATAAAACAGGTGGTCGAAACGCCTGCAGTAACGAAAAAAATGGGAATGCTCTCTAATAAAGACAAAGAGCAAGCTGTTCTTTTGAAGCAGCTTCAAGCTGAATTGAAGGCTAAAAACAAAGAAATCCAGTCGTTAAAAAGCATTATTGAAGGCAATCTTCCCCTTTCTTCACTTAAATTAGCTTTTAGGCAGATTCAGAATTTTTTAGCCTTATCTGCGGCATCCATTTATTTTAAAAATAAAAATCTTGAGTATACTTATGCAAATCAGGCGTATTCAGCCTTTGTAAATCTATCCATTGACGAATTAATAGGACTAAATAATAAGCAACTTCAGATTGGTGATTATTTAACAAAACTTGAGCAAATAGAATTGCAGGTATGTGAAAATGGAGAGGCTATAAAAGAGAAGGAAATTATTTTTTGTCTGGATGATCAGGAATTACATTTAAATGTTTCCTTGTTTCCTACTAAAAACTTAGATGGAAAAGTTGATGGCCTAATGGTTTATTGTATCGATTTGAGTGAAAGGGTTCAGTTTAAAAAGGAACTTGAAAGTGCACAGGAAAAAGCGCAGGCTGGAATAAAAAGTAAAGAGTCGTTTTTGGCTAATTTAAGTCACGAAATCCGAACTCCTTTACATGGAATTTTAGGTAATGGAGCCCTGTTGAAATCGATTTTAAATGAGAAAAAGGCACTGGAACTTGTTGAGGATATCAATAGCTCGGGGATGTCCCTTCTTGAAATGGTCGACTCAATGTTGCTGTTGGAATCGCTCGATAAGGGGGAATGGGAGTTAGAGAAAGATACTTTTAATTTGCGCGATCTTATTCAGGACGTAATAAGTAAGTTTCTGGATCAGGCAAAAGTAAAAATGTTAGATTTACAAAGCTTTATTGCGCAGGGATTGCCAGAGGTTATAGTAGGAGATAAAAATAAAATCAAGCGGGTACTCTCTATCTTTATCAGCAATGCCATAAAATTTACGGATAAAGGATTTGTTCATTTATTTGTTCAGGCAGTGCAACAAAAAGACCAGTGTATCCGATTAAAATTTAGTATAAAAGATACGGGAACTGGAATTAAGAAAGAGCATCAAACTGAATTATTTACTTCCTTTACACAAGGAGATTCGTCAAGCACTAAAGCATATCAAGGGACAGGTATTGGGTTGGCAATGGCTGAAAAAACAGTTTCGTTTTTAGGTGGAACATTGGGTTTTGAAAGTGCTGAATTCAAAGGCAGTACATTTTGGTTTGCCGTTGATTTGGAGAATATCAGCTCTGCTTTTGAAAAAACTCCAATCAGAAAGCCTTCGCAATTGCCGGTTTTATTGGTTGAAGACAATAAAATAAATCAGAAAATTGCATTTTTTACATTGAAAAAACTCGGGTTTACCGTTGAAATAGCAGAAAATGGCTTAGAAGCTATTGAACGTTATCAAAATGGGCAGTTTAAAATTGTTTTGATGGATCTTCAAATGCCTGTTATGAATGGTTTTGATGCTACCATTAAAATCAGAGCCTATGAAAAGTATAAAAATTTATCGCCGTCATTAATCATTGCATTATCTGCTAACACAATAAAAGAGGATGTTCGTAAATGTTTTGTTGTTGGGATGAACGAATATATCAGCAAGCCATTCTCCCCTGAAAAATTAATTGAAGTTATTCAAAAGCATATAGAAGTTGAACTTTAATAAATAAAAAAAGCCATCCTTTGTTTAAAGAATGGCTTTTGATATAAATAATTTCTTGTTTATGCTAATGCAAAACGTTTGAAATTGCTAACAGTCAGATCTTTATCAAAACTTTTTAAGTGAGCGCTAACGCTTGTCTTTGTTCCTTTAATAAAATCCTGATTTAACAGAGTGCTTTCTTTGAAGAATTTGTTCAATTTTCCTGCAGCAATTTTTTCAACCAATTCTTCAGGTTTTCCTTCTTGACGAATTACATCGCGGAAAACATCTAATTCACGATCGATAATTGCTTGATCAACAGAAGACTGATCAACAGAAATAGGACTCATAGCTGCAATTTGCATAGCCATATCTTTTCCAATTTCAGCAACATCATCAATTACTTTGTTAAGGGCAACAATAGTTGCAATTCGGTTTCCTGGATGAATATAAGAAGAAAGGAATGCATCTTCAAGAACAGCATAAGCTCCTAATTCAATTTTTTCTCCAATTTTTCCGATTTGATCAAGTAAAGAATCTTTTACTAAAACGCCGTTTAAGCTTAAAGCCAACACTTCGTCACTTGTTTTTGCTTTATTGGCAATTGCAAGATCAAGAACACTTTGAGCATAAATTACAAAAGCTTCGTTTTTAGCAACGAAATCAGTTTCGCAATTAATCATTATTGCAGCTCCAAATGTTTTATTGTCATTAACTTTAGATAATACTACACCTTCGGCAGCATCACGGTCGGAACGGTTAGCAGCAACTTTTTGGCCTTTTTTGCGTAAAAAGTCAATTGCTTTCTCCATATCACCGTCGCTTTCAACCAATGCCTTTTTGCAATCCATCATGCCGGCACCGGTTTGTTTTCTTAATTTGTTTACTTCAGCAGCAGTTATATTAGCCATTTGTGTGTCTTATTTAATTTATTTTGTTGATTTAATTTCTGATTTATCCTCAGCTTTTGGCTTGGCAATCCTTTTCCGTGGTCGTTTTACAGTATCTTTATCTTCAGCTGCTTCAACTAAGTTCTTTTTTTCTTCAGCTTCCAGACTTTTCTCACGATTATCGGCTTCTTCTTTGTCATTTGTGAGTTTTCTTTCCATCATACCTTCTTCAATGGCTTTTGTCATTATATCAATGATCAAAGCAATTGATTTTGAAGCATCATCGTTTGCTGGAATTGGGAAGTCAACTAAAGTTGGGTCACTATTTGTGTCCACAATAGCAAATGTGGGGATGTTTAATTTACGAGCTTCAGCAATAGCGATTTTCTCTTTGATGATATCAACCACAAATAATGCTGAGGGTAAACGATTTAAATCAGAAATACTACCTAAGTTTTTTTCCAGTTTTGCACGCTCACGAGTAATTTGTAAACGCTCACGCTTGGAAAGATTCATATATTGGGGAGTAGTAGCCATTTTATCGATAGAAGTCATTTTTTTAACAGCTTTACGAATAGTTGTAAAGTTTGTTAACATTCCACCTGGCCAGCGCTCAGTTACGTAAGGCATGTTTATTTTTGCGATTTTTTCAGAAACAATTTCTTTTGCTTGTTTTTTTGTAGCTACAAACAAAACTTTCTTACCTGATTTTGCAATTTGCTTAATTGCATTGGCAGCTTCTTCCAGTTTTGCCTGAGTTTTGAAAAGATCGATAATGTGAATACCGTTGCGCTCCATAAAAATATAAGGAGCCATATTTGGATTCCACTTTCTTTTTAAGTGACCGAAATGCACACCTGCATCTAATAATTGGTCAAATTCTACTTTTGCCATTTTTTGTTTTTGTTTACATTCTTTAATAACGCAATTACTAAGTAGCTCTGAATAAACAGAAGTCTCAATAATTTAGATACTAAACAATTATTAATAAATAGTTTAACGCTTGCTGAACTGAAACTTCTTACGAGCTTTTGGTTGGCCTGGTTTTTTACGTTCCACCATACGAGGGTCACGTGTCATTAAACCTTTTGCTTTCAAAGCTGGTTTGAATTCTGGATCAATTTTTACCAATGCACGGGCAATACCTAAACGTAAAGCTTCTGCTTGTCCGTTAATTCCACCACCATCTAAATTGGCAACAACATCGTATTTTCCAACTGTATCAGATAATTCAAAAGCTTGCTGAGCAACAAATTGCAAAATCCCGGTAGGGAAATAAGTTTTGAAATCTTTTTTGTTAACAGTGATTTGACCAGTGCCCTCTTTTAAATAAACACGAGCTATGGCTTTTTTTCTTCTGCCTAAGGAATTGATGATATCCATAATTACTTGATTGTATTTAAGTTAATAGCTTTAGGATTTTGACCGGCATGTGGATGTTCAGTTCCAGCATATACATTTAAATTGCGGAATAGCTGAGCTCCAAGTCTGTTTTTGGGAAGCATACCCTTTACCGCTTTTTCAACCATGGCAAATGGCTTACTCGCCATTACCTCATTAGCTGTTTTGGTACGTTGTCCCCCAGGATAACCTGTGTGACGCATGTAGATTTTTTGATCCCATTTATTTCCTGTCAAACGAATTTTATCGGCATTGATAATCACTACATAATCACCACAATCAACGTGAGGAGTAAAGTAGGGTTTGTTCTTGCCGCGTAGAATATTCGCTACCTTCGAAGCCAATCTACCTAAAATTTCATTTTCAGCATCAATAAGTAACCATTCTTTTTCAACGGTTTGCTTATTTGCACTTTGTGTTTTGTAACTTAATGTATTCATTTACAATTATTTTACTTGTTGAATCTGTCCATCCTCAAAATGGGCTGCAAAAATAGAAACAAAAGCAGGAATTACCAAATTTTCAGAGACTTAATTCGAGATAAACTTAACCATTTCATTTATCTTGTCGTATCGCTCTTCTAATGGCCTCTTATGCCTATTAATCAGATTCTTGTTGTTACTAATTAATTAAATTAAAATCAATCAGGGTGCTGTTGTACTAGCGGGCGCAAAATTACAAAGATATTTTACAATTCAAACGATTTAATTGAAGCATTTTTCAAATTATAACAAAAAATATTTAAAGGCTTTTTTTGATATAAAAGCTGAAATTTAGATCTTTTTTCTTTTCTAAATAAGCACATAAAATATTTGTAATAATCACTAAATAAGATAGATACAAGCAGTTGTTATTTAGAATGACTATAAATTTAATGTTGAATAAATTCATTGTGAATAATATAACAGTAATTACAATATATTTGTGAAAAATATAACAGTAAAAAACTTTATCATGGTTCAGACGGAAAATTTGATACAAGAACTTATAAAAAAGCACGGGAATAAGCGTACAAGCCTGTTGCCGATTTTGCAAGATGTAGTTGAGCGAGAACGCTATCTTTCAGAATATGCAATGGTTGAAGTGGCGAAAGCTCTGGATGTTTCATCTGCAGAAGTATACGGAACTGCTTCTTTCTATACCTTTTTGTATACAAAACCAATGGGTAAGAACATTATTCGGGTATGCAAAACCATTAGCTGTAAAATGGCTGGTAAAGAAGAGCTTGTAAAAGCACTGGAGAAAGTATTAAAAATTAAAATGGGTGAAACTACCCGCGATATGCAATTCTCTTTAACTGAAAGCAATTGCTTAGGATGGTGTCACAAAGGGCCGGTAATGCTTATCAACGATACGGTATACACTGAAATAACACCTGAAAAAGCGGTAGAAGTTATATGTGCTATCGATCCAAAACACCTTACAAATCTTTAGACTATGAATAAGAAAGAATTAAAAAGAGTAGATATTATTTTTGACTGCGCCAATTGCGAGCCACTTGAAATAGTCAAAAAAGCCCTGGCAATGAAGCCTGACGAAATTATTGATCAAATTATCAGCTCTGGTTTAAAAGGTAGAGGTGGAGCAGGGTTTCCAACTGGGTTAAAATGGAAACTTGCAAAAGAAGAAAAAAGCGATACAAAATATGTTATCTGCAATGCAGATGAAGGCGAACCCGGCACCTTTAAAGATCGCGAAATATTGGATGTTGTTCCCAGTAAAGTTTTAGTTGGCATGTGTATTTGTGCTTATGCCATCGGAGCTAAAGAAGGATTTGTTTATCTGAGAAATGAATATAACTTCTTATTAAAGGATTTAATTCCTCTGATTGAAAAGTTCAATAAAAATATCCAAAAATTAGGATTGGACTTTCATATTAAAGTTTTCTCAGGAAGCGGAGCTTATATATGTGGTGAAGAAAGCGCTCTTTTCGAATCGATGGAAGGAAAACGTGGAGAACCCAGAAACAAGCCTCCTTATCCAACTAAAGTTGGTTACAATGGAAAACCAACTGTAATTAATAATGTGGAAACATTAGTGTATTGCACAATGATTGTTCGAATAGGTGTTGAGCCCTTTAAAAAATTAGGGACAAACGATTCACGCGGGTCAAAAGTTTTCTCTGTTTCAGGTGATACATCTAAAGCCGGAATTTATGAACTGGAGCTAGGTGTCGGCGTTGATGAATTTGTGAATGAATTTGGAAATGGCGATACCAAGGCTGTTCAAGTTGGAGGAGCTTCTGGTCACTGTGTCCCGCGAAAAGATTTTAAAAATAAAATAATTGGATTTGAGGGCATTCCAACGGGGGGCTCTATGATGATTTTTAATTCCTCCCGTTCAATGTATAATGTTCTTAAGGATTATCTGGAATTTTTTGAAGAAGAATCTTGTGGACAGTGCACTCCTTGCCGAGTTGGAACTCAGCAGCTTTTAAAAGGAATTGAGGCGGTAAAACATGGCGAAAAGCCATCTTCCTACTTAAATCAATTATTAAAACTAACAGAAACCATGAGAGTGGCTTCAAAATGTGGTTTGGGACAATCAGTTCATAATTCGTTTTCTTCCATAGTGAAGAATTTTCGTGAAGAAATGATTTACTAATTTTAAAGAAAGGAAAACAATGTCAAAGATAAATTTAACCATCGACAATAAAAATGTATCCATCGAAAAAGGAAAAACGATATTGGATGCTGCGAAAAAAATTAATGTACATATTCCCACTCTATGTCATCACGAGGATTTATGCGTAGCTGGAAACTGCCGTGTTTGTGTTGTTGAAGTAGAAGGCCAAAAAGTTTTATCTGCTTCTTGTGCAATTCCTGCCGAAGAGGGTATGGTCATCAAGACAAATACACCAAAAGTTCGAAATGCCCGTAAAGATATTGTGGCACTTTTAGTTTCGGAACACAATACGCAATG
>CAYPOW010000070.1:12436-13527 GCA_964412145.1 uncultured Draconibacterium sp.
CCATGAAAATCTCAACTTTTATGGATTTACCTTTAAATGAGGCCGTTTGTACAAATTGCGGACAATGTGTAATCCACTGTCCTACAGGTGCTCTGACTGAAAGGCGCTATTACGATCGCGTTTGGGAAGCCATCGGAGATGAGAAAAAGCATGTCGTAATGAATACGGCGCCATCTGTACGTGTCGCCATTGGTGAAATGTTAGGTTATCCTGTAGGTAGTAGAGTTACCGGAAAAATGGTAACCGCTATGAAGCGTATGGGTGTAGATTCAGTTTTAGACACCGATTTTACTGCCGATTTAACCATTATCGAAGAAGGTAACGAACTTTTGCAACGCTTGAAAAAAGCACTGGTTGATAAGGATGCAAGCATCAAATTACCAATGATTACTTCGTGTTCTCCTGGTTGGGTGAAATTTATTGAGCATATTTTCCCAGAACATTTGGGTCATCTGTCAACTTGTAAATCGCCTCAACAAATGTTTGGTGCTTTATCAAAAACTTATTATGCAGAGAAAAAAGGAATTGATCCAAAAGATATAGTAAGTGTCGCCATTATGCCATGTGCAGCAAAGAAATTTGAGGCCAGACGTCCTGAAATGAAAGATAGTGGCTACCGCGATATAGATGCCGGTTTAACTACGCGCGAATTAGGTCATATGATCAAGCAGGCAGGCTTAAACTTTTCTGACCTTGAAGATGGCACTTTCGACAGCATTATGGGTGAATCGACTGGTGCCGGAGTTCTTTTTGGCGCTACTGGAGGTGTTATGGAAGCGGCATTACGTACTGCATATGAGGTAGTTACAGGAAGAGAAGTGCCTTTTGATAATTTGAATATTTTACCTGTACGCGGTATGGAAGGCATTAAAGATGCAGCCATAAAAATTGAAGGTTGTTTACCTGAATGGAGTTTTCTGGAAGGTGTTGAGCTTAAAGTTGCAGTTGCTCATGGATTGATAAATGCCAGACAAATAATGGATCAGGTAGCTGCAGGAGAATCGCCTTATCATTTCATTGAAGTGATGGCCTGTCCGGGTGGTTGTATTGGAGGTGGTGGTCAGCCCATTCCTACCAATGAGGAAATTCGC
>CAYPOW010000071.1:0-13301 GCA_964412145.1 uncultured Draconibacterium sp.
ATTGCAAATGCCGGAATTAATGTATTTCTAATAGAAAAAGAGACTGTGCTGGGAGGAATGTTGAAAAATATCGATCTGAGTTTTCCGCATTTTCAAGGAGCCAATGAACTGATTAAAAAAATTGTAAATCGAGTTGCTAATCATCCTAATATCAAAGCGTTCACATCCTCTCAGATTAAAGAAATATTTGGCTATGTGGGGAATTTTGAAGCTCAAATTCTATCCAAAGATAAAGAAGAGTTAATCAAATTTGGAAGTGTAATTGTTGCCACCGGATTAAAAACTTTCGATCCAACTCCACTTACAAACTATGGTTATGGTAAGCTCAAAAATGTAATTACTTCACTGGAGTTCGAAAAAATGCTATCACAAGGAAATGTGTTGACTTCCGATGGATCGGAACCAAATCATATTGCTTTTATACATTGCGTTGGCAGCCGAAATCAGGATTATCATCCTTATTGTTCAAGAGTATGCTGTAATACCGCTTTAAAGCAGGCCAAGCAAGCTAAAATGGCAATACCAAGTGCGCAAGTTTATAATTTGTATGCCGATATGCGAAGCATTGGTAAAGACAATGAAGAATTTTATGCAAACTCATTCAATCGAGACCATATGTTTTTGATGTTTGACCAACAAAAGGCATTGCCACTTATCAAATCAGCATCACCAAAAGACAATTGTAATCTCATTATCGAAATAGATGAACTTTTATCTGGTGAAAGTCTGGAAGTACCAGCTGATATGGTAGTATTGATGGTTGCCATGGAAGCGCAACATAATGCTAAAGAAATTGCACATGCAACAGGTATTAGTATGTGCGGGAATGATTTCTATATCGAAAGGCATCCTAAACTCGATCCATTTGCAACAACAACTGCAGGAGTCTTTTTAGCTGGAACTTGTCAGTCACCTAAAGATATTCCCGATTCAGTTACTCAGGCAAATGCTGCTGCAGCTCGTATTTTAGCAGCCATAAAAAAAGGATCTGCCGAAGTAGAAGTTACTACCGCTGAAGTAAATGAGGAGTTATGTTGTGGTTGTCAGACTTGTGTCAAAGTCTGCCCATATACAGCGATTCATTTTGATCCGGATAAAAAAGTGTCGGTTGTAAATCAGATACTTTGTAAAGGATGCGGAACTTGTGGATCGAGTTGCCCTACGGGAGCCATTAAATGTCATCATTATACTGATCAACAAATTCTTTCGCAAATTGAAGGATTAATGCAAATGTCATATGAACTAGAGGAGGATTTACTATGAGTTTTCAACCAAAAATAGTAGCATTTTTATGCAACTGGTGTTCCTATACAGGAGCTGATTTAGCCGGCACGTCCAGGATAAAATATGCAGCAAATGTAAATATTATTCGGGTAATGTGCTCTGGCAGAGTAGAACCAACCTTTGTTATAAAAGCTTTTCGCGAAGGTGCTGACGGAGTTTTAATATGTGGTTGCCATCCGGGCGATTGTCATTACCACGAAGGTAACTACAAGTGTTTGAGGAGATTCCATCTCTTGCAAAAATACATCGATCAAATGGGAATAGATCAGAAACGATTTAATTTGGAATGGATCAGTGCCAGCGAGGGTAAGCAATTTGCCAAACTGGTCGATCAGTTTACACAAACAATAACAAATTTAGGTCCTTGCAGTATTAAGACCACAATGGATGTTTTATCATAAAAAATATACGTCATGACTGAAGAAGTTAAACCAAAATTGAAATTAGCTATTTATTGGGGAGCAGCCTGCGGCGGATGTTGTGTATCAATACTCGATGTTCATGAAAAACTGTTCACTGTTGTTGGAGCTGCAGATATCGTATTTTGGCCGATTGCACTCGACATAAAATACAAAGATGTAGAAGAAATGGAAGATGCTTACATTGATGTTTGTTTATTCAATGGTGCTATCCGAAATAGTGAAAATGAAGAAATCGCCCATCTTCTGCGAAAAAAAACGAAAATTTTCGTAGCCTATGGTTCATGTGCTCATTTAGGCGGAATTCCTGGCCTGGCCAATTTTAGTTCGAAAGAAGGCATATTCAAACGAGCCTATCACGAAAGTGAAAGTACAGTAAATCAGGAACATGTAGAACCTCAAACAGAGACTAAAGTTGCAGAAGGCACATTAAATTTGCCTGTTTTTTATGAAGATGTTAGAAAACTCGACGATGTCGTAGATGTGGATTATTATTTACCAGGTTGTCCACCACAAACTGAACGACTTGTTGAAGTATTTATGGCGATTGTTACAGGTGCAGAACTTCCTCCAAAAGGATCAGTGCTTGGAGCCCATCAAAAATCGCAATGCGATGAATGTAAGCGAGAAAAGACAGAAAATAAACTGATAAAAGAGTTTAAACGTCCCTTTGAAATTGATGATGATGGTAAAACTTGTTTTTTGGAACAGGGTGTAATTTGTATGGGGCCTGCAACACGCGGTGGTTGCGGTGTTCGATGTATAGAAGGCAATGCACCATGCAGGGGTTGTTATGGTCCGTCAGAAGGGATAACAGATCCGGGAGCTAAAATGATGTCTGCTCTGGCCACCATGATCGATTCAAACGATCCGGAAGAAATCAAAAAAATTATTGAACAAATTGATGACATTGCTGGAACACTTTATCGATTTAGCCTGCCATCCTCATATTTTAGAAGAAAAATAATGGGAAATGGATTAGGTCACATTAGAAAAGAGAAAATATATCAGGAAACTCCATTCTATTAATTAGAAAAGCTGGGAGATACCTAAAATAGTATTGGCGATAAATATTACAAAAATTAGAGTACAAAGTGAAACATTAAATAATTGATTATGAAGCGAATCACTATAGATCCAATAACCAGACTCGAAGGCCACGGAAAAATAGAGATATTTTTAACCGATGAGGGAGAAGTTGACAATGTTTATTTTCAGGTTCCCGAATTAAGAGGTTTTGAGAAATTTATTGAAGGACGACCCGTAGAGGAGCTTTCTCAAATAGTAACAAAAATATGCGGTGTATGTCCTGGTTGTCATCATATGGCTTCCGGCAAAGCTGCTGATGCTGTTTATGGAGTTGAGCCTCCTCCAACAGCCAAAAAATTAAGGGAATTATTCTATATGGCTCATTTTGTTCACAGTCATATCGCTCATTTCTATGCACTTGCAGCACCTGATTTTGTTGTTGGCCCAACTTCTTCACCTGCCGAACGAAATATTTTAGGCGTAATTGGCAAAGTTGGTGTCGAAATAGGAACAGAAGTCCTAAAACAAAGACGTCTTGCTCAGGAGATTCAGGCGCTTATAGGAGGTCATCAGACCCATGTGGTTATGAATATTCCGGGAGGAGTTCGAAAAGGAATTAATGAACAGCAACGTGCCGATATAGAACAAAAAGCAAAAGGATTTATCGAATTCTCTAAATTCTCGCTTAAAATTTTTGAAGATGTAGTTCTCGGCAATAAAGATTATGTCGATCTGATTGTGAATGGGCCATATAGTTTGAATCTGCATTCAATGGGATTGGTTGATAAAAACAATAAGGTTAATTTTTACGATGGAAAAGTACGTGTTGTTGACGTGAATGGACAGGAACATTGCAAATATGCCTCAAACGAATATCTTGAATTTATTGAAGAACGTGTTGAACCCTGGAGTTACCTTAAATTTCCTTATCTGAAAAAGAAAGGATGGAGCGGATTTGTCGAGGGACAGGATTCAGGAGTGTATCATGCAACTCCACTTTCCCGATTGAATGTTGCCGATGGCATGGCTACTCCGCTGGCTCAAATCGAGTATGAAAAATTATTTAAAACATTAGGTGGGAAACCTGTACATGCAACGATGGCAATGCATTGGGCACGTTTGGTTGAATTAATGTATGCATCAGAAAGAGCATTGGAATTAATTACCGACCCTGATATTACAGGCAAAGAATTAAAAACCCCAATAACAAAAATAGTTGGAGAGGGCGTTGGAATTGTTGAAGCTCAGCGTGGGACGTTAACGCACCATTATTGGACCGATAAGAAAGGCATTGTTACTAAAGCCAATATAATTGTTGGCACAACCAATAACAATGCTGCCATTTGTATGTCGCTGAAAAAAGCGGCTCAGGGATTAATTAAAAAAGGCGAAGTTGTTTCCGAAGGAATTTTGAATATGATTGAAATGGCTTTCCGCGCTTATGACCCTTGTTTTTCTTGCGCAACGCATAGTCTGAAAGGAGAAATGCCTATGGAAGTTTTGATTAAGAATAGTAAGGGAGAAATAGTGGAGAGGATAGCGAGGTAAAAAAATGGTAGACAAGCAGCACATATTGGTTTATGGAATTGGTAATGAGCTTCTTACTGACGATGGCATTGGTCCTAAGCTGATAATGAAGTTGCAAAAAACGCATCCACATAAAAACTTAATTTATGAGACCGCTTTTGTAGGTGGGTTGGATATTTTGGATATGATAAGTGGGTATTCTATGGTTGTTTTTCTCGATGCCATTAAAACCAGAGGAGGAATTCCTGGTACTATTTACCTTTTTTCACCTGACGATTTTAAGGAGACTTTACATTTATCTAATCTTCATGACATTAAATTCCTTACCGCCATCGAATTGGGGAAACAATTAAACTATAATATTCCTCCCAATATTGTAATTATTGCGATAGAAATAATTGAAGACAGTGTTTATAGTGAAAAGTTTAGTCCAGAGATTGAGCTATTGTTTCCAAAAATACTTAAAAAAATTGGCGACTATTTAATTGATCAAACAAAATGTAAAGATACAATTCCGGAATTAAAAATATAGATAAATGAAAATATTTGATAGCATAGGCAGAATGAGGATTCCGAAACAAAAATTCGATGAACAAGAATCGAAAAAGGAGCCTAAAATCATTCGTGAATGCTATTGCCCGAATGGACATATTCTAATGAATGAAAATACGAAATTCAATAAGCATAATGCGATTACCATTCTCTTAAAAAGAAAAAAAGAAAAAGGATTGCTATTCCTGAGTCCAATTTGTGGAGATAAAAACAGAGTTACAATGGATATAAATATTATTAGTCAGGAAATTATTAATTTCCATTGTCCTGAATGTAATATAGAATTAGGTTCTTATGCGCCTTGCCATTGTGGTGGAAATCTAAAAATATTGTTTTGCACACCGGAATTGGAATATAATCATTTTTTGGGCATTTGCAATCGCGAAGGATGTTCAAATGCCGTTGTAAAGAAAGGTGAAGAATTATATAGTTGTTTGGATATAAATTAGTATTTATAAATTCTACTCAATGGATAACTGTAACATACTATTCCTTTTACTTCATAGTGCCGAAGGATTAAAATATGCTGATCTTCCTTTGTTAAGTGGCGTGATTATGAGCATTATTCATGTAGTTTCCGGTCCAGATCATTTGGCGGCAGTAACTCCACTGGCAATAAGCAGCAAGAAAAAATCATGGGCAATTGGAATGATTTGGGGAATAGGTCATGTGTTGGGAATGTTGATTTTAGGTGTCGTTTTTATTCTGATTAAAGATCAGATTACCATTGATTTGATTTCGGGTTATGGCGAATTTATAGTTGGATTTTTACTAATAGCTATTGGATTGTGGGCGCTTATTCGTTTACGTAAAAATCATGGAGGTCATCAGGGTCATATTCATCCTCATGTTCATGATGAGGAAGTGCATATTCATCGTCATTCGCATAAGCATCAAAAAGAGCATTTTCACGAGCATACTAAAACGCATAAACAAAATTTATTTAGTGCTTTAACTATTGGAATTGTGCATGGTGTTGCTGGTCTTTCTCATTTGGTAGCTATATTACCAACCTTGGCTTTGCCTTCAAAATCAAGTGCTGCATTTTACCTGGGGGGATTTGGAGCAGGAACTATTGCTGCAATGGTTGCCTATGCTTATGCACTTGGAATAATTACTTATAAAGCAGATGAAAAACAAAAATTAAATATTTCCATTTATTTAAGATTCTTTGGAGGGATAATGGCTTTGGGGGTTGGTATAATGTGGATTGTGTTTCAAATTTAGTTTTTGGAAATAGAAATACAATTTTTAATAATGTAGAAATCTGAAAAACAATAATATTTAATACTAAAATACGATTTAAGCTCATAGTCTTATGATGAAAACTCAAATTTTTGATAACGGAGTAAAAAACAAGGAATGTGCTGTTAGCATTAAGATTTCGGGTTTGGTACAAGGAGTCGGGTTTCGTCCATTTATCTATCGTCTGGCAAAAATTTATGATCTTAAAGGATGGGTTGATAATAGAAATGATGGAGTTGATATTAAATTGGAAGGAACTATAAGAGCCATTCAAAATTTTCTGTCAACTGTTAGAATAGCTTCCCCACCAGCTTCAAATATTGATCAGGTTGATTGGGAAATAGTTGAAAGAGAAGGATTTGCTAATTTTCGGATACTGAAAAGCAAAGAAAATGACACTTCAAGAATAACAGAAATTAGCCCTGATATTGCTGTTTGTGAGGATTGTCTCCTTGATATGAAATCTCAATCAAACCGAATAAATTATCCTTTTATTAATTGCACCAATTGCGGCCCAAGGTTTTCAATTGTAAAAGCACTGCCCTACGATAGAAAAAGTACGAGTATGCGCAAATTCCCTATGTGTCCGCAATGTTCAGATGAATATGAGAATGTAGACGATCGGCGTTTCCACGCTCAACCTATTGCTTGCGCTAAATGTGGTCCTCATTATATTTTAATCGAAAAAAAGAAGCAAATTGATGATTTTTCATTCATTCTAAAAAAAATTGCGCACTACCTAAATGCTGGAAAAATTCTGGCAATTAAAGGAATGGGAGGATTTCATTTAATGTGCGATGCGCACCAGGAAGACGTTGTTATCCGTCTTCGAAAAGCTAAAACACGCGAAGCGAAACCCTTTGCTTTGATGTTCAAAAACAGCAGCGTAGTAAAAGAGTATGCTGAACTCAATAGTACTGAGGAGGAATTGATTTTATCGCTTCAGCGACCTATTGTTTTATTAAAACAAAAAAAAGCACTTCCCTTTTCTATTAATAACGGACTGGGAACATTGGGTTGCATTTTGCCTTATTTGCCTCTGCATTATTTAATGTTTGAACACTTGAAAACTGATATAGTTGTACTTACAAGTGGAAATAATGCAAATGAGCCAATCGCTATCGATAATATAAGGGCCCAAAATAATTTAGGAGCTATTTATGATGCCATCCTTATAAATAATCGTGATATTGTAAATAGATCGGATGATTCTGTTTGCTTTGTTGCCAATAATCAGAGCCGTATGATTCGAAGGTCACGAGCATACGCACCTGCCTCTTTTAAGCTTCCATTCCATCTTGAAGGAATTTTGGCTTCAGGTGCTGAGCTGACGAATTGCTTTGCTATCGGAAAAGATCATCAAGTCATTCTTAGTCAGCATATTGGCGATTTAAAGAACCTGGAAACATACACGTATTTTAAAGATACAGTCAAAAGATTTGAAGAACTTTTTAGATTTAAGCCGAATCTGGTAGTTCACGATTTACATCCGGATTATTTATCCACAAAATTCGCCAGAGAAACAGGACTGGAATCTATTGCTGTTCAGCATCATCATGCACATATTGCAGCCTGTTTGGCTGAAAACGAATTGGATGAAAAAGTCATTGGAATTGCTTTCGACGGCACAGGGTATGGATCAGATGGAACAATTTGGGGTGGCGAATTCTTAATAGCCGATTTAAACAATTTTGAACGTTATACTCATTTCGAAGCCATTCCTTTACCTGGTGGTGATAAAGTTACTGATCAGCCATGGCGATCGGCTTTAGCCTATTTGTATAGCTATTTTAAAGATGAAATTTGGAATCTTGATTTTGTAAAAGAATTGGATAAAAAGGAAGTTGAAATTTTGCTCAGAGTTATTGATCAAAATATTAATAGCCCTCTGTGCTCGAGCGCCGGACGGTTATTCGATGCTGTTTCAGCTTTGTTGGGCGTTTGTAAAACATCGAGTTTTCAGGCAGAGGCTCCAATGCGTTTGGAAGCCCTGTTGGAATTAAATATTAAAGAATATTATCCTTTTGATTATAAGGATATTATATCTTTCAAACCTATGTTCGTTGAACTTTTATGTGATATTGAAAACAAACAAAAAATTGGAGTAATATCAGCAAAATTTCACAATACCATCGTTCAGGCAATTCTTCTTGTTTCTGAAAAAATAAGAAGTGAAAAGGGAATAAAAAAAGTGGCACTTTCAGGCGGAAGTTTTCAAAACAAATATATAGTGGAAAAGGCAGAAACCCGATTGAGAGAAAATGGTTTTGAGGTTTATTCCCAACATAAATACCCTTCAAATGATGGAGGAATTGCTCTGGGTCAAATGGCAATTGCTGCCAAGAGAAGATCAATATCCGTTAATTCCATAAAATAGAGAAAATATGTGTTTGAGCATACCTGCAAAAATAATAATAATTAATGAAAATGAAGCACAAGTCTCCGTTGGCGGTGCTATGCGCAAAGCTAATCTTCAATTGCTTGAAAACCCTAAAATCGGAGACTATGTATTGTTGCATGCGGGTTTTGCCATTCAAATTTTAACAACAGATGAAGCAAATGAAACTTTGGAAATACTAACTGAAATTGCGCGACTTAATCGCGAAGACATTGATTAAAAAAAGAATGAGATTTATAGATGAATACCGAGATCCTGAATTGACTGCTCAAATGATAAATTTGATTAAGCAATCTTCCGTTAAATCCATCAATTTAATGGAAGTCTGTGGTGGGCATACAATGGTCATTCATAAATTTGGTATTATTGATTTGCTGCCAAAAAATATTCGACTTGTATCTGGACCAGGTTGCCCAGTTTGCGTTACAGATAAAAGATATATCGACCAAAGCATTGCTTATAGTCGCCTGCCAAATGTGATGATTACCACTTATGGCGATTTGATCAGGGTTCCAGGCTCAACTTCATCTTTGGAAAAAGAAAAAGCAAAGGGTGCGGATATAAGAATCGTTTATTCCAGCACCGATGCATTGGACTTGGCTAAAACTAACCCTCAAAAAAATGTAATATTTTTAGGCATTGGATTTGAAACAACCTCACCGTCAAGTGCATATATTGTCCGGCAGGCTTATCAAAATAAGATTCAAAATTTTTTTCTGTATAGTGCCCATAAAGTGATGCCTCCGGCTTTAAAACTTCTCGCCGAAGGCGAAGTCAAGATAAACGGATTAATTTGTCCCGGCCATGTGAGTACAATCACAGGAAGTGAAATTTACGAACCGCTGGTTGCCGATAATGCAATTGCTTGTGTTGTTTGTGGATTTGAACCCTTGGATATCTTGCAGAGTATTTTTATGTTGGTTCGGCAAATTGAAAAAGACGAAGCAAAAGTGGAGATTCAATATACACGTGCGGTTAAGCCCGAAGGGAATGCTATTGCACAAAACCTACTACACGAAGTTTTTGAAGAACGTGATGATTGGTGGCGGGGATTTGGAGTAATACCTCGTAGCGGCCAGAAAATCAGGCAGAAGTATGGCCGTTTTGATGCGGAAGAATATTTTGATGTCGAGGTTGAAGAAACAAAAATAGATTATGGATGCATTTGTGGCGAAATTCTAAAAGGATTAAAAATTCCAAATGAGTGTTCTTTATTTAGGAAAAATTGTCATCCAGCAAATCCAATTGGTGCATGCATGGTTTCTTCGGAAGGAGCTTGTCATGCTTTTTATAAATACGGAAAATTAAATCAGTAGTTATGATTTATTCAGAAAATGATCGGGTGTTTTTAGGGCATGGAAGTGGCGGAATTCTGACTGGCGAGTTGATTTCTAATTTGTTCTTTTACTATTTTAAAAACGATATATTAGAAGAAATGACCGATGCGGCACGTTTAAAAATTAAAAGCCATTTTTTGTCATTTACCACAGATTCTTTTGTAGTCGATCCCTTGTTTTTTCCAGGTGGTGATATTGGAAAGCTTGCTGTTTGTGGAACAGTGAACGATTTAGCAGTTTCCGGCGCTAAACCTCTGTATTTAAGTTGTGGTTTTATTATAGAAGAAGGTTTTTCATTGTATAAATTGGAAAAAATTGTGCAATCAATGTCCGAAGAAGCAGAAAGGGCGCAGGTGCAAATTGTTACCGGTGATACTAAAGTGGTGGCAAAAGGGCAATGTGATAAATTGTTTATCAATACCAGCGGAATAGGAAGTTTGATATATAGAAACAAAGGTATTGGGAAAGCAGAAAACATTTGCAATGGCGACAAAATTATTATAAATGGAAGTATTGGAGATCATGGTATTAGCATTTTAAGCGCCCGAAATGAATTAAATATTAAAACCAATTTAATGTCTGATTGCGCAAGTCTAAATGGGCTTATTGAAAATGTTTTGGAAAAGTCAGAAGGGATTAAATTTATGCGCGATGCCACACGAGGAGGATTAGCTACAGTTCTTTGCGAACTGGCCGAACAAAAAAATATTGGAATTGAACTTAACGAAACTGATATACCTGTTAAAGAGGAAGTTAGGGGCGTATGCGAATTGCTGGGTTTTGATCCTCTTTATATTGCAAATGAAGGCAAAGTAGTAATAATAGTGAAAAATGAAAATGCGAAAGAAGTATTGGAAATAATGAAAAAACATCCGCTCGGAAAAGAAAGTAGAATTATTGGTGAGTTGAAAGATATAAACCCTGGCTTAGTATGGCTAAATACTCAAATTGGAGGCAAGCGTTTGGTTGATAAACTAAGTGGAGAACAACTTCCACGTATTTGTTAATTTGGATTGATTATGCACGAACTAGCACTGGCATATAATATTGTTACTATCGTTTCTGATTATGCCAAAAACGAGAAAGCATTATCTGTCAATAAGATTGATTTACAGGTAGGAAAAATTTCAGGTGTCGAAGTTGATGCACTAAAATTTTCTTTAGAGTTGGCAATAAAAGGAACACAAATGGAAAACGCATTCATAAACATAAATTATGTGCAAGGAAAAGCAAAATGTAGGGATTGTTTAGAGGTTTTTGAAATAGAAGACTTACTTACTCCTTGTCCAATTTGCCATACTTTTAATTCAGAAATATTAGAAGGGAAGGAGCTGAGTATAATATCCATTGAAATTCCCTGAATACCTATAAATATATGATAGTAAATAGATTACGAAATAATAAATAAAGATTATGTGTGAAAATTGTGGTTGCAGCGAAAAAGAAAATTATCAGATTTTACATCCAATAGAAAAGGAATTAAGTGGGCTTAAACCTCATAAATTTGTTCCCATTCAACACGATCATTTACCAGAACAAGGTAAATCTGAAATGGAGCACAAAAACCGTACGATTAAAATTGAGAAGGATGTATTGCAATCTAATAATTTACAGGCTGAACAAAACCGTAACCTTTTCAAAAAGAAAAATATTGTTGCACTAAATTTTGTAAGCTCACCAGGTTCGGGAAAAACAAGTTTACTCGAAGTTACGATAAAAGCATTGTCATCAAATTTAGCACTTTTTGTAATTGAAGGTGATCAGCAAACTTCTAATGATGCCGAACGCATTCAAACGGCTGGAGCGCCTGTAATTCAAATAAATACCGGACAAGGATGTCACCTCGATGCAAATATGATTCATTCAGCACTTCGTTCATTGGATGTTAAGGAAAACAGTTTTTTGTTTATTGAGAATGTTGGAAATTTGGTTTGCCCGGCACTCTTCGATTTAGGAGAAGAAAAACGAGTTTTAATCATAAGTGTAACAGAAGGAGATGATAAACCATTGAAATATCCCGCCATGTTTCAATCATCTGATTTATGTATCATCAATAAAATTGACCTATTGCCCTATGTCGATTTTAATATTGAAAAAGTAAAAGAATACGCATTGCGAATAAATTCAAAACTCACTTTTTTAGAAATATCAGTGACCAAGGGAACAGGCATGGAGCTTTGGTATAATTGGATAATTGATTTAGCTAAAGAATAATTATACAAGATTAATTGGTAAATAACATACTCCAAATTATATTGAATTTGAAAGTCTGGGGTTTACCGATGCTTTTTTTCTTTTAAACTTCGTAAAATCGTGTGAAGCCTATTTTTTGGATCAAATTTGATCTACTTTTGTATGAATTAGAATTAACATCTAAACCATCAGTAATGTCGTATAAAATTGCCTATATCGCATACAGCAATGACCAAGTCCTTAAGGATCGCTCAATAGAAATATTAGATGGCTTTTTCGTTGATCTGAAATATAAAATAATCGATAATTCTGCTGATGTCATTTTCGTCGCCAGCGGTGGTTCTGAACAATATGCCTTTGCTCTTTGCAAAGAAAGAACAAATATCACTTTGCTTTGTCACAGAGAAAACAATTCTTTTGCAGCGGCAATCGAAATAGCCTCGTATTTGAGGGCGGAGGGAAAGCGAGTGAGCCTTATTGATGTGTTATCTCCCAATGCACTGGATGAGTTTGTAGACGTTCAAAAAGTAAATAAGGCTATCGATAGTTTAGTGAATCAAAAAGCAGCCTTAATTGGAGAAGTATCCGATTGGTTAGTTATCTCAGATATCGATAAGGAGATAATTAAAAAAAAACTTGGAGTAGAACTGTTGCATCTCCCTTGGGATAGCCTTGATGATTATAAAAATAAAGAGTCATCAGCTAGTTTTAATGCTCATTTTCCGAATTATAATCCCAACTTATTAGCCGATACATCAAAAGTATATACTCTACTTAATCAGGTAATAAAACAGCATAATCTTACAGCCATAAGTGTAGAATGTTTTTCGATGGTTAAAAGAGATCAGGTTACTGCCTGCTTGCCATTGGCTGTTCTTAATAAAAACAATACTGTTGCTGCCTGCGAAGGCGATATTTGCAGTTTGGTGGGTAAGATGATTATACGTTCACTTATCGGAGCTATTCCATGGCAAGCAAATATTGCTGAGATTAAAGAAGAGACTATTTTATTTGCGCATTGTACAGCTCCATTGAATTGGCTTTCTTCATTTAATATTACTACTCATTTCGAAACTGGAGTAGGCACAGCAATTCAAGGTAAATTCGAAAAAGGCAATATGGGTGTTTTTAGAGTGAATAGTAAATTAGATAAATATATGTTGTTGGAAGGTGAAATAATTGATACTCCGCAACATAATTTTGCCTGTCGTACGCAAGTGGAGTTTAAAACATCGACTTCACAGACAAAACTTTTAAAAAATGCTAGTTTGGGAAATCATCACCTTCTATTTCCAGCAGAATATATTTCTTTAGTAA
>CAYPOW010000072.1:0-3076 GCA_964412145.1 uncultured Draconibacterium sp.
ACATGTAAGTCAAGACCATATACTGTAAGTCAAATCAATGAACAGCCTGATTCCCTTCACGTATTTTAACATTTCTAAGACTTAAAATTTCCCTACTTTTGCAGCAAAATAAAGAAAAGACAATGGCTGCGGATAATGAAAAAGTGATTGGAGAAGGATTAACTTACGATGATGTATTGTTAATTCCTGCTTATTCTGAAGTTTTACCACGCGAAGTGGATGTTAAAACCCGTTTTACACGAAATATCAGTTTGAATATTCCCGTTATTTCTGCAGCTATGGACACGGTGACTGAGTCTAAAATGGCCATTGCGCTGGCGCAGGAAGGCGGCATAGGTGTTATTCATAAGAATATGTCTGTCGAGAGGCAGGCTGGTGAAGTAAAGAAAGTGAAGAGAGCCGAAAACGGTATGATTATCGAGCCGGTTACTATTTCTTCAAAAGCACTTGTTTCCGATGCTTTAGCTTTGATGAGTGAATTTCATATCGGAGGAATCCCCGTTGTTGATAAATCAAACAAATTAGTTGGTATAGTCACCAATCGCGATTTACGTTTCGAACGTCAACTCAATAGAGCCATTAAAGAGGTGATGACCAAAAAAGTGGTTACCGTAAGTGAGTTCACCACTTTTGAAAAAGCAGCTGATATCCTACAAGAAAATAAAATCGAAAAACTTCCAGTTATCGATAAAGATCATAAGCTTATTGGTTTAATTACCTACCGCGATATTATTAAAATTAAAGAGCGCCCTCATGCATGTAAAGACGAACGCGGTCGATTGCGAGTAGCAGCTGCCATTGGAATTGGTGGTGATAATTTGGAGCGGGCTGATGCACTTATTAAGGCTGGAGTAGATGCTTTAGTTTTGGATACTGCTCATGGTCATACAAAAGGCGTTATCCTTACCTTGAAAAAAATTAAAGAAGCTTTTCCGGAGATGGAAGTAGTAGTTGGTAATATTGCTACGGGCGATGCGGCAAAAGCTTTAGTAGATGCTGGAGCAGATGGCGTTAAAGTTGGAATTGGACCTGGTTCTATTTGCACCACTCGCGTAATTGCTGGTGTTGGAGTTCCTCAATTTTCAGCTGTTTTGGATGTAGCTAAAGCAATAAGTTCTAGTGGCGTTCCGATTATTGCTGATGGCGGAATTCGTTATACAGGAGATATCGTTAAAGCTTTAGCGGCCGGTGCCGATACAATTATGGCAGGTTCACTTTTTGCTGGTGTAGATGAATCACCAGGTGAAACAATCATTTTTGAAGGAAGAAAATACAAATCTTATCGCGGTATGGGGTCATTAGAAGCCATGCAGCTAGGTTCCAAAGACCGGTATTTTCAAGATATGGAGGATGAAATTGGCAAACTGGTACCCGAAGGAATTGTTGGTCGTGTTGCCTACAAAGGCAGTTTATCTGAAGTTATTCACCAGATGGTTGGTGGATTACGTGCAGGAATGGGCTATACAGGTTCAAAGGATATTCCGACTCTTCAAATGGCAAAATTTACAAAAATTACAGCTGCCGGTGTTGTTGAAAGTCATCCACACGATATTTCAATTACACGTGAAGCCCCAAATTATAGTCGCTAGTTTAAAATCAAAATGATGAAGATGATTAAAAAATGCATGAGTCTTTTCGGGTTATTTCTGATTTTCACATTGAGCTTGAATGCTCAAGATAAATCGTCTGTTTTATTTCAAATTGGCGATGAAAAAATTGATGCTGAGGAATTTTGGGCTATCTATCAAAAAAATAACAGCATCAATCAACAAAATGAAAAAACCAGTTTAAACGATTACATCGATTTATACATTAATTTTAAACTGAAAGTAAAAGAAGCCAAAGATGCAAAAATGGACACGGCATCGGCTTTTATAAAAGAACTTAGTGGTTATAGAAAACAGCTGGCTAAACCTTATTTGGTTATTGAAGAGGTAAATGAAAAAATGCTCAGGCAATCATACGATCGTATGCAAACCAATATAAGAGCAAGTCATGTTTTATTGCGTTTAGCTGAAAACCCTTTGCCAGAAGACACATTGAAGATCTATCAAAAAGCAATGCAAATTAGACAGGATATCGTTGATGGGAAATACAGTTTTGGCGAAGCCGCTGCAAAATATTCTGAAGATCCTTCTGCACGCGATATGGATATCAGAAATGGCCGCCCTCCCCGCCCTGGAAACAAAGGTGATTTGGGCTATTTTAGCGTATTTGATATGGTTTATCCTTTCGAAGAAGCTGCTTTTCAATTAGATAAAAATGAAATTAGCAATCCAGTGCGAACACGTTTTGGTTATCATTTGATTTATCTTACTGATAAGATTCCAGCACTTGGCGAAGCAAAAGCCGCACACATTTTTATTCAAAACAATGCTTCCTCTGAACTAGATTCTGCTAAAATGCGTATTGATGAATTGTATGCTGAAATAAAAAACGGAAAGCCTTTCGAAGAGATCGTTCTGCATCATTCAGACGATAAAGGAACGAGTGAAAAAGGCGGTGAATTACCCTGGTTTGCAGCAAACAGAATGGTTCCGGAATTCATTGCTACAATATCCACAATAAAAATTGGAGAAGTTTCAGAGCCTATTAAAACTGCTTATGGATGGCATATCATTAAATATCTCGACCAGCGTCCTGTAGCGGATTTTGATAAAGCCAAAGAAGGGATTAAAGAAAAATTAAAGAGAGATATTCGTTCGGAGAAAGGCAAGCAGGCAAAAATTACACAAATAAAAACGGAAGAAAATTTTAAGGAATATCCTTCAAATTTAAAAGAAGCAATATCATTGATTCAGCCGAAATTCTTCTCACCCAATTTTGAGCTCGGGACTTTGTCAGACTTCCAAAAGCCCGTTTTTTCACTTCGTGACTCTCTTTTTACTCAATACGATTATTTAAGCTATTTTTATCAAAAGAAAGGCTCTAAAATACCTGATAATTTGTCCGTTTTTGCAAATCAAATCTATAAGGACTACGTGGATGAGCAATGCATTTCTTTTGAGGATGCACATTTAGAAGAGAAATATTTCGACTTCCATTTGATTATGAATGAATACCGCGAAGGCATCCT
>CAYPOW010000072.1:3176-9730 GCA_964412145.1 uncultured Draconibacterium sp.
TTAAGCGAAACAAGAGGATTGGTCATTGCAGACTATCAAAACTATCTGGAAAAAGAATGGATTTCTAAGTTGAAAAATCGTTACGAAGTTAAATTGAATAAGAAAGTTTTACGAAGCGTGAAAAAGAGAGACAATTAATGAGAATTATACTTAAATCGGGTTTGTTTATTTTGCTGGTAAGTCTTTTTGCCTGTGGTAGAAGTAGCTTGAACGGTGACGATGTTGTATTAGCTCGCGTGGGTGATCATTATTTAAACTACTCATCTATAGGTAATTACATTGTGCCGAATTCAAATCCTGACGATTCTTTACAACTGGTTCATGCTTTTGTAAATGCATGGGTGCGCAACGAAATCCTGGTTCAGCATGCTGCCAAGAACCTTCCTGATAGTTTAAAGAATTTTGATAAGCAAATGCAGGAATACCGCAATTCACTTCTACTATTTCAATTTAAGAAATTATATGTTGATCAGGAATTGGATACGGTAGTCACTTACCAAGAAGTAGAGAATTATTATCAGCAGCACGAAAACGATTTTCAATTAAAAGAAAGTATCGTTCAGTTCAGTTTTATTCAAATGGATGAAAATTCATCCGAGCTTAATATAGCTCGTGACTTATTTAAGGGTTTGGGCGATACAACAATGCCAAGGCTGGAAGTGGAAAATTTTTGCATTGAAAATGGAATTGATTATTATACAGATGATGAAAAATGGATTCGATTCAATGATTTACTTGCAAAGATACCTATCACAACTTACAATAAAACTGTTTTTTTAAAGAATAATCGGTTTATAGAATTTGCTGATAAACCCAATGTGTATTTTCTTTACATTAAAGGCTTTAAAGTGGCTGAAGAATTATCACCATTGGAGTTTGAGAGCGAAAAAATTAAGGCAATTATCCTTAATAAAAGAAAGTTGATTTTAGTAGAAAATATGGAAAGTGCTTTATTTGATCGTGCTTTTAAACAAAAGAATTTTGAGATTTATTAATTTACACTAACAAATAGGATTATTGTCTTAATTTTGGCCGCAATCTACAATAGAAATAAAATATAACAGATGAAAAAAATCTTTTCAATACTTGCATTGAGTCTGGTACTAAATATGTCTGCCTGGAGCCAGGAAACAGAACAAAAACCTCAAAACATTTTAGACGAAATAGTAGCTGTTGTGGGAAAGAACATAATCCTTCAATCAGATATAGAAACCCAATATCTGCAGTATCGTATGCAAGGTTATATTGAAGGCAGCTCTTCTACTATTAAGTGTGATATTTTAAAAGAACTGATATTTCAAAAGTTGCTTTTAAACCAGGCCGATATCGATAGTATTGTCGTTGGAGTAGTTCAGATTGAACAGGAGCTTGATCGTAGGTTTAGGTATTATATTTCACAATTTGGTAGTCAGGAAAAACTGGAAGAATATTACCACAAACCTGTTAACCAATTTAAGGAAGAAATGCGCGAAATAATTGGCGATCAGTTTCTTCAACAAGAAGTTCAGGCTGCAATCACAAAGAATGTAACCATCACACCAAAAGAGATTAAAGCATTTTACAAGGATATCCTTCAAGATAGTCTTCCCCTTATTAACACCGCCTATCAGGTTGCAGAAATCGTGAAAAAACCGCCCATCTCTGCTGCTGAAAAATTAGCAGTCAAAGGAAAATTACTTAATCTGCGAAATCGTATTCTCAAAGGAGAAAATTTTTCCACATTGGCTATCCTTTATTCTGAAGATCCAGGTTCCGCCAAAAAAGGTGGCGAATTAGGAATGTATGGTCGTGGTGAATTATATCCTGAATTTGAATCTGTTGCGTATGGCTTGAAAGAAGGTGAAATTTCAGGTATTGTTGAAACCGAGGCAGGTTATCATATCATTCAAATGATTGAAAAAAAGGATGAGTTTGTGAATGTACGTCATATTTTACTCCGCCCAAAAATTTCTCCCCTTGAACTACAAAAAGCAGCGATCTTTTTGGATAGTATCCAAACTTTAATTGTTAACGATAGTATTTCGTTTAAAGCTGCAGCTTTGGCCTTTTCCGATAGTCAAAACCGATTCAATAGTGGACTCATTCTCAATCCCAATGCTGGCAATGCAATGTTTCAGGCAGAAGAGCTCGATCCAAAAGTATTTTATGTAATTGATAAATTAGAGATTGGAAAAGTTTCCAATGCCGTTAGTTACACAACACCAGAGAATCAGGAAGCATTTCGATTGTTACAGCTGGTAAAAAAAGTGGGTCCTCATAAAGCAAATATGAATCAGGATTATGATGTTATTCAGAAAGCTGCGCTAAACAAAAAGAAGCAAGTTGTTATTGATAATTGGGTGAAGGAACGTGCAAACAAAACATATATTCGCATAAATGAAAAATTCAACACTTGCTATTATTTTGAAGATTGGCAAACTAAATAATTTTTCCTGTATTAATGCTTGATATTAAGCATATTAAATCCGAACTCCCTAATCATTTCTCTGTACCAAATATGGTATTACTGGCTGGTGCGGGTCAAAATGTAGGTAAAACAACCTTTGCCGCTTCATTGATATGGCATTTGAAAAGTCTCGGTTATACTATTTATGGTTTAAAAATTACGCCTCACTTTCATGAAAATAATCCCGAAAATCTTATCATTCAAAATGACGATTTTCAAATTTCATTGGAAAAGAAACAAAATGGAAATAAAGATACTTCAAGGATGCTGAATGCAGGTGCCGAAGAAGTTTTCTTTATTCAATCAAATACCGATTCAGCCCTACCTGTTGCCTTTGATTTTGTGCATCGAATGGGTAAGGAAAATATACTGTGGGTATGTGAATCTGGAGGATTAAGAGCTTTTGTCGATCCTGGTTTGTTCTTGTATTTTAAATTGAAAGGAACAATTCCTGAAAAACCATCAGCAAAAAAATGGATGCCTTTAGCTGATCGTATTGTTGAATTTAGCGATAACACTTTTAGTCTTTTAGCTGAGCAAATAATTGTAACAGATAATACATTTGTTTTACCCTAGACGGGTTCTTTCAACCAATTCCATATCAGCGCTTTACCCATTGGTGTCATTATCGACTCAGGATGAAATTGCACGCCTTTTATATTGAAAACTTTATGCCTGATGGCCATAATAATTCCTATTTCGCTGCGAGCCAGAATTTCTAAATTTTCAGGAAAAAGATCATCTGAAACAGCCCAACTGTGATACAAACCAACCTGAAAAGGACTGGCAATGGATTCGAATATAGAATCTGTTTTTAAAATCTGAGTCTGCCTTGAAATTCCATGCACAGGTTGATCTAAATTAAATAATTTAGCGCCAAAGGCTTCTGCAATAGCATGATGGCCTAAACAAACTCCCAATATAGATTTATGCGGGCCAAACCGACGTATTATGTCTGGCATTAATCCTGCTTCTACAGGCAATCCCGGACCAGGTGAAAGCATAATTTTATCGTAATGTTCCACCTCATCTAGTGCTATTTGATCGTTTTTCAGAATATCCAATTTTTCAACCCCAAATTGAATGATCAATTGTTTGAGATTGAAAGTAAACGAATCGTAATTATCGAGCAAAAGCACTTTCATGTAAAGCAATTTTTATCTTTGCAATACTATAAAAATTATAGGGATTATGTTGCAGAAAAAGCAAGCGGTCGAAAAAATGAATACGTACGGAAAATCGCGTACTCCCTTTTTATTTGTGATTGATTTTTTGGGTGAAAATAGTTTAATTCTGCCTGTTAATGAGATTGATACAAATACTATCTTATATCAGATTAACTCACATTCAAATGTTACTGCAAATGAGCTGAATGAAGAAAACGATACCCTGGAATTTTATAAATTCCCTACTCCGTTTACAGAATACCAGAAAGCCTTCGGACATGTAAAAAAGAATCTCAAGTACGGCAATACATATTTAGTCAATTTAACACAAGCAACGCCCATCCGCATAAACAGAACAACTAAAAGCATTTTTTTGCAGGCGAAAGCACCTTATAAACTTTGGCTAAAAGATAAGTTTGTGGTTTTTTCGCCGGAAATATTTGTGCAGATTGAAGAAGGAAAAATAGCCTCCTTTCCGATGAAAGGAACCATTGATGCTAAATTACCTAATGCTGAATATCAAATACTTAACGATCTTAAGGAAACTGCTGAACACAATACAATTGTCGATTTAATTCGCAACGATTTGAGTATGTTGGCTAGCAATGTCAGAGTGGAACGTTTTCGTTATATCGACCGATTAAAAACGAATCAAAAAGACTTGCTGCAAGTGAGTTCTGAAATTGTTGGTGATTTGCCCGATGGTTTTTTTGATGAATTAGGAACTCATTTTTTCAAGCTCCTCCCTGCCGGTTCAATTAGCGGAGCGCCTAAGAAAAAAACAATGGAAATTATTCAAGAGGCAGAAGATTATGATCGGGGTTTTTATACCGGCGTTTTTGGCTTTTTTGATGGGAAAAAACTAGATAGCGGCGTAATGATTCGTTTTATTGAAGAGCAAAACGGAGAATTAATTTTTAAAAGTGGAGGAGGTATTACTATATTTAGTGATGCAAAAAAAGAATACAATGAACTTTTAGACAAGGTGTATGTCCCAATTTATTGAAAGCATACGTATCAAAAATGGTAAAATCGATTTAATAGATTACCATAACGAGCGCTTTAATGAGACACGAAAATTATTTTTTTGTGTGGACGAAGCACTTGACTTATTGCCATTTATCCAAATACCTGAAGAATATAAAAAAGGACTAGTTAAATGCCGCATACTCTATGATCTTGATGTTAGAAAAGTGCAGTTTTCATTTTATAAGCCCCAAAAAATCGAATCATTAAAATTAGTAAATGCATCTATTAATTACGCATACAAATCGACGGATCGTACAGAATTAGAGCAACTTAAAAATTCCGCAAGTCCAGCTGATGAAGTATTAATTGTAAACAAGGGGATGATTAGCGACACTTCGTTTTCCAATATTATCTTTCGGAAAAACGGAGACTGGTTTACACCCGATTCTCCCTTATTGGCCGGAGTTCGGCGCGAGTATCTATTGAATGAAGGTGTGATTGAAGAACTGCCTATTTCTCCTGATGATCTTGTTGATTTTGATGCATTTATGCTAATAAATGCCATGCTCCCTTTTGATGAATCCAAAATAATATCCATTCAAAATATTCTAAAATTATGAGTCATGGATTCCAAATAATTACGATTCCGGAAACAATATCCACTAATTTACTAATGCAAGAATGGAAAAAGGCAGATCGATTGAAAAAAGGGGATCTCATTCGTGCAATAAATCAATCCGCTGGCCTTGGACAAAAAGGCAATTATTGGGAAAGTGAGGCCGATAAAAATCTAACCTTTAGCTTGTTTCTGGAAACAGATTTTATTGAGGCCGCAGATGTTTTCCAACTCAATAAAATTATTTCTCTTTCCTTGCTCGATTATTTAACCGCAAAAGGAATCTCACAGGTAAAAATTAAATGGCCAAATGATATGTATGTTGGCACAAATAAAATTGCGGGAATGCTTACCCACAATAGCTTTTTAGGCGATAAACTCGAAAATAGTATTGTTGGAATTGGTTTGAATATCAATCAAACTGCATTTGTAAGTGAGGCTCCAAATCCAGTTTCATTACAACAAATTACGGGTATCGTTTACGATCTTGAAGAAGAATTGGAATTGTTATTACAATGTATTGAGCAACAATTTAATGATTTTAAAAACAACGAGCCTATTCAACTAAATATAAACTATCTGAATAATTTATATGGCTATGACGAAAATCGTCGATTTAAAGATAGCGAAGGAACCTTCTTTGGAAAAATAAAAGGAGTGGATTCTTTTGGACGATTACTCGTTAAAAAGAATAAAGGCAAGCTATACACTTACGATATGAAAGAAATCGAATTTTTATAAACAGAAATAGCAGTCTTACTTGAAATTTTCCTGCAAGCGATCAACCAAAACATCCACAAAATTTTGCAACGGTTTTTTTGCCATCATGGCTATCATCGGATTCATATCACCATTAAAAATAATATAAACCTCTGATTTTGTTTCATTTACCTTGAAGATAGATGTGGTCAAATCGTAGGTAAAAGGGTTTTTACCTTGGGAAATCATTTCTATTATTTCAAACTCAACATTATTTCCATAAGCCATATTCATATGTGCCATACCTTCAATTGTATAGGCGCACGTTGTTGCTGTCGAACTCCAATTAACCACCTTGTCAGGCATTAAATCCTGAAGATTGTTAAAATTACTTAGGAAAGCAAAAATTGTTTCAGCCGAAGCTGTAATTTCTTTTTTGTGACTGGTAATTGTTGTCATAGTTATTTTTTTATTTCCCCCAATTGGACGGATCTCTTCGCCAATTTTTTAATGATTCTAAATCTTTTTCTTGTATAAATTCATCGGCTAAAGCCTGTTCTATAAGTGCATGGTAATCTGAAAGCGTAAACAAGTTGCATTTTGCTGCTTCAAAATTTTCTTTGGCTAGGTCGAAATCATAGCTAAAAATTGCAACTAA
>CAYPOW010000072.1:9830-13181 GCA_964412145.1 uncultured Draconibacterium sp.
TATGATAAAGTCAGGCGATTATCACAATAAATTGGTGATTTCCAGCCTGATGCCCAAGTAAATGCTTGTTCAGGTTGGAGTTTAACAGCTTTAACTTTCAGGAGTAATTTGGCTATTTGAAGAGCTCTCTCCTTTGAATTATTGGATTCGTTTTGCATCAGGATCTATTTAAGCGCGGTTTGAGTTTTCTTTCAATTCAATTAATATTTCCTTTATTTTTGAAACGGAATGATTAAGTTCATTTCATTATTTCAATAACTGAAATATATGTCTTTTCTTATGCAAAAGTATAAAGTTTTTCTAAACGATAAGTGGGTTTTTTTTGGAAACCCTGAACAAATACAACTTTATGAAGATCAACACTATGATATTCTTGAAGCAAGTAATCAGCTTATATGCGATCTGGCAGAAATGATAAAAACAGATTGTTTTGACAAAAGCATAGTACTTATTCATAAAACCAATATCGAGGAATACTTTCATTTATTTTTAAAACAATTTTTAGTTTTGGAGGCTGCTGGCGGGATTGTACAACATACGGATAACACTTTTTTAATGATTAAACGCTTGGGGATTTGGGATTTTCCTAAAGGAAAACTAGAATCAGGCGAAAATAATAAGAACGCGGCTTTGCGCGAGGTTCAGGAAGAGACTGGTGTAGATAGGCTTAGAATAAGCAAGGAGTTACCAAATACTTATCATATTTATCGATATAAACACAAATGGATACTTAAGTTAACTTATTGGTATTTAATGGAAAGCGATTTTACAGGTGCATTAACACCTCAATTGGAAGAAGATATTTTGGAAGCAAAATGGATTCCACAAGCTGAAATGAATCTCTATTTAGAGAAATCGTATGAGAGCTTAAAAGAGCTAATTAAAGAAGCCAAAATTATGTAGACCAAGTTTTAATTTTTGATACTAAGAATTGCGTAAAAGAAATATTCGTCTAACTTTGTGAATATGAGAATAGATATAATACTGATCATCCTGTTTTATTTTGTGGCTCCTGCCCTTATTTTAAAAGCGTGTAAAAAATTCCCCCTGTTAAGAAAAATCGGATCCATTGCAATAGCCTATATTCTGGGAATCTTGCTCGGATTATCAAGATTGCTTCCTGAAAACTTTTTTGCAATTCAGGACCTTCTCACCAGTATCACGGTGCCTTTGGCTATTCCTCTGCTGTTATTTCCCTCCAAAATAAAAGACTGGTTTCATTTGGCCGGACCTACATTTAAGGCTTTAATGGTAGGCATGTTCAGCGTTTTGCTTACAGTAGCGGTTGGATATCAGATATTTAAACCTGTAGCCGATGCCGAATTCTGGAAGGTTGGCGGATTGCTGGTAGGTGTTTATACAGGTGGCACCCCAAATTTAGCTTCACTAAAAGTGATGCTTGATGTTTCTCCGGATACCTATTTGTTGGTTCATTCTTACGACTTAATTATTGGTGCTTTTTACTTCTTGTTCCTCATTACAATTGGTCAGCGATTCTTTAATTTTTTCTTGCCTAAGTTTAAAAAATCATTGAAGTCTTCTAATATTGAAGATCAAGATTTTGAGGAATCCTATGATGTATTGTTTAAAAAAACAGCTCTTTGGCCAATTATAAAAGTATTTGGTTTAGCTCTTTTAATAGTGGCTATTTCGGGAGGTATCGCCATGCTATTTCCCGAAAATTATCTTATGATAGTTGTGATTTTAGGAATAAGTACTTTTTCCATTTTAGCCTCCTTAATTCCCGGAGTTAATAAGGTTGAGCAATCATTCGATTTAGGCATGTATCTTATTTTAGTTTTTAGTATCGTTGTAGCTTCTATGGTTGACCTTAGCAATCTTGCAGCAGCTAATTTTGAACTTGTTGGATATTTGAGCTTTGTGATTTTCGGTTCTCTTATTTTACAGCTCATCGTTTCAAAATTTACCAAAACGGATACCGATACATTGATGATTACTTCCACCGCTCTTATTTGTAGTCCTCCTTTTATACCAGTGGTTGCCGGAGCACTTAAAAACAGAGAAATTTTGGTTCCTGGAATTACGATTGGAATTATTGGTTATGCGCTTGGTAATTATCTTGGTTTCTTAATGTCGGAGCTATTGCAACACTGGCCTTTTTAAAAAACGCTTAACTTTTGTGTTTCTTGATAAGTTAGTGAATAAAAATATTCGTTACTCTAAAAAAGTCATTATTTTTTAATAATTTTACATCATTATTAAAAGTAATTTAAATAATCTTAAACCTAATAGTAGATGAGATTTATAGTCAATAGTGTGAGTCTTTTACGAAGCTTGCAATCCATTAGCGGTGTTATAAATACAAAAAATACCCTGCCAATATTAGATGATTTTTTATTTGAGCTTGATGGCAATAAATTGAAAATTACTGGTTCTGATTTAGAAACGACCATGTCGGTTAGCCTTGAGCTTGAAAAAGCTGATGAATCCGGGAAAGTGGCTATTCCTGCCCGAATTTTGATAGAAACATTAAAAACCTTTGCCAATATTCCAATTACATTCAGTGTTTCTGATGATGATTTTCAAATTGAATTAACGGCTGGCGAAGGGAAATACAAATTATCTGGTCACGATGCTGCAGAATTTCCAAAAACACTGGAAATGGATGATGTTGTTGAAGTTAGTATTCTGGCCGATGTTTTGGTTAATGCTTTCAATAAAACACTGTTTGCAACAGGAAACGATGAACTTCGTCCGGTAATGGCTGGAGTTTTTTGCACATTAACAAATGAAAGCGCTATTTTTGTTGCCACCGATGCACACAAATTGGTTCGCTACACACGTGCTGATGTGAAAAGTGATGCAGATATTTCATTTATTTTACCTAAAAAACCACTTAATCTGCTAAAAAATTCACTTCCGCAAGACGAAGAAGCTGTAACACTTCAATATTCTCAAAAAAATGCGGTGTTTGTTTTTGATAATCTTGTGTTGAGCTGTAAATTAGTGGATGGTAAGTACCCAAATTACGAAGCTGTTATTCCAGCAAATAACGATAATAAAATGTCCATCGATCGTTTGAGTCTATACAATTCCATTAAACGAGTTTCGATATATGCCAACCAATCTACACATCAAATTCGCTTTAAAATTCAAGGACAGGAACTAGTTCTATCAGCTGAGGATTTAGATTATTCAAATGCAGCGAATGAGCGATTGGCTTGTAATTATGCAGGTGAAGATATGGAAATTGGTTTCAATTCGCGTTTTCTTCTCGAAATGCTTTCCAATTTAGATACCGATGAAATTACTTTCGAAATGTCTGCTCCTAACCGAGCCGGTTTAATTGTTCCTGTTGATGGATCTAATGAATCTGAAGATATTTTAATG
>CAYPOW010000073.1:0-13073 GCA_964412145.1 uncultured Draconibacterium sp.
TTTAGTATTCCAGGGTACTTGTATTTAATACACGTTTGTGCGAAATTGAAGTTTTATAACTATTTTTATGGAACAACAACCGGTAGTTAACAAAAGCTAAATGCAAGTGGGCGGAAAAGACAATAATGAAACGAAATACAACAAACAAATAATACTACGGTCAGATAGGTTGGTGCCTTATAGTGCCCACCAACATTTAGCAGGATCGTTATGCACAAGCGGTTAATAGACAACGACACAGCGAAATGATGATGAAATAAAATATTAAACTTGATAAAGAAAACAAAACTGGCGAAATGACTACCCAGCACTTATTGCCGACCCGAATGTGTTTTATTTTTTTCTCCCACCGCACAAAAATTTTGAAATGCCAGCACACATTACACACATTTGCAAGTCCCACAATGCCAACCCACAAACCAAAACTTGCAAAAGAGTGTAATTTTGCCAACGGAAGAAATTATTAAAAAATCATACATCATGCATATTTGTAAAGTACATATCGAAAACTTTAAGAGGTATAAAGGTTCATTTAAACTTCATTTTGATAAAGGCATTAATATTCTTGTTGGAGATAATGAATCAGGTAAATCGACAATAATTGAAGCTATACATTTAGCTTTAACCGGTTTACTTAATGGCAAATATTTAAGAAATGAGCTTACTCAATACATTTTTAACAATGACGTAGTAAAAGAATATATTTCAGACCTACAAGAAGTAACATCAACATCAATGCCACCCCACATTTTAATTGAAATTTACTTTGAAGGAGACGATTTAGCTGAATTTGAAGGAATGAACAATAGTGAAAGAGATAAAAATGCAAAGGGCATTTCATTAAAAATTGCATTTGATGATAAGTATAACAACGAATATGAAGACTTAATTAAACTTGGGGGTATTAAAACTTTACCTATTGAATATTATAATGTTTTTTGGTCAACTTTTGCACAAGATGATAGTATTACCCCCAGAACCATACCAGTTAAATCCGCATTAATTGATTCAGCTAGCAACAGGTATCAGCATGGTTCTGACATTTACATTTCTCGCATCGTTAAAGAATTGTTGGATGATAATGAAGTAGTTGAAATATCTCAAGCTCACAGGAAAATGAAGGAAACATTTATGGATGAACCATCCATAAAAAAGATAAATGATAAGATTCAACAAGCCGCAAAAATATCAGACAAAAAAATTGAATTATCAGTAGAATTATCTTCAAAAAACGCATGGGAAAGTAGTTTAATGACTTACTTAGAGAATGTGCCTTTTCAACATATTGGTAAAGGGGAACAAAGCATTCTTAAAACAAAATTGGCTTTAGCTCATAAAAAGGCAAAAGAAGCTAACATTATTTTATTGGAGGAGCCTGAAAACCACCTTTCACATACTAAACTTAATCAATTGTTAAGCTATCTTAATAAAGACAACCAGGAAAAGCAAATATTAATTTCAACCCATAGTAGTTTTGTAGCCAATAAGTTAGGGTTGGATAATCTTATTTTGTTATATGAGCAAAAAACTACCAGATTAAATGACTTAAATAAAGACACAAAAAAGTTTTTTGAAAAGCTATCTGGTTATGATACTTTAAGATTAATTCTTTGCAAAAAAGCAATTTTGGTTGAAGGAGATTCGGATGAGTTGGTTGTTCAAAAAGCATACATCAATAACAATGATAGCAAACTTCCAATTCAAGATGGTATTGAGGTAATTTCTGTTGGAACATCTTTTCTTAGGTTTCTAGAAATTGCTGAGAAATTGGATAAAAGAGTAGCTGTAGCAACAGATAATGATGGTGATGTTACTGCGTTAGAAAGAAAATATGAGAATTATTTAGGCACCAATGCAAAAGAATGGATAACAATCTGCTACGACAATACAATTGATGATGGTAATTTAATAATATCCGACTCGAAGTTTAATTACAACACGCTTGAACCTAAACTTCTGAAAGAAAACAGTTTAAGAATTATAAATTTAATTCTCAAAACCAATTACACTAATGAAGATGATTTACATAAGTATATGAAATCCAATAAAACAGAATGTGCTTTGAAAGTTTTTGAATATGAAGAAGAAATAAAATTTCCTCAATACATTATTGATTCGATAACTCACTAATGGATAACAACAAACTAATCATAGCAGCAGCAGGTTCAGGTAAAACTACTTATCTGGTAAACGAAGCCATTAAACAAAAGGCTGAACGTGTGCTTATTACTACATATACTCAGGCGAATGAGGCAGAAATAAAGAAGAAGTTATTTAAAATCAACAAATGCATTCCGGAAAATATTAACATACAAACTTGGTTTTCATTTCTCTTAAAACATGGTGTTCGCCCATATCAACCAATACTTTTTGAAAAGAAAATTAAAGGACTATTATTGGTCAATAATCAATCTGCTTTAAAATATAGAACGAAATATGGAGTGCCCGTATATTTTAAAGAAGATGCCGAATTTGAAAGACACTATTTTTCAAAAGAAACAAAAATCTACTCCGATAAATTATCAAAGTTTGTTTTTAGATGTAATCAAAAATCAGACGGTGCTATAATTGATAGGTTATCAAGAATTTATTCTCACATATTTATAGACGAAGTTCAAGACTTAGCTGGTTATGATTTGGAGATATTGAAATTGTTCTTCAATTGTTCCTCTAAAGTTTTATTGGTTGGAGACCCCAGGCAAGGGACGTATTCGACCAATACAACTGCAAAATACAAAAAGTTCAGGAAATCTGAAATCGTATCATTTTTTCAGGTTAAATCGCCCAACATTGTTACTGATGATTCGTCATTATTAGTAAACTTCAGAAGCAATCCTCAAATCTGTAAACTATCGAATAATCTTTTTCCCGAATCTCCTAAAACAACATCAGGCAATAGCGATAAAACCGGCCATGATGGTGTCTTTTTCATTAGAACTTCTGATGTCGAATACTATTTGAATACATATAAACCTGTTCAGTTAAGGGATACAATCAGAAGAAAAGTAAATGAAACTTTTCGCGCAATGAATTTTGGAGAATCAAAAGGGTTAACCTTTGCTAGAGCACTTATATATCCGACAAAGCCAATATTAGAATGGATATTCGATAATTCAAAGGAATTAGCTCCAACAAGTCGCTCTAAATTTTATGTTGCATTAACCAGAGCAAAATATAGTGTAGGAATAGTTTTCGATTTTGATAATCATACTAAAATTGATGGAATTATTAATTACATTGCTAACTCACAGGTGTAAGCACATTTACAATTCGTACAACCCTAACCTACAAACCAAAAATTGCAAAAGAGTGTAATTTTGCCAACATTTTTTCTAAATTTGGCTAAAACTGATTACATGCCTAAAATTTATGACAATATAGCAAACCATTTGACTAAAGGATTAAATGAAACCCTTGAAGTTTCACAAAGAACTGATCTTTGTGTTGGCTATTTTAATCTAAGAGGATGGAAAGAAATTTCTGAGAAAATTGATTCCCTATCAGGGGAAATTGTAAACGAAGGGAAAGATGATTTTCACAGAATTTGCAGACTGTTGGTCGGTATGCAAAAATTACCGGTTGAAATACTCCGTGATTATTTCAGGACAGATGAGTATTATATTCTTGATCAGAGTGAAGCAGTAAAACTTAAGAAAAGATTGGCACATGAATTCAAAGACCAACTCACAATAGGTGCTCCTACTGATGCGGATGAATATGCTTTAAGAAAATTGAGTCAACAATTGAAAGATAAGAAAGTTGTTGTGAAATTGCATTTACGGTATCCGCTTCATGCTAAACTGTATTTAGCTTATAGTAATGACAAACGGGTTCCGGTTGTTGGTTTTCTTGGTAGCAGCAATTTAACATTGGCCGGTCTTGCAAAACAAGGTGAGCTGAATATTGATGTTATGGATCAGGATGCCGCCAATAAACTGGCAAATTGGTTTGATGATCGATGGAATGACCGTTGGTGTATTGATATAACTAAAGAACTTATTGAGATCATTGATAATAGCTGGGCAGCCGACCGGTTATTATCACCCTATTATATTTACCTGAAAATGGCTTACCATTTATCTCAGGAAGCCAGAGCAGGATTAAACGAATTTAAAATCCCTGTTGTTTTCAGAAAAGAACTTTTACCATTCCAACAAGCATCTGTACTTATTGCTGCTAAAAAGTTAAACAGTCGTGAAGGTGTTTTTATTGGCGATGTAGTTGGTTTGGGTAAAACAATTACTGCTTGCGCCTTGGCAAAGATTTTTGAAGAAGACTTTTTCTTTTCAACATTGGTTATTTGTCCGCCAAATTTGAAATTTATGTGGAACGGTTACATTAACCGATATGACCTAAAAGCAAATGTTATCTCAATCGGAGAAGTTCAAAGAAGACTGCCTGATTTACGCCGGTACAAATTGGTTATTATAGATGAAAGCCATAACTTAAGGAACGATCAGGGTAGCCGGTATCGTTCAATAAAAGCTTACCTTGAAGAAAATGACAGCAAAGTTATTTTGCTTTCGGCTACACCTTACAATAAATCCTATATTGATTTATCAAACCAACTTCGGCTATTTGTTTCTGATGATAAAGACCTTGGTATTGGCCCTGAGAATTATATTAATAGTATTGGTGGACAAGTACAATTCTCAGCTCAACATACTGAAACATTTATTAGAAGCATTAAAGCATTTGAAAAAAGCAATTATGCAGATGACTGGCGGGAATTGATGCGACTTTATCTTATTAGACGAACAAGGAGTTTCATAAAAGATAATTATGCTGAATTAGACAAGGAAAAGAACAGGAAATATCTTACTTTTTCAGATGGAACACGTTCGTATTTCCCTGACAGACTACCCAAAAAGGTTGAGTTTGATTTCGATCCGGATAATCCTAAAGACCAATATGCAAAATTATATTCTCAAAATAATGTCGATATTATTAATGGGCTTGACCTACCTCGATATGGTTTGGGCAATTATATTTTGCAAAATCCAACTATTTCTCCAACTAAAGATGAAGAAGTAATCATAGCAAACTTATCCCGTGCCGGTAAACGTTTGATGGGTTTTTGTCGTACAAATCTGTTTAAACGCCTTGAAAGTAGCGGTTTTTCATTTCTTATCTCATTAAGCAGGCACATTCTGCGAAACTATGTCTTTTTCTATGCTATCCAAAATAACCTACCTGTACCTATCGGTAAAAATATTTCGCAAAACCTTGATGATTTTCTAGAGGATGCTGATACGGACAGTAATGGTGAAAATGAAAATACAATCAGTTTTATCCTTGATGAAAAAACTTACCTCAATAGAGCCTCTAAAGTTTACGATTTATATGCCAGTCCAAAATATAAACATCAATTCGATTGGATAAGAAGTGAATTCTTTGCTCTGGTTATACTTAAACAATTGGCTGATGATAGTGCCGATATAATAAAAATCCTGAAAATAGGCCAGGATTGGAATGCTGACGAAGACCGGAAACTAAATGCCTTACATGAACTCTTATCGAAAAAACACAATAATGAAAAGATATTGGTTTTTACCCAGTACGCCGATACAGCTTACTATCTTTCAGAACATTTAAAAAGCCGAAAAGTTAACCATTTGCAACATGTAACGGGCGATAGTGATAATCCAACAGTATTGGCACAACGATTCAGTCCGGTTAGCAATAAAATGCCTGCAACTAAAAATGATATTAGGATACTAATTTCTACAGATGTTTTAAGTGAAGGTCAAAACCTGCAGGATGCACATATTATTCTTAATTATGATTTACCCTGGGCTATAATCAGACTGATACAGCGTGCCGGCCGTGTTGACCGTATCGGGCAAAAATCGGAAGAGATTATTTGCTATTCCTTTTTACCGGAAGATGGGATTGAGCAAATTATTAATCTGAGGAGAAGATTAACCAGCAGAATCAGGCAAAATGCAGAAGTAGTTGGCTCCGATGAAGTGTTCTTTGATGGTGACCCAATTAATATTGAAGACCTTTATAACGAAAAAGCAGGAATTCTGGATGAGGAGGAAGACAGCGAAGTTGATCTGGCTTCTTACGCTTTTCAGATATGGAAGAATGCAACCGATGAAAAACCGGAACTAAAAAAGACAATACCTGATTTACCTAATGTTGTGTATGCTACCAAGCAAAACAATTTGCCCCCGGAAAAAGAAGGAGTTATTGTTTACACACGGACTTTTGATGAAAATGATGTGCTCGCTTGGGTTAACACAAAAGGAAATATCATCACCCAATCCCAGTTAACTATCCTGAAAGCTGCTGAATGCAAATCTGATGCTGAGCCATGTTATAAAATACCTGAGCATCATAAGCTTGTTAAAAAGAGCATTGATTTTATCAGGGAAGATGAAAAAAACACCGGAGGTTCCCTTGGTAAAAAGACAGGTGCTAAATACAGGGTTTACATGCGTTTGGACAGATATTGCAAGGAATATGAAAACACATTGTTCGTGAATGATGCATTAAAAAAAGCAATTGATGATATTTATAAATATCCCTTTAAAGAATTTGCACGGGAAACGCTAAACCGGCAGTTGAAAGCAGGTATATCTGATGAAGACCTTGCCAGCCTGGTTGTATCATTACGTGAAGAAGACAAGTTTTGTATTGTAAACCAGGATGAAATGCCCGACAAAGATCCTCAAATAATTTGTTCATTGGGTTTAACGAATAAAGAATAATTTATGGCACTTAGCAAACATGTATTCTCATCCTACATTAAACAGTTCAAATTCAGAGAGCTGTTTAACGATATGGGCTGGAACAACGATAGAACCAAATTGCAGATTGCTACGGATATTAACACTTATGCTTTACAGGCCGTCGCTGAAAAGAGTGGATTCAAAATTCTTTTATGTCAACCACCTGATGATGGACTTATCCCTGATTACAATACCCGAAAAAAGATCGAAACTAAGGTTACCAAGCTGTTCCAGGAGCATTTGATTATTTTTTATGACGCGAAACAGCAGGAACAAATCTGGCAATTGGTGGTAAGGCAAACCGGTAAACCTACTAAAGTAACTGAAACACGATATAACATCACTCAAGACCCTGAATTATTATACCAAAGAGCTTCAGGGCTTTTCTTTGAAATGGATGAAGAAGAAAATATTACCATTGTGGATGTAACCCAACGGGTCGCTGCCAACTTCCATCAAAACGCCGAAAAGGTTACTAAACACTTTTACGACAAATTTAAAAAGGAACATACATCATTCCTGGGTTTTATTAAGGGCATTGAAACCAAAGTGGACAAAGACTGGTATGCTTCACTGATGCTGAACCGCTTGATGTTTTGCTACTTCATACAGAAAAAAGGTTTCCTCGATGACAATAAAAACTATTTAAGGGATAAACTTAGAGCTTGCCAGGAAAAGAAAGGTAAAAACAAGTTCTATTCTTTTTACAAGGATTTTCTGTTGATACTCTTTCATGAAGGATTAAATGAAGCCTTACAAAAAGATGAGGTAAAAGTTGAGATAGGGAAAATACCATACCTCAATGGCGGATTGTTCGATGAGCATGAGTTGGAGAAAATGTATGAAGACATTGATATTGACGACAAGGCTTTTGAACGTGTCTTTGATTTTTTTGACGAATGGGAATGGCACCTTGACACCCGTGTTAAAGCTACAGGAAAAGACATTAACCCCGATGTGATCGGGTATATATTTGAAAAGTACATCAACGACCGTGCACAAATGGGTGCCTATTACACCAAGGAAGATATTACCGAATACATCAGTAAAAATTGTGTACTTCCTTACTTATTTGATGAAAGCAAACGCCGATATCCCAAAGCATTTGCACCCGGTGAAGAAATCTGGCAAAGGGTGAAGCAAAGCGGAGATGATTATATTTACGATGCCGTTAAATATGGGATCACCCACGATGACCTGCGGGAAGACATACCTCAAGAAATTGTTGACGGGCTTGATCCTGAACAGCCAGAACTGGTTGAAAAGCGCAGAGCATGGAACAGAACTGCTCCATCCGATATTGCGCTTCCCACCGAAATTTACCGTGAAGTGATAGGCCGCAGAAAACGGTATGCAGAGATAAGGTCTAAAATAAAAAATGGCGAAATAAATCAGATAAACGATTTTATTACCTATAACCTAAACATCCGGCAGTTTGTACAGGATGTGATTGAAAACACCAACGACCCGGATTTTCTGCGCCACTTTTACAAAACAATAAACTCAATTACCATTCTTGATCCGACCTGTGGCTCCGGCGCCTTCCTGTTTGCTGCCATGAATATCCTCGAATCACTTTACGAAGCTTGTATCATGCGCATGAGGGCTTTTGTGGAAGACGAAGATCGGTTGAATGAAAATGATAAAAAATCATTCAGTAATAAGTATAAATTTTTCCGTAATGTTCTTGCTGAAATACAGAACCAAGATCATCCCAACCTGAAATATTTCATCTTTAAAAGCATAATCCTGCAAAATTTGTACGGAGTGGATATCATGAGAGAAGCCGTTGAGATAGCTAAACTCCGTTTGTTCCTGAAACTGGTTGCCACTGTTGATGCCGACTATCGCAAGCCCAACCTGGGTTTGGAACCTTTACCCGACATTGATTTTAATATCCGGGCAGGCAATACTCTTATAGGTTTCGCAACATTTAACCAGTTAGAAAAGTTGATGAACGAAGACCTTGAAGCTTCCTTGATGAAGGATGAGATAATTGAAGGCTGTGAAAAAGTGATGATGGCTTATAAAATTTTTAAAAGCACCCAATTATCAGATCATTCCGATATCGATAGTTTTAAAAGAGGCAAAATTAATTTAGAGGTTGAGTTGAAAAAGTTGAACAAAAAACTGAATAAGCTTTTACACAAACAAGTTAGCGGTTTAAAATACGAAAACTGGCTGGCCAGCCATCAGCCTTTTCATTGGTTTGCCGAGTTTTATGAAATTATTCACGACAATGGTGGCTTTGATGTGATTATTGGGAATCCGCCATATGTTGGCTATACTAGAAAAAATAAACAAACTAAATTATCAGTTTCTGATATATATAAAATTCAAAACTATCAAACACTACCTTGTTCAAATTTATACCCTTTCACAATTGAAAGAAGTTTATACTTGATGAGCCCTATCTCAAAAATTGGAATGATTATACCAATTTCCGCTTTTGCTAATAATAGTATGGAAACTTTACAATACTTCTTTAAAAACAAATATGAAAGAACTTATATTTCATCATTCCATCAGCGACCCGCACAGTTATTTGAAGGTGTTTTACAACGTCTTTGTATTTTTATTTCAACACCGAATAGTAAGAATGATAAATCTTCTGAATTTTTCACTAGTGGAATATATAGGTGGATAGCAAAAACTAGAGATATACTTTTCTCAAACATATCTTACTCCAAAACCCACCAAATGTCTCAGAACCACATTGTTAAAATTGGATCAGGGGTTGAAAAGATGATATTCGATAAATTTATTATACATAAATCTTTATTAAGCTACATCTATAAAAAAGGACTTAAGAATCAAATACATTACAGAACTGCTGGAGGTGGTTATTGGGTAACTATTCTTAATACTCCATTTGATAGTTCGTCGTTAAGTAATAAAAATATGTCATTTGATGACCCGTATAATGCAAAAGTTTTTTCAGCTGTTTTAAATTCAAACCTTTTTTGGTGGTATTATTCTGTAAATTTTGATCTTTTCAATTTTAAGGACTACATGCTATTTGGTTTTAAATTTGACTATCCTTCTTATCAAATTGAATTGAAGATTACAGCATTAAGTGATGAAATGGAAAAGAGTTTACTAGATAATGCTACGTATTATACTATTAGTAGTAAAACAAGAGGTGCTAATGAAACAGTCACATATAATAAGGATACATCAAAACAAATTATGGATTCAATTGACACTGTTTTAGCTGATCATTACGGTTTTACGCAGGAAGAATTAGATTTTATCATTAACTATGATATTAAATATAGAATGGGCAAGGAGTTGGGTAATGAAAAGGAGTAATTAACATCAAAGCTATAATAAATGACAATTAACAAACTGGCACCAAGGAATCATATAAAAGTATTTGTAGCCTCAACGGTGTATAATTTTGAATACCAGCTCGAAAAAATTCATGAATTGCTTGATAACTATGGATACGATGTCCTTATGTCACACAAAGGAACAGTATTACTGGATAGCAAAGAATCAAATCTAACAAACTGCCTTAATGGCATAAAAGAATGCGATGTTTTTGTCGGTTTCATTCGTCCCGATTATGGTTCAGGTGTTTTAGATACGGGTGAAAAATCAATTGTTCATCAGGAATTTGAAACAGCTTATAAACGTAATATTCCCCGGTTTGTGCTTGCAGATTACCGGGTTGTTTTTACAAGATCTTTATTTAAAGGTTCATATATTGTGGAAGATACAACTACAAAAAGATCAGATTTTGATACAATTTCATTTGAGAACAACAATGTAATGGATACACGCTGTATCAGGATGTACAATGATGCAATTAAGGATAAGGAAAAAACTGCTTCTAAAAGAACAGGGAATTGGGTTCAGGAATACATTGATCTTGAGGATATAAGATTACATCTGGAAAGTCAATTCAGGTATCCTGAGCGGATCAAAAAACTAATTTAAAAGTAAAAAGAAAAATCATGGGTAGAAATACATTCATAATAGAACTTATAAATAAAAAAGAAAGTGTTCAGACTGAGTTTCAAGCTGAATTTAAGGTTGAAAAAACCCTGAAGGCCATCTGTGCTTTTTTAAATACTGATGGCGGATGGATTATTGTTGGACATTCTGGCAAGGATGCAATAGGGATTTCTGGAGATGTTGATGTCAAAACTAATGAACTTAAAAGCAGCATTGCTGAAAATATCATTCCGCAACCTTTGGTTTATGTTCAAGATGACGTTTATAAAGGTAAAAACTTATTGTTGATCAATGTGTTAAAAGGTTCACGTCAACCCTATTCATTCGAACGAAAATATTATATCAGGAAAGGTCGTACATCCGTTGTAGCAAATCCGGATGATATAAGCCTTCTGCTTCGCAAACCCAACCAGTTTACTTCAACATGGGAAAAACTAACAACTATTGATGCAGTATTTGATGATTTAAACCTTAAAGAAATTAATGAAACAATCCGGTTAGCAGATAAATTAGGCAAAGGCAAAAATCTTCCCACTTATCCACAAGAATTTCTCAGTTACTTTCAGATATTCGATTTAAGTTCAGTCAAGAATGGCTCCGTTGTTTTATTTGGTAACGATCCAGTAAGGTTTCTCCCTCAATGTAGAATAAGAATTACCGTCATGCCTTATGGTAAAACAGGGAGCCGCTATGATGACTCATTGACAATCGAAGATAATCTGTTTAAATCTTTTGAACGTGTACAGAATTATTTTAAGCAGCAGGTGCCATTAGTGAGTGAGTTTAAATACAACGATTGGGAACGTACTGACCGGGAGCGCTACCCCATGGATGCATTGGATGAAGCTGTTATAAATGCAATGGTTCACAGGGATTACGGCGATGTATCAGGGGAGGTTACCATAAATATTTATCCCGATAAAATTGAAATTACCAACTCAGGCGAAATACCTTCAGGGATATTAAAAGGGAAAAATAATTTTGAAATATATCACGCGGTCTTTCGCAACCCGATGATAGCGCACATGTTTTATCTAAGGGGTAAAATGGAAAAGAAAGGAAGAGGGCTTCCATTAATTAAAAACCGGTTCATCGAATATGGTTTAAAAACTCCTGAATGGATAACTCAAAACGGATATACATTATTAACATTGTATGGGATTCCAAAACCACTTACCGACAGGATGATTGGGTTTTTAAAGAAACTAAAAATCGGAGAGCAGTTTTCCAGGGAAGATTATGAAAATTTTTTTGAGGGAAAAATCTCAGAAAAAACTGCCAGAATTGATATATCAAAATTATTAGATAGAGGTTGGCTTTCCAGAATTGGTGAAGGGCCTTCTACAAAATATATCAGAACCAATAAAGAATTACCGGATATTACCGGATAGAGCTCAGGTTATTAATAAAATCAAATGATTTACAGGCATTTAAAGATTTACAAAAACAAATTAGATTACCGGATATTACCGGATCCTTCGATAAAGTCAATTATAGTATGGAAATAAAAGAACATATCGGAAATATTAAGTTATTGGAATTAAAAAAGACCGCTTTTCTCTGCAGCAGGAAAGTCCCAGCGAGTATCGTGCTAAAATGTTACGACTGGGCCATCGAACAACGAGAACAAGGTAATTGTGTTATGAGTGGTTTTCAAAGCCAAATAGAAAAAGACGTACTACATTATTTACTCAAAGGAAAACAACCAATAATTATAGCCTTAGCTAGAGGATTAAAAGAAAAACTGGAAACTGAATTAGAACAAGCAATTAATCAAGGTAAATTATTAATCATTACACCTTTTGATAAGGAAGTAAAAAGAGTAACAGAAAAAACAGCTCAGACACGAAACCACTTAATGATAGACTTGGCAGCTAATATTACTGTTGGTTTTAAAAGAAAAGGAGGGCTTTTAGAAGAATTATTAAAACAAACGACAAAAAAGATAATGAAAATTGAATAGCTAATGCAATTGCAAGCACATTGCCAAAGCCTCACAAGCCAACACTAAAACCAAAGCTTTGTCAAAGAGCTTGCAATGCCAACCCGAAAGAAGAATTTCAAAATTTTTCTCACACGCTAAAAAGAAAAAATTAAAACACGCCAACACACAGGCGAAACTGCAGAAAAGGAAATTACAAGTTTAATATATCCGTACTAATTGACAGATTTACAGATAGAAACAAAAACCGCCAGTGCATAACAATGTGTATAAGTCATTGGGCAACAGGCGGTTAAAATAGAGATTGATGAATGTAAATAAACATTGTATCAGATTGAAAATGGGGTACTTCGAAATGCCCAACGCCTTATACACTTAACGTTAGCAACAATAAAAGGGGAAAAATAATCAGTCGACAAACTCTTGTATGATTT
>CAYPOW010000074.1:0-10888 GCA_964412145.1 uncultured Draconibacterium sp.
TTTACCAACAAGTTATTAACATGCAAATGTGAATAAAAACAAAGACAATATTTATAATTTTATGAATATATATATCTGATTAGCTGCCTTTTAGTAAATTATTCCTTATAAACATTATTAAATTAATTGGAAATTATCATTTCTGATAATTTGAGATATTAACAAATTATTAGTCAAAATTCAAAATAGTTAATAAAATAAAAGCCAAAAATTTCTATAAGGTTTATGTGTATAAACGTTTTTATTTACTAAATTAATGTATTAATATTTTGCTATTTTTCCAAAAATAAGAATGCATCAAATTTTCATATCTACTCATATTTGAAACAGCATATTAATTTTATTAATAATTAAATAGACTGCTTATGTACTAATTTGATTTTCATAATTATAAAATATTCAGGGTAAATATGGCATTTGCAAATTGTCAGATTATGTATTAGGAGTCTCCATTGTCTATTTTTAAGAAATTATTTATATATCTTTTCTCAGTGATTTTTTTGACTCATAGTCTTTTCAGAATTACACCTTAGAAATTAGGAAAATAGGATGTTAATAACTAGAATTTGAAGTCAAAACAAGTGTTACTTGAAAAAATGGCTTAAAATCATAAAGAAATAATGACTAATTTTGCAAACTTTTTCAAGAACAATTTATAACAAAATAATATAGATGATTACAGTTGCAGATTTAAGAATTCAATTTGGTAAAAGAGTTTTGTTTCAGGATGTTAACATGCAATTCCAAGCAGGAAATTGCTATGGTATTATTGGTGCAAACGGTGCCGGAAAATCAACCTTTTTAAAAGCCATTTCAGGAGAAATCGACTCTACAGCCGGGCATATTAGTCTGGGCCCAGGCGAAAGGCTCTCTGTTTTAAGTCAGGATCACTTTGCATTCGACGAATTTTCGGTTTTAGATACTGTAATGAAAGGGCACACACTGCTTTGGAATATTATGCAACAAAAAGATGCCCTCTATGCTAAAGTCGATTTCACAGATGCCGACGGTATTAAGGCAGCTGAATTGGAAGAGAAATTTGCAGATATGGATGGTTGGAATGCAGAAAGCGATGCCGCCACACTCTTAAGTGATTTGGGAATAAAAGAGGAATTTCATTATACATTAATGAAAGATATGAGTGGTAAACAAAAAGTGAGGGTATTATTGGCTCAGGCGCTTTTTGGCAAACCCGATAACTTATTGCTAGATGAGCCCACCAATGATCTTGATCTGGAAACTGTTATGTGGTTGGAAAATTATTTGGCGAATTATGAAAACACGGTTCTGGTTGTTTCTCACGACAGGCACTTTTTAGATACCATCAGTACACATACTGTGGATATTGATTTTGGGAAAATACAACTCTTTGCCGGAAACTATAGCTTTTGGTATCAAAGCAGTCAATTGGCTTTGAGACAATTGCAAACGCAAAACAAAAAAGCTGAAGATAAAAAGAAAGAGTTACAGGAATTTATTCGTCGATTTAGCGCCAATGTATCTAAATCAAAACAAGCAACCAGTCGGAAAAAAATGATAGAAAAGCTTAATATTGAAGATATTAAGCCATCAACCAGAAAATATCCGGGCATTATTTTCACTCCTGAGCGTGAAGCTGGAGATAAAATCCTGGAAGTCAGCGGGCTTAGTGCCAGTATGGACGGAAAAATATTGTTTAGAAATGTAGATTTCTATGCCAATAAAGGCGATAAAATAGTTTTCTTGTCAAAAGACCCCAGAGCTATGACTGCTTTTTTTGAAATAATTAATGATAAGCAAAAAGCCGAAAGAGGTACTTATGAGTGGGGACAAACAATAACATCAGCTTATTTACCAAGTGATAACTCACCTTTTTTTAGAAATAAATTAAGTCTTTTCGATTGGCTTTGCCAGTTCACCAGCGATACAACTGATCTTTATATCAGAGGATATTTGGGTAAAATGTTATTTGCAGGTGATGAAATTCAAAAACAAGTAGATGTTTTATCGGGTGGTGAAAAAATGCGTTGTATGATTTCAAAAATGATGCTTTTGGATGCCAATGCTTTAGTGCTGGACACACCTACCAACCATCTTGATTTAGAATCGATTCAATCCTTCAATAATAATTTGATTAAATACCCGGGCAATGTTTTTATGGCTTCGCATGACCACGAATTTATTCAATCTGTTTGTAATCGTATTATCGAACTTACTCCAAATGGAATTATCGATAAACTAATGGATTACGATGATTATATTGTTGATGAAAAAGTGCAGGCCTTAAGAGAGAAAATGTATAAGGTATAATTATTTATACAAACATTTCATTTTTATCATTTCTATATCTTCATTTACAGGCTTTTAACATAAGTTATATAATATTATACTATAATTATATGCATTTGAGCTATCTTTGTCTCTTAAAATTAATTTAATGAACACGTACAAAGAGCTCAGTTTCTCAAACTTCATTCCTGAAGTAGTTTCAAAATTCGCTAACAACAATGCCCTCGGTTATGTTGATGAACCTGCAATGACTTATGCCCAAATGGGTAAAAACATTGAAGCGGTTAAATCTTTTCTAGAAGCAGGAAATATAAAACCTGGCGATAAGGTTGTTATTTACAGTCAAAATATGCCCAATTGGGGTGTAGTGTATTTTGCGCTTCAATGTATGGGAGTTGTTGCAGTTCCCGTATTACCCGATTTCAATGCTCACGAGCTGCAAAATGTGTTACAGCATTCTGAAGCCAAAGTTATTTTTATTTCAAAGAGTTTGGAATCAAGACTTAACGAAGTAGATTCTGAATTTGTTCAAATGGCTATTCGAATTGATGATTATGAAGTGATAAAAGGAAAAAAACAAAGTTTTGTATTTGATGAAAATGCAAAATGTTCTAGTACCTACACTCCTGGAGAAAATGAACTAGCTATTTTACTTTACACTTCGGGAACCACTGGCGACTCAAAAGGCGTGATGCTTTCTCAGAAAAATGTACTTACCAATGTTATTCAAACGGGAGGAATACAAGAAATTTTAGAAGGGGATAAATTTTTATCCGTTCTGCCTCTCTCCCATACTTACGAAAACACAATTGGTTTATTATTGCCAATTAGTAAAGGAGCCTCGGTGACTTATCTTACCAAACCACCCGTTGCAAGTGTACTAATTCCAGCTATGGCCAAGGTAAAACCAGATTTAATGCTAACAGTTCCTCTTATTATTGAGAAAGTCTTTAAAGCAAGCGTATTACCTACCATTCAAAAGAAAACTATAACTCGCCTCATGCATAAATTTACACCAACTCGTAAGTTGGTTTATAGAATTGCAGGAAAAAAACTATATAAAACTTTTGGTGGAAATTTGAAGTTCTTTGGTATTGGTGGTGCTAAATTAGATCCTGTAGTGGAGCAATTTCTCCGCGAAGCAAAATTTCCGTATGCTGTTGGCTATGGCTTAACCGAAACCTCACCTCTTTTAGCTGGGTCAAATCCAAAAAGAACTAAATTCCAAGCTATTGGCCCCAAAGTAGATAATATGGAATTAATTATCAATAATCCTGACCCTAAAACTGGCGAAGGTGAAATTTGGGCCAAAGGTGCAAATGTGATGTTAGGATATTATAAAAATGAAGCCAAAACAAAAGAAGTTTTAACCGAAGATGGCTGGTTTAAAACGGGCGATTTGGGCATTTTTGATAAAAAAGGTCGCTTGAGCCATAAAGGCCGCTTAAAAAATATGATTGTTGGGTCTAATGGCGAAAATATTTACCCAGAAGAAATAGAATCGCTTATTAATAATTTCAAACACGTTGTTGAATCTATTGTTGTTGAACAAAAAGGTAAATTAGTTGCTTTGGTGCATTTCGACAGAGAAGAGCTGGAGCTTAAATTAAAAGAGTTAAAGTCAGAGTTTAGCCACAAAATGGATGATAAAATGGGTGAAATAAGCCAAAAAGTGGATAAAACCATTGAAGAACTGGCCAAAGAACTCAAACAATTCATTAATACGAAAGTAAATAAAATTTCACGCATTCAATCTTTGATTATTCATCCAGAACCATTTATAAAAACAGCAACAAAGAAAATTAAGCGCTATTTATATAAATAGAGGCTAATCTTTTTTTGAACTCTCTATTTTTTAACTTTACTGAAACTAATTACAAATTCCTGTAAATCAGCATAATAATATAACTTATCATACTTTTTGATTTGTTCTTTGCAAATGCTAACCAATAACGTTCTTTTCTATTTTTGTGAGCATTTACTTCATTATAAACATATCGAATTGCCCAAGAATAAAACTTTGGTGTATAAGTTCTTTTAAAAATTAAATCCCTATCAATTGTTTGATCCCAGGAAAAAGAATTAATTGATTTTTCAACCTGTTTAAAAAGTCTTGTCCCTTTTATAGGATAAGCTAAATTAATAGTAAATTGATCAGGATCAGCATTTTTTAGGTATTGAACGGTTTGATTAATATCTGAAATAGTTTCGCCTGGATAACCCAACATAATAAATGTGCCTGTCTCGATATTGGATTTCTGAGCCCGCTGAATCATATCAACTACATTTTCTGCAAGTACCCTCCTATCCATTAAATCGAGCACCTTCTGTGATCCGCTTTCAGCACCTATCCATAGCAATCTGCATCCGCTTACTTTCAAAAGTTGAATAATTTTCTCATTTAATCGGTCAGCACGACTAATGCATTCGTATTGAATATCGATTTTATTATTGGCAAGAAGATCAGCAAATTTGGTCAGCCATTTCTCACTCATAGTAAAAACATCATCAACAAACCAGATTGAATCGAAACGATATTCCTTTTGTAGATATTGTATTTCGGCAATAAGGTTTTCTGGTGACCTTCTTCTGTATGTATCTCCAAAAACGGAATGACTACACCAATTGCATGAATAAGGGCATCCTCTCTGCGTATTTATCGTTATAGAACGATACCCATGCCTCTTTTCCCACAAATCCAAATAGGCATCTAAGTCAATTTTTTTACGATTTGGAAAAGGTAAGCTATCCAAATCTTTAATATGCTCTCGTTCTTGAGTGAAAAACAACTCTTTATTTTCATCTAAGAATATTAGACCTTCAATCTGCTTTAAATCATCACCCTTCCTTATGCTACCGATTAAATGAAAGAGCGTATATTCCCCTTCTGAAGGAATTAAAAAATCTGCTCCAACTCTTAGATATTCATTGGCATGATAACGAATATCTGGTCCGCCTAAAATAATTCTTACATTTTTTAGGTTCGCATTACCTTTTAGAAAATTAATGATTTTTAAAACATTTAATCGGGTAAGAAAATTAACATAGAGACCTAAAATATCGGGTTTTATATTTTGAAGTTGATTAGTAAAACGATCAAAATTGGAAAATGTATTATCGATTATGTCGTGTGCAATGTTTTTAGTCGCCAGATAAGAAGAAATAGAAAGCAAACCCAAAGGTGGATAAGGCTTCATTATTTCCTTTTCAACAGAATCCTCAGACAAAAAATAAGCATGCGATAAAACAATTTTCATGATTTTCTTTTTATAAAATCGATTAGATAATGATCAGAAATAGATGAGAGTCCTGCCAAGTTTTTCAAAACATTTTCAAGCTTCAACAATATCCTTAAAATGGATTTTTTCTTTTCGAAAAATGCATTTAAATAAGGTGGTGGTAAAGCAATCCCAATTGGAAGGCTTTTTAGTATCTCAAATTCGTGTCCAAAAATATGTTTAAAATCAGATGGGCTATAGTACCAGGTTTCAATATAATCGGTCCCAACTTTAACCTTTACAGCCTTATTCGAATTTCTTCTAAAAATTTTCTCGAACTGAAATTTAGCTGCAAAATAAATCGACTCCCAAAGACAAAATTTGGGCATTACAACCGCAATGAACCTTCCATTGTCTTCCAATAGATTCACAATTTCTTGTGATAATTTAGCGAGATCTTGGGGTGACAAACAATTTAGTCCTCCGAAATTAGAAAAAATAAAATTGTATTTTTTTTGTCGAATGCTTGAGTGTAGATTCCGAATATCGCATTCCACAAATGTCACTTTATCATTTAAACTTTTTTTAGACACCTTTTGTTTCGCTACATTTATCATTTCAGACGAAACATCGCAAGCTATAATCTTGTGACCTTGATTAGCTAAATAAATTGCATCTTCGCCTGTGCCACAATTAAGTTCCAAAATATTTAAAGCCTTATTTTTTGAAAAGGACTGACCAAGATAAATATGAACCTGCTTTCTATACATTCTACCCAATTGGGTATTGGTAAACTGATCGTCATATTCTTTGGCAACACTATCGAACATTATTTATTTGAGTTTTGTATACGTACTATTTTCATCATTGCTCTATATATCAATGTCATAGGAATATAATACAATATAGCTACTAATGTTCGAATAATCCCCTTTGAATTCTTTGATGGATCTTTAATAAACTGCTTCAGTTTCTCAAATCCTTGTTTCTTTCGGAATTTTTTATGCATATAGCGGTGCAAAACCTTGTAAAATTTCGCTGAAAAAGTATTTTTAAACATCAACGCCAAATCATCTGAATCGGTCCAGTTGGATTTAAAATTGAGCTCGTTTTTTACATTTTCATAAAACTTTGTTCCAGGAAGAGGATAAGAAACAGAAATTCCCATATCATCAGGCATTAAATCAAACAACATTTTTTGGGTTGCTTTAATATCCTCAAAATCTTCACCAGGATATCCGAACTGCAAAAAGAAAGCAACCCGTACATCATTCTCTTTGAGACGTTTACGTGCTTCATAAATTTGTTCAACAGTGATCCCTTTATCCATAGAATCTAGCACTTTCTGCGATCCGGACTCAGCTCCTATCCAAACAATATCGAGTCCTGATTCGGCAAGAGCACTGATAGAATCATCCTTTAGCATAACATCCACACGCGATTGCATGGTATATTTAAATTCAAGTTTGCGCTCAATTACCAGATTCCTAAACTCTTGAACCCAACCGCTGTCCAAACCAAAAATATCATCACAAATCCAAAAATATCTTGCCTCATATTTATTGATTAGGAATTCAATCTCTTGCACAACTTGTTGTGGTGACCGAGAATTATATTTTTTTCCAAAAATAGGTTTTGCACACCAATTGCAGGAATACGGACAACCTCTTGTGGTAGCTATATTTAAAGAAAAATAACCTTTATTCAGCTTCCATTCTTTTTGATATGCCTCCATTTCTATCAAATCCCATGCGGCCATTGGGAGACTATCAAGATTCTCAATTACTGCTCTTCTACCTGTATTTAGAATTCGATCTTCTTTTTCAAAAACGATCCCCTTGATAATATGAAAATCGACTGCTTCATTTTGATACGCATTCAAAACCTCATATAACGACTCTTCAGCTTCTCCTAATAAAATAATATCGGCTCCTTTAGAAAGGTAGGTTTTAAAATGATCTGTTGAATCCGAGCTGGACACAATAATCTTACAATTGTATTTTTTTCCAATCTCAATTAATTCAAAAGCTGCCTCACGCATTAAGCTTAAGCACATTTTAGTGAGATAATTAAAACCATCATCATAAATAACCAGAAATTCAGGTTCAAAATCTTCAAGTATTGGGATTATTTCCTGTGGACTATGCGCAAGATTGGTATCAAAAAGCTGCACATTATATCCCTTTTCTCTAACAAAAGAAGCAGCTGTGATTGTTCCCAGCGGAGGATAATAATGCTTACTTTCCCATTGTTTTTTATCAAAACGATAGAAATATGAATGTGTAAAAAGAACCTTGCTCATTTCTTCTATCTCTTTAACTTTTAATTTCTTCAATAACTATATTGTATTTTTCACTTATCTCCTCAATTTTTTCGGCATATTGCTTTAGAACTTTATGTTGAAAATTTTGAGGATGATGCTTCGAAATATGCTTCTTAGATTTAAAGAGCAACTCAAACTCTTCCTTGCTATATTTATTTCCAAACTTAGTTTTCCAAAACCGTTTGGTTATATTCATAAAAAAATCGTCTAACCTATCTCCTATTTTATTTTTCAATAATAGCTCAAGAAAATTTTTGAATACTATATCTTTATGTTTCAATAAAGTTGTTCTCTCATTAGTAAAATAGGGAGGATAATAATTTTTTACCCAAGCATTTTGTTCGAAGAATTTCTTATTTTGAGTATGACCATAGACAGGCACCAAGGTTGCAATTTCGGTAGCTGTAAAAATATTCTTCTCCTCTATTTCAAGATTCTTAGAATCGATAAAATAATTGATACAGAAATAACGATAAGAATTGAGAAGGAATATCTTTTTAAAGGCTGTTAGCAAGGCTCTTGTTAGCCAAAGTCTATTGGGTTCGGTAATGATAAAGTAATCAATATCAGGGTCATCACCTATAATTCCTTTCGACAAAGAGCCTGATAAAGAGACCCCTCTTACATATGGAAAGTAAGAGATAATTCTAGAATATTGTTTAGCTTTCTTCATCCAACCTTTTGCTTCTGCCTCACCCTTTAGTCTTTTTTCAACCAATAGTGGGTCTGCTTTTAAAGCATAATAATCGAATATTTTAAAAATGACCTTTTTTTGAACAAGATAGTCTAAGGCATTTTGACACAATGTCTTGTCGTTCTCGGAAAAAACACAAGCAATTGAAATATCCTTGAAGTGAACAGAGTAATCAAAAATATCATAATATACAATTGTGCGTAATATAATTGATAAATGCTTTTGAAATATATGCGTATCTGATTGCACGGGAACTAAATTTTTTGTCTAAAATAATAAAAATCAGAGAGAAAAATGACATAAAATGAAATTTAGATTCTAATAAAAATGAATTTGAGTTTCATTAAATTAATAAAACTAAATAGTAGAAAAGATGGCGACAAATAATTACATTTAAAATCAAATCAATAACTCGTTATTTTAACTTCTTGTTTATCTGATAATTAACTCCAACTATTTACATCAATATATCCAAACTATTGACTTATCTTTGCCGCGATTAAAAATTATACATGACATTTGAAACATTAGGGGTTATCGACCCCATTTTAAAAGCCCTCGAATCTGAAGGCTATTCTCAACCAACCCCAATCCAAGAACAATCCATCCCCATTCTTTTAAATGGAAAAGATTTACTTGGTTGTGCCCAAACTGGCACAGGAAAAACGGCCGCTTTTGCAATTCCAATCCTACAAAAAATCTATCAAAACAATAAGAATGCGAAAGGTAAACGGAAAATTAAAGCACTCATTGTAACTCCAACGCGCGAACTAGCTGTTCAAATTGGGGAAAGTTTTACTACCTATGGCAAATTCACCGGAATTAAAAATACAGTTATTTTTGGAGGTGTAAAGCAATTTGCTCAAACACAAGCCCTTAATCAGGGTGTGGATGTGCTTGTTGCAACACCTGGCCGACTTTTAGACTTGATAGACCAAGGCTATATTTCTTTAAAAGAAGTGGAATATTCTGTTTTGGACGAAGCCGATCATATGCTTGATATGGGTTTTATCCACGATATTCGTAAAATTGTAAAGCTATTGCCTTCAAAAAGACAATCCTTATTCTTTTCGGCTACAATGCCTTCAGAGATTGTCGCTTTATCAGAAAAAATTCTAGGAAATCCTCAAAAAGTAACTATCAATCCTGAACAAACCACAGCCGATAAAGTTGAACAATCGGTATATTTTGTGGGTAAAAGTAGCAAAACCAATTTGTTAACTCATTTGCTTCAAACGGAAGTTTTTGGTTCCGTGCTTGTCTTTTCAAGAACAAAGCATGGAGCAGACCGAATTGTTAGATTGCTTGGGAAAGCAAAAATTAAATCGGCGGCCATTCACGGAAATAAATCGCAAAATGCAAGACAAAAAGCATTGGACGATTTTAAAGATGGACAGACAAATATTCTTGTAGCAACTGATATTGCTGCACGTGGTATTGACGTAGAGGAATTATCCTATGTGATCAATTACGATTTGCCCAATATTCCCGAAACATATATTCACCGAATTGGTCGTACAGGTCGTGCCAGCTCCAGTGGAATAGCTTTGTCTTTTTGTGATATGGAAGAAAGACCCTATTTAAAAGATATTCAGAAACTGATTAATCTCCAGATACCTGTAATACAAGAACATCCGTTTGTTGATACAAGCACAGAAGTTTTTACAAAAAAGCCAGGTACTTCACATAGGCGGCCACAAACAAGATCATCCAGACCCTCAAAGTACGGAAAAAGATCGGCTGGCAGCGATAAACAAAAAACGAATAGAACCTACGCTGGGAAAAGGAAATAATTCCCAATTTATCATATTGAAAATCAACCAATAATATCCTTTTTATAAGCTTGACTTTTGATAATGATGATTTTAGATTGATAATTGCTTAACTTACAAGACTAAAGCTTTACCTTTGGCTATCATTAGTCAATACAATAAATCTAAATTGCTTTTCAAACAAAGCTAATTAGATTGCAGGGTTTATAGGTTATTATCGAAAACTCGAATTGTTTTTCAAAAGAAAAAAACAATTTCAATGGCAAAGTGAATAGGATTTATCTTTACGATTGCATCCATTCTATTAAAAAGCCATAAATGCCAACAAATACAGGTTTATATCAACAAAAACTTGACTTTTCAATATATTATGATATATTGCTATCTAAATTTATAATAAAAACAAAAAAAAGGAGAAAAAGTATATGCTTTCGACAAAAATGTATAACGTTACAAATAAACCAAGTTTTAGTGAAAAACAGGAAATTGTTGATTTTCTACATAAACATTTGGAGCAATTTGGAGATTCCAAACCTGATATTACCAAATCCATCGACTATGCACTGAAAGAAATGATCTCTTTTGGGGGCTTTGTTTTAGTGGGTTTTAAAGA
>CAYPOW010000074.1:10988-13044 GCA_964412145.1 uncultured Draconibacterium sp.
CAAATAATTAATTTTTTATTTTTAAATTCACTGCCTTAAGTAATATAGGTTCTTTTTGATGAACCCATATTACTTTTTAAATAAAATACTATGCACTTTATCGACATAATTATTTTCATCATCTATTTCGCTGTAATGCTTGGAGTTGGGCTCTACTTTTTTAAGAAAAACGAAAATATTGAAGATTACTATGTAGGTGGACGATCATTGGGTAGCTGGCATATTGGATTATCTGTAGTAGCCACAGATGTGGGCGGTGGCTTTTCCATCGGACTCGGAGGATTAGGTTTTACAATTGGACTTGCTGGATCATGGATGTTGTTTACAGGTTTAATTGGAGCCTGGCTAAGTGCTGTTGTATTGATACCAATTGTTAGTAAGCTTTCCGTAAAATATAAATTTTTCACTTTCCCTCAAATATTCGAGCATTTTTACAATAGCAAAGTTGCTTTGATAGCAGGAATAATTTCAGCCATTGGTTATATTGGGTTTACAAGTTCTCAGTTATTGGCAGGTGCTAAATTAGCATCTGCAACTTTTGTGGAAATTGATTTTTTAACCGCACTCATAATTATGGGTGTCATAGCTGTTGTTTACACAGGAATTGGAGGAATGAAAGCCGTTATATACACAGATACAATACAATGGATCATTCTAATGTCGGGTCTTGTGTTTATCGGGATTCCCATTTCATATTATGCTATTGGAGGAATCGATACAATAAAAGCAACCCTTGGACCTGAATTCCTTTCGTTGAACAATATTCGTTGGCAACAATTGGTTAACTGGGGAATTACTATCATTCCAATTTGGTTTGTTGGCATGACTCTATATCAACGCATGTATGCCTCAAAAAGCGAAAAACAAGCAAAGAAAGCCTGGTTTATTGCTGGCTTGTTCGAATGGCCAATGATGGCCTTTATGGGCGTTACACTCGGTTTATTTTCGCGGGTTGCATTTGAAAATGGAATGTTTGCAGATCTTGGATATTCGTTAAGTACTGGAATAGATCCAGAAATGGGATTACCTGTTTTATTAAATACCGTATTGCCTGCCGGAATAATGGGACTTATGTTATCGGCCTATTTTTCAGCTATACTTTCCACCGCAGATAGTTGCCTGATGGCCGCTTCAGGAAATGTACAAACCGATATTTTAAGTAAGCTTTTTCGTTTTAAACAAGACAGAAAATCTCAATTAAAATATTCACAAATAATTACTTTAAGTATTGGCGTATTGGCCTTATTACTGGCATCCTATATGACCAATGTTCTTGAATTAATGCTCTATTCCTATGCCTTTATGGTTTCCGGTTTATTTATTCCAATTTTGGTTGCCTTATACGGAAAAAGGCCCAATTCACTTGCAGCAATGTTATCAATGGTAATTGGCGGAACGACAACCGTAGCTTTGATTGTATCAAATTTGAAATTACCTTTTGACCTGGATGCAAATATCTTTGGGATAACTGCTTCGGCATTTGTTTATTTATTTGTAACTTTCTTGACTAAAAAAGCAGTGAGATGATAAGGGAAATTATTGAACTGAGACACGAAATTCATCGAAATCCTGAGGTTTCAAATAATGAATACAAAACTTCGGAGAGGATCGTATATTTCATTTCGAAGCTTTTGCCTGATGAAATTATTAATCTGAGTAAAACTGGTAAAGCTTTTGTTTTTAAAGGAAAGGAAGCTGGGAAAACCCTTATGTTCAGATCCGAATTAGACGCTTTGCCAATTGCTGAGCAATCCTCTCTTACGTATTCATCTATTAATCAAAGTGTTTCTCATGTTTGTGGACACGATGGTCATATGGCAATTTTAGCCGGTTTGGCTCAAAAAATATCAAATGAACCTCCAAAATATGGAAAAGTAGTTTTACTATTTCAACCTGCCGAGGAAGTGGAGCAAGGAGCAAAAGATATGGTTGAGGATCCCGCATTTAAAAGAATTGAACCAGATTATATTTTTGCTCTTCATAATATTCCGGGAATAGAAAAACACAATATTGTGATGAAACGCGGTAGTTTTTCTGCTGCATCAAAAGGGATGAT
>CAYPOW010000075.1:0-5597 GCA_964412145.1 uncultured Draconibacterium sp.
ACACAACAGAAACTCGTCACTATGCACACGTTGACTGTCCAGGTCACGCGGATTACGTGAAGAATATGGTTACTGGTGCTGCTCAAATGGACGGTGCTATTATCGTTGTTGCTGCTACTGACGGTCCAATGCCTCAAACTCGCGAGCATATTTTATTAGCTCGTCAGGTAGGTGTTCCTCGTTTGGTTGTATTCATGAACAAAGTGGATATGGTTGACGACGAAGAGTTATTAGAATTAGTTGAAATGGAAATCAGAGAATTATTAGATTTCTATAAATTCGATGGTGATAATACACCTGTTATTCAAGGATCTGCTTTAGGTGGCTTGAATATGGAGCCTAAGTGGGTTGAAAAAATTATGGATCTGATGGAAGCTTGTGATACATGGATTCCATTACCAGAACGCGATCAAGATAAACCTTTCTTGATGCCAGTTGAGGATGTTTTCTCTATTACTGGTCGTGGTACTGTTGCTACAGGTAGAATTGAAACTGGTATTATTAACTCTGGTGAAGCTGTTGATATTATTGGAATGGGTGCTGAAAAATTAAAGTCAGTAGTTACTGGTGTTGAAATGTTCCGCAAGATTTTGGATCAAGGTCTAGCTGGTGATAACGCTGGTTTATTATTGCGTGGTATCGACAAGAATGAAATCCGTCGTGGTATGGTTATCTGTAAACCAGGTAGTGTTAAGCCTCACGATTTCTTCAAAGGTGAAGTTTATATCCTTAAAAAAGAAGAAGGTGGACGTCATACTCCATTCCATAACAAATATCGTCCTCAGTTCTATTTTAGAACCACAGACGTTACAGGAGAAATTATGCTTCCAGAAGGTGTAGAAATGGTAATGCCTGGTGATAACCTTACAGTTGAGGTTAAGCTTATTCAAGCAATTGCAATGAGTAAAGGTTTACGTTTCGCTATCCGTGAAGGTGGTAGAACAGTTGGTGCTGGTCAGGTAACAGAAATGTTAGAAGTTTAGGCCGATAAAAATAGTGAGATTAAGTTTGATATATGGTAGGAGTGCTTCGGTACTCTTACCAGCCATATCAAATCAATAATCAAACACGGGTGTAGCTCAGTTGGTAGAGCTCTGGTCTCCAAAACCAGGAGTCGTGGGTTCGAGTCCTACCACCCGTGCAAATAAATTTAATACAGATACAAATGGGCATAGTTAAATATTCAAAGGAATCTTATGACGAATTAGTGAATAAGGTTTCGTGGCCTACTTGGAATGAACTCCAAAATAGTGCTATTGTTGTATCCATTGCTTCCCTAATAATCGCCATGGTGGTTTTTTTGATGGATATTAGTTTTGAAAACATTTTAAATACGTTTTATAAACTTTTAAACTAAAGTATTATTCTCAATAATAATTTCGTTGATATTATTTCTTATTTCTTTGAGTTGATAAAGTATGAGTGAAACAGTAAAAAAGTGGTATGTAGTTCGGGCCGTTAGCGGCAAGGAAAAGAAGGTGAAAGAATATTTAGAGAGTGAAATCCGCCGTCTCAACATCCAGGATAATATTTCACAAATACTTATCCCAACCGAAAAAGTTTATCAGGTACGTAGTGGAAAAAAAATTGTAAAAGAACGCAATTTCTTTCCAGGTTATGTGTTAATTGAAGTTTCTTCATTAGAAGGTGAAATTCAGCATATGATTAAAGGCGTACCAAATGTGATTGGCTTTTTGGGAACTAAAGGCGAACCAGATCCTATACGTCCATCTGAGGTTAAAAGAATCTTAGGCAAAGTGGATGAATTAGGTGAACAAGGTGAAGAATTTAGTGTTCCTTTTATTGTAGGTGAAACTGTTACTGTGATCGATGGTCCATTTAACAGCTTTGCTGGAGTTATCGAGGAAATCAATGAGGAGAAAAGAAAACTTAAAGTGATGGTGAAGATTTTCGGTAGAAAAACACCACTTGAACTTGGGTTTATGCAAGTTGCTAAGGAATAAGAATCAATATATTTTTTAATCTTTTAGAAAATCTACGTAAAAGATGGCTAAAGAAATCAGTGGATTAATAAAACTGCAAATTAAAGGAGGAGCTGCTAACCCATCACCACCCGTTGGACCTGCATTAGGTTCAAAAGGAGTGAATATTATGGAGTTTTGTAAGCAGTTCAATGCGCGTACACAAGAACAAGCAGGAAAAGTTATTCCCGTTATTATTACTGTGTATAAAGATAAGTCGTTTGACTTTATCCTTAAAACGCCACCTGTTGCTGTTCAGATTTTGGATGTTGCAAAAATCAAAAAGGGTTCTGCTGAGCCTAATAGGATTAAAATTGCAAGCATCAACTGGGATCAAGTAAAGGCAATTGCCGAAGGTAAAATGGTTGACATGAATGCCTTCGAATTACAATCTGCCATGAGCATGGTTGCAGGAACTGCACGAAGCATGGGTGTTAAAATTAGTGGTAAGAATCCTTATGCCGTAAACTAATATCGTTAATCGGTATTTTATTAAATTAAAAACAAAATGGGTAAAATCACAAAGAAAAGAAAAGAAGCTTTAGCGAAATTCGATCGCGAAAAAGTTTATTCTTTAGCAGAAGCTTGTGGTGTTGTAAAAGAAATTACCAACACCAACTTTGATTCTTCTGTTGATGTAGACGTTCGCTTAGGTGTAGACCCTCGGAAAGCAAACCAAATGGTTCGTGGTACCGTTGCATTGCCTCATGGAACAGGAAAGACTGTTCGCGTGTTGGTATTGTGTACACCTGATAAAGAAGAAGAAGCGAAGGCAGCCGGAGCTGATTATGTTGGTTTAGACGATTATGTCGCCAAGATTAAAGGCGGTTGGACGGATATCGATGTGGTGATCACCATGCCTAGTGTAATGCCAAAAGTTGGTGCATTGGGTAGAATTCTTGGTCCTAGAGGCTTAATGCCAAATCCTAAAACCGGTACGGTTACTATGGAAGTTGGAAAAGCTGTTCAGGAAGTAAAGGCTGGTAAAATTGACTTTAGAGTTGATAAATTTGGTATAGTACATGCCGGAGTAGCAAAAATATCGTTTGAAAGTGAAAAAATAGAAGAAAATGCCAGAGAGCTCCTTTCTACTATTATTCGAATGAAACCCGCTTCTTCTAAAGGTACTTATGTTAAAAGTATCTTCTTGTCGAGTACCATGAGCCCTGGAATTCAGGTCGATCCTAAATCTATTACCTTATAATCGTGATCGTTTTCGGTAAAACCTATAAAGGAGATTTATAGTATGAAGAAAGAAGAAAAAGACCTGTTAATTAATTCGTTAGAAACGATTCTCTCAGATAATCCCCATATCTATTTAACTGATATTTCAGGATTGAATGCTGAAACAACTAGCAACTTGAGACGCCTCGCTTTTAAGAATAACATTAAATTGGTCGTAGTTAAAAACGCATTGCTTAAAAAAGCAATGTTGAAATCTAACAAAGACTTTGAGCCCTTATTTGAGGTGTTAAAAGGCGGTACTTCTCTTATGCTTTCTGATGTTGGAAATGCTCCAGCAAAAATGATAAAAGAATTCAGAAAGAAAAGTGATAAGCCTATCCTTAAAGGTGCTTATGTCGAAGAGTCTATCTATATTGGAGATCAAGAACTAGAGCTATTAGTCGGTATCAAGTCGAAAGACGAACTGATTGGTGATTTAGTGGCATTATTGCAATCTCCAGCTAAGAATGTTATTTCTGCCCTTCAATCTGGCGGAAACATTCTATCTGGTGTTGTAAAAACTTTGTCGGAACGCTCCGCATAGATTAGACCAAGTAAATTTTAATAAACAAATTAAGTAAACAAATTAAATACAATAAAAAATGGCAGATTTAAAAGCTTTTGCAGAACAATTAGTTAATTTAACTGTTAAAGAAGTAAATGAATTAGCTGGAATTTTGAAGGAAGAATATGGTATCGAGCCTGCTGCTGCTGCAGTTGCAGTTGCTGGTCCCGCAGCTGGTGGCGATGCCGCCGAAGAAGAGCAAACATCTTTTGATGTTATCTTGAAAGCCGCTGGTTCTTCAAAATTAGCAGTTGTTAAACTAGTTAAAGAATTAACTAGCTTAGGACTTAAAGAAGCTAAAGGATTAGTTGACAGTGCACCAGCTCCTTTAAAAGAGGGTGTAACTAAAGACGAAGCTGAAGCATTGAAAGCGGCTCTAGAAGATGCTGGAGCTGAAGTAGAAGTTAAATAAGACTTTCCGTAGGTCAAACTACGTAAGTCATTGACGGAGAATAGACAAAGCAGGGTCAATCCTGAGGTGTCTATTTTTCGTCGTATTATTCAGTCGTCTTTTTTCGTCAGTTAATTTAACCTTAAAAATTTTAAACCTTGGCAAATATAATTTCTGATAGAATCAACTTTGCGTCGACAAAAATTCATGTTGACTACCCCGATTTTCTTGATATTCAGCTAAAATCCTTTCAGGAATTTTTTCAGTTGGAGACCAATCCGGAAAACCGTAGCAACGAAGGATTGTTCAAAGTATTTAGCGAGAACTTTCCTATCACCGATGCAAGAAATAATTTTGTTCTAGAATTCCTAGATTATTTTGTTGACCCTCCCAGATACTCAATGGATGAGTGTGTGTATAGAGGATTAACGTATAATGTTCCCTTAAAAGCCAAATTAAAGCTTTACTGTACCGATCCTGACCACGAAGATTTTGAAACTATCATACAAGATGTTTATTTGGGAATGATTCCCTATATGACTCCAAAAGGTACTTTTATTATCAATGGGGCAGAACGAGTAATTGTTTCTCAATTGCATCGTTCACCTGGTGTTTTCTTCGGACAGCATCGTCACGCAAACGGTACTCAATTGTATTCGGCTCGAATTATTCCTTTCAAAGGTTCGTGGATGGAATTTTCAACGGACATCAACAATGTGATGTACGCTTACATCGATCGGAAGAAAAAACTTCCGGTAACAACACTTTTAAGAGCTATTGGCTTTGAAAGTGATAAAGATATTCTTGAAATTTTTGACCTGGCTCAAGAGGTTAAAGTTTCTAAAACAGGTTTGAAAAAAGTTGTTGGCAGTAAGTTAGCAGCTAGAGTAGTTCGTAAATGGATTGAAGATTTCGTTGACGAAGATACCGGAGAAGTTGTTTCCATTGAAAGAACGGATGTCCTTATCGAACGTGAAGTAGAATTAGATAAAGATCATATCGATTTAATAGTTGATGCAGGAATTAAAACTATTTTCATTCACCGCGACGATATCAATAGTAAAGATTATGCTATCATCTTTAATACTTTAAATAAAGATACCGCCAATAACGAAAAAGAGGCAGTAGAATATATCTACCGCCAATTACGTAATGCTGAGCCACCAGATGAGGAAACGGCTCGTGGCATTATTGATAAATTATTTTTCTCCGACTCTCGCTACGATTTGGGTGAAGTTGGTCGTTATCGTATCAATAAAAAACTTAAACAAGATACTAGTCTGGATGTTAGAGTGCTAACGAAAGAAGACATTATCTTTATCATAAAACACCTGATTCAGTTAGTCAATTCAAAAACGGAAGTGGATGATATTGACCACCTGAGTAACAGACGTGTTAGAACTGTAGGAGAACAATTATATCAACAATTTGGTGT
>CAYPOW010000075.1:5697-12956 GCA_964412145.1 uncultured Draconibacterium sp.
GTTCGTGACGTTCACTATACGCACTACGGTCGTTTGTGTACTATCGAAACACCTGAAGGACCAAATATTGGTCTTATCTCATCACTTTGTGTGTATGCTAAAATCAATAAACTTGGTTTTATTGAAACTCCATATCTAGAAGTTAAGGAAGGTCAAGCTCAAATAGAAGCTAAACCTATTTACCTTAGTGCCGAAGAAGAGGAAAATAAAATCATCTGTCAGGCCACTACTATTATGGAAGACAATGGAGAGTTTGTTAATAGGCGCGTAAAAGCCAGATCATTAGCAGATTATCCAATTATTGAAAAAGAAAAGATTGACTTAATAGATATAGCTCCTAATCAGATTGCATCTATTGCAGCTTCATTAATTCCTTTCCTCGAGCACGATGATGCCAACCGTGCTTTGATGGGATCGAACATGATGCGTCAAGCGGTTCCTTTGTTAAATGCTGATGCTCCAGTTGTAGGTACCGGAATTGAAGGTGATGTTGCCAGAGATAGCCGTGTGCTTATCAATGCAGAAGGTAATGGCGTTGTTGAATATGTTGATGCTCAAAAAATTATTATCCGCTATTCGCGCGATAGTGATGAGCAATTAGTTAGTTTCGACGACGATTTGAAAACCTATTTATTGTCTAAATTCTTAAGAACCAATCAAAATACGAGTGTCAATCTTCGTCCAATTGTTCGCAAAGGCGATAAAGTGATAAAAGGACAAGTACTTTGCGAAGGATATGGTACAAAAAATGGTGAATTAGCTTTAGGTAGGAACTTGATGGTAGCCTTTATGCCTTGGAAAGGGTATAATTTTGAGGATGCTATTGTAATTTCTGAAAAAGTTGTAAAAGAAGACATTTTTACTTCCATACATATCGAAGAGTTTTCTTTAGATGTTCGTGAAACAAAACGTGGACTGGAAGAATTAACAAGCGATATTCCGAATATTAGCGCCGAAGCAACTAAAGATTTAGACGAAAACGGTATTATTCGTATTGGTGCAGAAATTAGTGCTGGTGATATTTTAATTGGTAAAATTACTCCTAAAGGAGAAAGTGATCCAACACCTGAAGAAAAACTTTTACGTGCTATTTTTGGTGACAAAGCTGGCGATGTAAAAGATGCTTCTTTAAAAGCGCCTCCTTCATTAATTGGTGTAGTAGTTGATAAAAAACTATTCTCCAGAAATATGAAAGATCGTCGTGCTAAAAGTAAGGACAAAGAAATCTTGCAAGCTCTGGAAGAAGATTTTACTAAGGATGTAGCTGAATTAAAATCTAAATTGGTTGATAAACTAACTGTTTTGGTTAGCGGTAAAACCTCACAAGGTGTTTACGATGGCTATAATGAGGTTCTAATTCCTAAAAAAACAAAGTTTACTCAAAAACTTTTAACAGGATTGAATTTCTTATTAATAAATCCAAATGGCTGGACTACGGATACAAGCAAAAACAATATGATTAAAGAAGTAATCAATAATTACTCTTTAAAATATAAGGAAAGGCTTGGAGATTTAAACCGTAAGAAAGTGCAGGCAACTATTGGTGATGAATTACCAACAGGTATTGTTAAAATGGCCAAAGTTTATGTAGCTAAAAAACGTAAACTTAAAGTTGGTGATAAAATGGCGGGACGTCACGGTAATAAAGGTATTGTTTCACGTATTGTACGTGAAGAAGATATGCCTTTCTTAGCTGATGGAACTCCTGTTGATATTGTTCTTAACCCATTGGGTGTGCCTTCACGTATGAACCTTGGACAGATTTACGAAACTGTTTTAGGTTGGGCAGGCATTAAATTGGGCAAGAAATTTGCAACTCCAATTTTTGATGGTGCAAGCTTAGATCAAATCAACGATTATGTTCGCGAAGCCGGATTGCCGGAAAATGGTCGTGTTTATCTTCATGATGGGGGAACGGGAGAGCGTTTTGATCAGCCTGCAACAGTAGGTTATATCTATATGCTTAAACTTCACCATATGGTTGATGATAAAATGCACGCTCGTTCAATAGGCCCTTACTCATTAATTACGCAACAGCCTCTTGGAGGTAAAGCCCAATTTGGTGGTCAGCGTTTTGGAGAGATGGAAGTTTGGGCGCTTGAAGCATTTGGAGCGGCTAATATCCTACAGGAAATCCTAACCGTTAAATCGGATGATGTTGTTGGCCGCGCAAAAGCTTACGAAGCTATTGTAAAAGGTGACCCTATGCCAACTCCTGGAATTCCGGAATCTTTCAACGTGTTAGTTCACGAATTGAAAGGCCTTGGATTAAGCATAACTTTTGATTAATAATATTTGGTTTCCCGTCTTTGGCGGGAAACATATTTACTTTAAATAAAATTTGATTTATGGCTTTTAGAAAAGATACAAATCTTACACAAAACAGCTTTTCAAATATAACGATAAGTTTAGCCTCACCAGAGCAAATCCTTGAGCAATCAAGTGGTGAAGTGTTAAAACCCGAAACCATCAATTATAGAACTTACAAGCCTGAGCGCGATGGTTTGTTCTGTGAACGAATTTTCGGACCTGTAAAAGATTATGAGTGCCACTGTGGTAAATATAAAAGAATCCGCTATAAAGGGATTGTTTGCGACCGTTGTGGAGTTGAAGTAACAGAAAAGAAAGTACGTCGAGAAAGAATGGGACACATTAAGTTAGTTGTTCCTGTTTCTCATATTTGGTTTTTCCGCTCTTTACCAAATAAAATTGGAGCCTTACTTGGGTTGCAATCCAAAAAGCTTGATACCATTATTTATTACGAGCGTTATGTTGTAATCAATCCTGGTAAAGCTATAAATGCTGAGGGAGAACCTTTGCAAAGATTGGATTTCTTAACTGAAGAAGAGTATTTCGATATTCTTGATTCGCTTCCAACAGAGCATCAACATCTTGACGATAGTGATCCTGAAAAATTTGTTGCAAAAATGGGTGCAGAAGCATTGTACGATTTATTAGCAAATTTGGATTTGGATAAGGTTTCATATGAACTACGTCACAAAGCAAATACTGAAACATCGCAACAACGTAAACTGGATGCATTAAAACGCTTACAAGTGTATGAATCATTCAGAGATGCACAAGGAAGAATAGAGAATCGTCCGGAATGGATGATTGTTAAAGTTGTTCCTGTAATTCCACCCGAACTGCGCCCTTTGGTGCCTTTAGATGGTGGTCGTTTTGCAACTTCCGATTTAAACGATTTATATCGCCGAGTAATTATTCGTAACAATCGTTTAAAACGATTGATCGAAATTAAGGCTCCCGATGTAATTATGCGTAACGAAAAGCGTATGCTTCAGGAAGCGGTTGATTCGTTATTTGATAATTCAAGAAAAGCCAATGCTGTAAAAACCGAAGCTAACCGCCCTTTAAAATCACTTAGTGATAGTTTAAAAGGTAAGCAAGGTCGATTCCGTCAAAACCTATTGGGTAAGCGTGTCGATTATTCTGGTCGTTCGGTAATTGTTGTTGGTCCAAACCTAAAACTTAACGAATGTGGATTGCCAAAAGGAATGGCATCAGAGCTATTTAAGCCATTCATTATTCGTAAGTTAATGGAACGTGGTATCGTAAAAACAGTTAAGTCTGCAAAGAAAATTGTTGATCGTAAAGATGCTGTTGTTTGGGATATTCTTGAAAATATCCTTAAAGGGCATCCAGTTATGCTTAACCGTGCTCCAACATTGCACCGTTTGGGTATTCAGGCTTTCCAGCCAAAATTGATTGAAGGTAAAGCCATTCAGTTACACCCATTGGTTTGTACGGCTTTTAATGCCGACTTTGATGGTGACCAGATGGCTGTTCACGTACCTTTGGGAAACGCTGCAATTCTTGAAGCACAGATGTTAATGCTTGCTTCGCATAATATTCTTAATCCTGCTAATGGTGCTCCTATTACAGTTCCTTCTCAGGATATGGTTTTAGGTCTGTATTATATGACTAAAGCTCGTAAAAGTATTGAATCTAATCCTGTTAAAGGAGAAGGATTTAAGTTTTACGGCCCCGAAGAAGTTATTATTGCTTTCAACGAAAAAGCAGTGGATCTTCATGCTATTATCTATGTTAAAGTAGATGATATGGTGGATGGTGAACCTGTAAATCATACTATTGAAACAACAGTTGGTCGCGTATTATTCAATCAGGTAGTGCCTGAAGGATATAAATATGTGAACGAACTACTTACAAAACGCTCATTGCGCGATATTATCAGCGATGTGTTAAAAGTTGTTGGTACAGCTAAAACAGCTGCATTCTTAGATGATATTAAAACAATGGGATTCAATATGGCCTTTACTGGTGGCTTATCGTTTAACTTAGGCGATGTTGTTATTCCGGAAGCTAAGAAAGTATTGATTAAACAAGCTAATGAAGAAGTAGAAGAAGTTGTGAATAACTACAATATGGGTTTCATTACCAATACTGAACGTTATAATCAGATTATTGATATCTGGACACATACAAACTCTCATCTTACTCATACTTTGATGAATGAAATATCTACAGACAGACAAGGATTTAATTCTGTTTTTATGATGCTTGATTCTGGAGCTCGTGGATCTAAAGAACAGATTCGTCAGCTGTCTGGTATGCGTGGATTGATGGCGAAACCACAAAAGTCTGGTGCTTCTGGAGGTGAAATTATTGAAAATCCAATTCTTTCTAACTTTAAGGAAGGTCTTTCTGTTCTTGAGTATTTTATTTCTACTCACGGTGCACGTAAAGGTTTGGCCGATACGGCGCTTAAAACAGCTGATGCTGGTTACTTAACCCGTCGTTTGGTTGATGTGGCTCAAGATGTTATTATTTCGGAAGAAGATTGCGGAACGCTTAGAGGTTTAACCACTAACGCTTTAAAGAAAAGCGAAGAAGTAGTTGAAACACTTTATGAGCGAATTCTGGGTCGTGTTACTTTACATGATATTTATAATCCACGCACCAATGAATTAATTATGGGTGCAGGACAGGAAATTACAGAAGAACTTGCTCATTTGATTGAAGATTCTTCAATTGAATCGGTTGAAATTCGTTCCGTACTTACTTGCGAAAGCAAGAAAGGTGTTTGTGCAAAATGTTATGGCAGAAACCTGGCTTCGGGCCGAATGGTTCAAAAAGGAGAAGCAGTTGGTGTTATTGCTGCTCAATCGATTGGAGAGCCTGGAACTCAGTTAACTTTGCGTACATTCCACGTTGGAGGTACAGCTGGTAACATTGCTACTTCATCTCGTATTGAAGCAAAACATGAAGGAAAACTGAAAATTGAAGAACTTCGGACTGTTGATTACGAAGATAAAGACGGTAAGAAATACCAAATTGTTGTTGGACGATCTGCAGAGATGAAGGTTGTTGATGAGAAAACAGGTATCGCGTTAGCATCTGCAAATATTCCTTATGGATCAAAACTTTATTTTAACGATGGTTCAAAAGTTGGTAAAGAAGATATTATCTGCGATTGGGATCCATATAATGCTGTTGTACTTTCTGAGGTGAAAGGAAAGCTCCAATTCGAGAATATAGAACAAGGTGTTACTTATCGCGTTGAATCGGATGAACAAACAGGTTATCAGGATAAAGTAATTATTGAAAATAGATCCAAGGCTCTAAATCCGATTATTCATATTAAGAATACTAAAGGCGAAATAATCAAAAGCTACGATATTCCTGTTGGTGCTCACATTGTTGTTGATGATAAGAAAAGCATTAATGCAGGTGATATTCTTGTTAAGATTCCACGTGCTACAGGTCATTCAGGCGATATCACGGGTGGTCTTCCACGAATTACCGAGTTATTCGAAGCGAGAAATCCATCCGATCCTGCAACAGTATCTGAGATTGATGGTGTTGTTTCTTTTGGTAAAAAGCTGAAAAGAGGAAATAGGGAAGTAATTATTACTTCTAAAACAGGTGAAGAGAAAAAATACCTGATTTCTACTTCAAAGCAAATTTTGGCACAGGAAAACGACTTTGTTAAAGCCGGAACAAGATTGTCTGATGGCGCAATGACACCAGCCGATATTTTAGCGATTAAAGGACCAATGAAAGTTCAGGAATATATCGTGAACGAAGTTCAGGAAGTGTATCGTTTACAAGGTGTGAAAATCAATGACAAACATTTTGAAACTATTGTTCGTCAAATGATGCGTAAAGTGGAAATTGATGATCCAGGCGACACTAAATTTCTTGAAAATGAGTTGATTAACCGTGTTGATTTCTTAGAAGAAAACGACAGTATATTTGGACAAAAAGTAGTTGAAGAACCAGGTGATTCTGAAAATTATGTTGCCGGACAAATGATTACTGCTCGTAAACTTCGTGACGAAAATTCAGTATTGAAGCGTAAAGATAAAACACTAATCGTTGCACGCGAAGCTCAACCGGCTACCGGCCGTCAGGTATTACAAGGTATTACCAGAGCGTCTTTGCAAACAAAGAGTTTTATTTCGGCTGCTTCTTTCCAGGAGACAACCAAAGTGCTTACAAATGCTGCTATTGGAGCCAAACGTGATACGTTAATGGGTCTGAAAGAGAATGTAATTGTTGGCCACTTAATTCCTGCAGGAACTGGTTTACGTGAATATGGAAATTTGATTGTTGGCTCAAAAGAGGAGTATCAGACTTTAATCGATTCAAGAGAAGAAGTATCTGAACAAATCTAAATACTTAATAAAATGGCAGATCAAATAAAAGAGAATAAAGTAAATATTGAACTTAGTGATGAAATTGCTGAGGGAATTTATTCCAATTTGGCAATCATTACACACTCTCACGCCGAATTTGTGGTGGACTTTGTGAAAATGATGCCGGGAGTACCAAAAGCGAAAGTAAAATCGCGTATTATTTTAACACCTGAACATGCCAAACGTCTTTATAAAGCTTTAGCCGAAAACATTAAAAAGTTTGAAGCTTTAAATGGCCCAATTAAAGAATCGAAAGGTGATGGAGGAATTCCTTTTACTTTGGGAGGGCCTACGGCTCAAGCCTAATAAAAAAAAGCTGCTTCAATTTGAAGCAGCTTTTTTTTTGATTTAATCTTCTTGATATAAGTATCTTTTAATACTTTGTTTAGGTGTTTTTACAAATTCCTTGTCGCGTATCTCGATTTCTGCTATTTGCATATACGCTGGAACATGTTTATTGATTTCTTTACGATGATCTTTAATTATTTTTTCTACAGCATCCATACTTAATTTATTCTTTTCCGCTTTATCCATATTAGGATAAACCAATGCTGTAATTTTATTCTTTCGCATAATAACCAA
>CAYPOW010000076.1:0-2843 GCA_964412145.1 uncultured Draconibacterium sp.
CTTCCATCAAAAACTCTATTTTTTCTTGCGCCACCAGCAGATTCTGTGTTTCTATAAGTCATTTCCCAAACAATTCTGCCCGATTCGCGGTTTTTAATCCAGCCACCATCGTCCATGCTGCCTCCATCTCCTTCACCTATGGCATAAATTCTAATTTTGGAATCGCTCTTTAAGGTGAAATTTCTTTTCTCGTACTCGCGGTCTCTTACCCTGATAATTTCGGCTAGTATATTCCCTTCAGAGACTGGAAGCTCATCAACCAACTCAAAGTATTGACTATTCTTTCCAGCTAGAATACTTAGACCCCAAAGATCTGGAATTAAAGGCGGTGCTGAATTCCAATCGCGGTAAGAATGAGAGCCGTCGGTTTGATAATAAGCAATATAATTTCCTTCTTCCAATTCTATTTCATCGTTAACCATTCTGTTTTTTTGTGCGCCTCCAGCATATTCTGAGTTCCTTTCTTCGAATTCCCAAACTTTTTCGCGGGTATCTGCATTTATTATCCATCCATAATCAGCCATATCATGATTTCCGGAGCGTTCGCCTACGGCATAAATACGCACTTTCATGTCTCTTTTAACTGTAAAAGCCTGACTTAAATATTCGTTATCACTAGCCTTGTTTAATTCAAGGACGAAAGGATTAGGGTTTTCTATGACACTTACTTTAGCGTTGTTTTTCTTGGTAGTCCATATAGAAATTCCCCAAGATTGTGGGTCGTCAGGAGGGAGTACATTCCATTTCTCGTATGAATGGCTGCCATCTGTTATATAGTAAAGTGTATATTCCCCTTTTTCGAGATCTAATTTTTCGGATACCAATTTGTTTTTCCTGCCTCCACCTGCATGTATGTACCGCGTATCATCAGTTGGCCATACTTTTTCGAGGGTATTGGCATTCACTATCCATCCAAAATCCAACTGTTCGCGCTCTAATTGTTCACCAATTCCATAGATATTGATTTCAACATCGCTTTTTACACGAAAACTCTGTTGAAAAAATTTATTATCCTCTGCTCTTATTATCGATGCTATTGCATTATTGGCAAAAGCATCCATATAATCGTAAGCATCAGTTATTTCAAAATATTTTTCGGGTGCAGAAAGGGTCATAAAAAAGTTTGAATATCTGTTTTCATTTCGTAAATCGTCTCTTGAATCACCATTAACGATCAGGTTAATAAGATCCCCGAGATTAAAGTTAATATTTTCAAAATCATCATCAACACCTGCCACATAATACACTTCATAATCGCCTGCTGGCAAATCAATGTCTTTCTCAAAATTAAATTTACCCGAATCGCGGTATCTAAAAAAACGATCGTTTTCATCATCGAGCAAACTCCAAACGACTTCTCTGGTTTCGCTATCGATAATCCAGCCATAAAACATTAAATCGTGGCCAAGTCTATCATAAATGCCTGCGGTACCTTTTATTTGAATCGTTGCCCCCTTGCTTAAATTAAATGCTTGGGCATCAATTTTTCCTGTTCTGGTGTATCCAATCTCTATTTCATTCTTGTTTTCCTGGGCATAAATGCTTTCTCCAATAAGAAAAACAGAAAGAATAAACAGAGCTAAAAATAATTTTATCGCTTTCATAGCAGTTTTATTTAATTGATAATAGTGTGTAATCTATAATCAGACGATAATAAGTTAGTGAGGTTACAATTTAATGAGGGTTAAAAAGGCGCATAAGCGGTTCGGGAATTTATAAAGTGACAAGCGATGTGTATTTGCTCTGCTTTGCCTTAAGTTTTCTTAGGAAAAGAATAAGGGATGAACCCGATTATTTATGGGTCCATCCCTTCTAAAGAGATTATGAGAAATCTAATGCTTTACATTTTATAACTTAATTGGTATCCCATTATAAAAATCGAGGATTTTAGTACGGAAAATATATTCGTAGCGCGATTGCAAAAGTTCCGACTGAGCAACACTTAAGTTGTTTTTACTTTGGTTGTACTCAACAGAATTAACTACACCTTCGTTGAATTTTTCTTCGGTATATCTGAAAGCTTCTTCCATAGAACGTAATGCTTTATCGCTTGATATATAACTATTTAAAGAGGCTATTGCATTAGTATAAGCCGTTTCAATATCTTTTCGTAAAGTGTTTTTGGCACTTTGTAAACGATATTCAAAATCGTTGATTTGTAATTTCGCATTCGCGATATTGTTCTTCACCTGAAATCGGTTAAATATTGGAATATTTAGCCTTAAACCCATTCCAAAACGCATGTTGCTATTTAGTTGGTCGGCAAAGCTTATTGATGTTCCGTTAAAATCGGCATATCGATTATTAAATAAATTGTAATAATTGGCGCCAAAACTAAGGCTTGGGTATTGATTGCCTTTTGCAATATCCAATTGCTTGTTTGCACTTTTAACCCTTAATGTAGCTGCTTTAATTTCGGGTCGTATATGAATAGCATTTTTATACACTTCCAACAAAGTCTCCAAAGATATATCGGCGCGCACGTCAGGTAATTCTGGTTTTTCAATTTTAAAGCTTTCGAAAACAGGTAACTCCAAAAATTGATATAAAGCCAAATAGGCCAACTGCACCCGATTATGGTCATTTACCAGTTGCAATTCTTCGCGGGCAAGCTGAGCTTCAATTTCATATAAAGCACCACGCGCAAGACTCTGAGCATCAACTAATTGTTGAGTACGATTTATTTGTTGTTGGGTAATGTTGATTTGTGCCTGAGCCACCAATTCCAACTCTTCAGCAAATAGAATTTCGAGATAAGATGCAGCGATATTTAGCATTATATCATCTTTAGCCTTTTCTAAATCCAATATCGTAGCCTGCAAGTCAAGCGTGCGTTGCTTGAT
>CAYPOW010000076.1:2943-12903 GCA_964412145.1 uncultured Draconibacterium sp.
TTCTAGCGACCACGTTTCTTGCGCTTCTGTTTTTATTCCACTAGCGAGAAATATTCCGATCAGAAATAGGCTTAAAAAATTCTTCATTTTGTTTGTGTTTAAAGTTATTTAGCTTCAGAAATGGGTTGTTTTCAACACTTATAATTTATTCGGATCTATTTTCTCCCCTTTTACTTTGTCTTCTTTTTTCAGCCCTTCTGTAATTTCAATATTGATGCCATCGGATAGTCCGGTAGTTACAAAACGCTTTTCAAAAGTTTGCTCTTCCTCAAGCTGAATTTCGACATAAGACGAATCGTTTGTGAATTTCAATAATCCTTCGGGAATCACCATTACACTATCTTTTCTTTCTAAAACGATACTTGCGTTTGCACTATAACCTGCACGAATAAATTGCCCTTCTTTTAAACTTACGTTGGCTTTAATTTCAAACTGAATAGCGCCATTTTCTTCTACGCCTTTTGGCGAGATGTATTCTAGCTTTGCTTCAAATTTTTCTTTGTCGATAGCTCCAATTTCAAGTTCAATGAGCATGCCTTCGCTAATTTTTCCAACTTCAGTTTCATCAACCATTCCTTCAAAAATAATGTCCTTCATATCGGCTACGGAGGCAATGGTAGTCCCGTCGTTAAAAGTGTTGGCTTGAATAACAGAATTCCCTTCTTCAACCGGAACATCCAGCACCATTCCATCTATAGTGGAACGCACCAAAGTGTTGGTTGCGCTTTTGGCTTTTTTAGTCACTCCGTTTTTAATCAACTCCAGATTGTTTTCTGCCGCCGTTAACTCTTCTTTTGAGGAATCGTAGTCAAGCTTTGCATCTTTAAACTCCACATAGGAAACCACTTTTTTATCAAATAGTTTCTGCTGACGATCATAATCAACCTTAGCATCCTCATAATTAATCTTAGCCCGGTTTAAGCGAGTTTCGGCTGAATTTAGCGTAACCATATCGGGGATAATTTTAATGCGAGCCACCACTTGTCCTTTGGTGATGCGATCACCGGCCTCCACAAATAATTCATCGATAATTCCGGAAACTTGAGGTTTTATTTCTATTTCGAAACGCGGAACGACTGAACCTGTAGCTACAGTTTTTAGTAGCACATTGCTGATAAACGGGTTCTTTGTTTCAAATACATCGGGTTTATCTTTAGATTTGTCGTAAAGGAAGTACATTGTTCCCCCAAAGATTCCAACCAGTACAATTATTCCTAAAATTCTCAATACCTTTTTCATGATTTTATGTTTTTAAGCTTTATATTCTGTTTTTTATTTATCAAATTATTATTCATCGCGAATAGCATCAATTGGTTTTATGCTCACGGCTCGTTTTGCTGGAATTAAACCTGCTAAGATTCCCGCCACAACCAACACCATTAATGAAGCTACTGCCATTGTAAAGCTGACTTCAGGATTACGAAAGAAAATTTCGTCTGGATTGGGATTCGACATCAAAGCCATATTCATTAATTCGAGCAATCCAACACCAAGAGCCAAACCAATGTATCCTGCCATCACCGTAAGGAAAACACTCTCTGCAACGATATGTGTAATCACTTTCCTAGGCGTTGCACCAATAGCACGTTGGATGCCAATTTCGTGGGTACGTTCTTTAATAATGACCAACATAATATTGCTTACACCAATAACGCCTGCAAGCAAGGTTCCAATGCCTACTATCCAAGTTAGGATTTGAATGCCATTAAACAAGCCAGTATATTTTACAAATTCCACTTCTATATTGAAAGAGCCAATGGCTTGACGGTCGTCAGGTGAAATATGATGGCGCGATTTAAGCAATTCTTTTAATCGAGCTTCTACCTTGCTAACCGAGACTCCTGGATCTGAGGTTACCGAGAAAAAGTGAACATCGTCGCCCAAATTATAAGTTACTTGCATAGTAGTAAAAGGAATGATAATCGTATCTTCTTTTCGGCCACTGCCGATACCAACACGAGTTTCGGGGTGAATTACACCCACCACTTGAAAGAAGACGCCATTCAACTTTAAATATTCACCAATCGGATCCTCATCCTCTTCAAACATGACTTCTACAACTCTTTCCGTTATGATGCAAACTTTTCTGTTTTGCATGATATCGATATCATTAATAAGCCGACCTTTGATAGGGGTCCAAGGATCAATTTTAAAGAAAACAGGATAGTCGCCAAAAATATTAAAGGCTCCCGTTTTTTTACCTCGAATGGTATTGTCTCCGCTTCGCGAACTTGAACCAAACAAACGAGGCGATAGGTATTCAACATCACTAATATGTGTGCGAATGTATTCAATATCTTTATTTTTATATTCCCATCTTCTACCTCGCTGAAAGCCTTCGTAGGGTATACTTGTTGGCTCTGTCCAGAAAAAGGCCGAGTTGGATGCAAATGCACCGATGCCGCCCATAACGCCATTTTCTAAAGCTTTGCCAGCACCCGACATTACAATAAGCATAAAGATACCCCAAAACACACCAAAAGCGGTCATAAAGCTCCGCATGCGGTTCTTTTTGAGGGCGCTTATTATTTCTTTCCAAAGATCTAAATCGAACATTATTATTCTTTTAAAGTTTCTAGTTTAAAGTTTTATACTTCCAGACTTCTTCTCTTTTATATTTTAATCTTTTATTATTCATCGCGTAAAGCTTCAATAGGTTTAATTCTAGCTGCTCTTTTTGCAGGAATATATCCCGCAATTGCTCCTGCAACTATTAAAAGAGTTGTTGCAGCAATAGCTATGTTTATATCTACTGTCGGGTTACGGAAAAGTGTTTCTCCATTACCACTATTGGTAGCTGCAGAAGCTGCATATTGTTGCTCAACAATAAAGTTGATGCCTTCCATTAAGCCAGCGCCTAGAACCAAACCAATATATCCTGCAATGGTTGTGATTAGAACAGATTCGAGCAATACCAAACTAATAACTGAGCCCGGACTTGCTCCAATGGCCTTTCGAATGCCAATTTCTTTGGTGCGTTCTTTCACCACGATAAGCATAATATTGCTAACGCCCACAACCCCTGCGATTAAAGTTCCAATACCAATAATCCAAATGAATATATCTATAGCAGTAAAGATTTTCAGGAATTCCAGAAAATCTTCGACTTTGTTATAAGAACCCAATGCGGATCTATCACTAGCCTCGAACTTATGATTGCGACCAAGAAGCTCTCGAATTTCTTCTTCAATGGCGTTGCTCCCTTCTATTGTTGTTGCGTTAATGGTAAGCGCAAAACTGTGTAGCCGATTGCCTCCATTAAATACTTTTTGTCCGGTTGAAACAGGAACATAAGCATTGCGATGACGCGTACCACCACCCTCTTTGCAAACACCAACAACCTTAAATGGGATATTGTTAATCCTCACATATTCGCCTATGGCATCAGCTTTTTTAAAGAGAGCATCGTAAATATCTTTGCCAAGAACAACAGATTTACGAGTTTCGTTTATATCCAATTGATTGATAAACCTACCCGCGATAATTTCTATAGATTCAACTTCTTTTAATTCGGGGTGACAAGTAATGGCTGTATATTCGCCATATTCGCTGCCATAAGAAAAGGTGTTTCCTCTTAAATAATATCTTCCAGAAGTGTATTCTATGCCAGGTAAATCTTTTATCAATTCATAGTCGTCGTTATCCAATCTTATTTGTCGACCTTCTTTAAGTCCTTGGTAAGGAATACTCGTTTCGCCGCTCCAAAACCACATCCCATTTATGGCATCGCGCATAAAATTCTGCGCTACACCATTGCTTAATCCATTGCCCGAACCCAATAAAATCATCAACATAAATATTCCCCAAGCCACACTAAATCCTGTAAGGAAGGTGCGCATTTTATTCTTTCTGATGGTGGCTAAGATCTCTTGCCATTTATCGATATCGAACATCTTTTTAGGTTTTATTACGCGGTTTGAAGTTCTTTAGAGAACTGATTTTGCCATTCTTTTAAATCGCCATTTTTAATGATTTCAGCAATAACGCCATCATTCAAGCGAATGATTTTGTCGGTCATAGCTGCAATATCGTGCTCGTGAGTTACCAGAATAATGGTAATTCCTTCGGCATTGATTTCTTTAAGAATTTCCATAACCTCGTAAGAAGTACTGGTGTCGAGCGCGCCTGTTGGCTCATCAGCAAAAATAATTTTGGGTTTTGATATCAATGAACGAGCAATAGCTACTCTTTGCTTTTGTCCGCCCGACATTTCGTTGGGCATATGTTCGGCCCATTCTAGCAATCCCATTTTATCGAGATATTGTAAGGCAATTTTATTTCTTTTCTTACGACTTACTCCCTGATAATATAAAGGAAGAGCAACGTTTTCCATTGCGTTTTTAAAAGAGATTAGATTAAAGGATTGAAAAACGAAACCAATCAATTCATTCCGAAGTTTAGCCGCTTTCTTTTCGCTCATATCTTTTACTAAAGCTCCATCTAGATAATAGGATCCTTCATCGTAATTATCCAAAATGCCCAAGATATTGAGCAAAGTAGATTTTCCAGAACCGGAAGAACCCATAATAGAAACAAATTCGCCTTGCTCTATTTCCAAATCGATTCCTTTGAGCACGTGCAAAGAGTTGCTTCCTGTTACATAGGATTTGTGAATATTGTTAATTCTTATCATTATTGTATTTTATATTCTGTTTATTATCTTTTTACAAATCTAAAGACCCCCGCTTATCGCTTTTTTTCTGATGCAAAATTAGAAGCAAATTAGGCGACGATACAAGATCTCTTACCCGACATATACCTGACAAACAATCCATTTTTTTATGTAATACTCTAAATATTTGCATTGTTTTCAGGAACTGTTTTTTTTTCGTTTTCTAACAAGTAGACAAGTAAGTTAGGGAATCGTTACAATTGTTTTATATAAAAAACGATTGTTTAAAATAGAAACAGGGTGTTAAAGTTTTCACAGAACCAAGGCCAATAAAAGAAAACCGGAGATGATATTCTGAATAATAGTGGTTACTGTTGCACTAGAAATTTAGCTTTTTTTAACATCAAAATAACAATTTTCACACCCTCTAACCATGTAATCAAGACTATATATTCTTAGTTGATTTTTGGTGTGTGGAGCATAATTTTACACTCCGGAAGATTACTTGAAGTTTCATATTTCTGATAGCTAAACTAAATGCCTTTAAATATTAATTGTTATAGGGGTTTTATCGCAATACTTTTCTATTGTTGATTTAAAAACCTAATTGATGATTTTTTTGTCGTATTCTTTTTATGCTCGTTTCAACTTCTTCATAAACTCATTCAAAAAAACCTGTTATCAAAGATCGAACTGAAGTTCATCACGATTGAATCGTTATTTTAATGCCTCTTATTTAACAATCTCAAAGCTAATAAGATACTGTTTCGTATTGATCTAGTATTTGATCTTGTTAATAAATCGAAATGCAAAGAGATGACAATTCTCAGGAAACTAATATTAAAAAAATGTTAACTCTAAAATTTTGAGGTTAAAAGCGCAAAAAAACGTTTTCTTTGCTAAGGAAAATTATAAAAGTGTTTTGAGATACAATTAGCTTTTAATCATTATTCGCACATAAATAAATACATCTTCTATGAGAAAAATTATTCTTTTGTTCCTTTTAAGCGTTCTTTTTATAAGCTGTAAAAAAACAAATACAACACCAACTAAACCAACTAGTATTAGAATATCGGCAGATAAAATCGGGGTTTTCTCCAATGGTCAGGATGTTATTACGTTTGAAGCAAAATTACCTGATAATACTACAATTAGCAAAGATGTTGAATTCTTTGTAGATGGTGAAATAATTAGCGGAAACACCTATACTTCAAATATTGCGGGAGAATATTCCGTTTATGCAATGTTTGAAAACATAAAAAGCCCGACACTTAAATTTGGAGTAGTCGAAAAAGTGGAATCTCCAGGCAGTTATAGCACAAAAGTTTTGGTAGAAGATTTTACAGGGGCATGGTGTGGATGGTGTCCAAGGTTAAGTTATAAACTTGAAGAGGCCGTAATCGCCAATCCAAATATTATTCCTGTAGCAGTGCATTATAACGATGCAATGAGCTATACTTTTGTAAACGAGTTGATGAACAATTACAATATTACTATTTTTCCGTCCGGGCTTTTGAATAGGAGTACTCTTTGGAATGAAAAACAAATAGCTCTAGATAATTTGCTAGGAAAACTTTCTCGTATTGGTCTCGGTATTTCATCAATTAGAAATGGGCAAAAATTAGACGTAAATGTAAAAGTTGGATTTACTATAAGCACGAAAACAAAGTTGAAGTTAGTTGTTTATCTTTTGGAAAATGGAATTATTAAAGACCAAGAAAACTATTTGAATGATGTTCCTGGTGGCGGCTGGTATCAAGCAGGTGATGTTATTAAAGATTTTGAGCATAATTATGTACTCAGATCTGCATTAACCAATATTTTTGGCGATGATATTCCTCAATATGTTACTCTGGAAAGAAATACATACAGCACAAATTTCTCTATCGACATTTCAAATTATAATACAAGCAAATTAAGTCTTGTAGCCTTTGTTCTTAGCGATGTGTCAGGCACAGATGTGTACAATGTGCAGTGGGCTAAAGCTGGCACTACCGTTGATTTTGATTAATCTTGAAGAGGATTAAAAATATTGCATGGGAATTTTCCTTGCCTCATTTTTTTTAGAAGGATGATGAAATATTAAGCGATAAGCCTTTAAATGCGGGAACTTGCCGGCAGACGCCACCTACACATAATAAACTTTCTCTCTGGCGTACATAAGCAAGCTCTATTCGGTGTGTGTTTTTAACAAACGAAGTACCTATTGCATAATAATGAATTTTATCATTATCATTTCCGTAATTGTACATATCGCTTGCATAAAATGTCCACGATGGAGCAAAGTTTAGTTCAACTAATACTGAAGCCCAATTTTTCATATCCTGAGCAGTAGATAAATGTTGTAACTCTAATCTTGCAGATCGTTTTTTCTTCAGTTTGATAAGGGCATCAATAAAAACAATATTGCTATGTACAATAGGATGAGAACCGCCTTCCACTTGGCCTTTATTATAATGTTGATTGATGTATCCAAAATTGGTTTTCAGCTTTTTCGACCACGTTTTATTGACTTCAATATTAAAATCCTGATAGTATAACTCATTTCCAAAACTGAAGAAATTGGATCTAAACCCTTCATTTTCCGTTAAATCATAAGTTTCTAAGCTCTTGTATAAAGAATAATTCAAATTAAATTTAGTTCCGGTCTTTCCACCTAAAAAGCTACCTTTTTTTAGCCTATAGAAAAGAGTATACTGACCTCCAATTTCGCCAATGGCTTGAGAATTATATGGATAAATATTGGCTAGTCCATATTTATGCTGTTTAGTATTAGCAGGTAAATAGTTCACCATCGATTCGTTTTCAATAGCAGCTCTTTCAGAGCGCGTATCCATGTTTTCCAGTCGACGGAGAGATAAATTCATACCCAAACCCTTCTCGGTATATGAAAATACAGCAAGCAAAGCGCTTCCTGTCTTAAACCAATCGTAATTTAAATCGTGTGGATCGGCATCCTTATGTACATATTCAGTTGAAAAATCAAACTTAGCAAGGTTCAAATCCAAGCGACCGCTGTACGCATTTACGCTAGAAGGAAATAGGGGGTCGGCTCCGGTATAGACTTCGAATTTGTTGATGACGCTTGCCCCAAGCCTCAGGTTTATTCCATTATCAAAACGAAGCATCGTGCCAATATCCAAATCGGCATCCAGACCCCTGAGCAAACCACTGCTTTCAGTAAAGTATTTCCTTTGTTTACCATAAATCATTTTAACTGTAAAAAAGTCGACGGGTTTGAGGCGAATATTAACACCATTCATAGAATTATTAATTCCCAATTGTCGATTTTCATATGACCTAAATATCAATCCCGAGCCAAATTGCTCATAAAAATTACCGGCCGTAAAGGATAAAAAATCGCTTTGATAAGAAACATATTTATGGGTAATACCGCTGCCTTTGTATTGTGGTGAATATCCTAAAAGTGGTGGCAAATATGCTTCGTACTGCAAACCAACTGAGAATTTACCACTGCTGTAGTTTAACAACATATAATTGTTGGAAGCAAATGCATCGAGAGGAAGATTAGCCAAGATTTGATTGTCACTATAATAGCGTTGTGTGGAGCTTTCTAAACTTCCTGTAAATAGGCCATTGTTTGTACTCAAAAATTGCGAAAATAATTGCTGAGAAATCAGAAATAGTAATATTAGCAATTTAAACTGTTTTTTCTGCATCCGTTAATGATTTAAGGGATTTACAATTATTTCGAACAATTCGTCTTCATCACCAGGCATATACCCGTTTTTCTGCCATACAATTTCGCCTTTACCGTTGAGCAAAAATGTGTGAGGAATATTAAGCACATTTAAAGCTCTTTTCAGGTTTTGGTTTTTATCAAAATACATTTCAAAAGGCCAATCATTGCCAAAGGCAATGGCTTTAACTTTTGCATAAGAGCGAGCATCATCAACTGAAATGGCAATTACTTTTACACCTGTTTCAGCTTGCAATTCTTCGTATATATCGTTGATCGCTTCCAGCTCTGAAATACAAGGCTTGCACCATATTGCCCAAAAGCTGACAATAATGGGGTTGCCATTATTGCTCAAATCTGAAGCATTTATTTGCTCTCCGCTTAAAGTTTCTATTGGAATATTTGGAAGTTTATTTTGTGCGCTAAGGCTTGATATTGTTGAAAGTGATAAACATATAAGGAGAAAATAATTTTTCATACGCGCATTTAAGATTTAAAGACTGTAAAATACCAGGCAAATATAGCGACAGAATTGGAGCGGTTCGTTTTTTATCCTAGCGCATACTTTTCATTCCTTGTTCAACCTTTACAGAAACGCGTTCAAAAACCTCTTCAAAAGTGCCGAGGCCATCAATTTTTGTAACACCATGCAGCTGATTGTATTTATTAATAACCGGAACGGTTTTGGTTTCGTGTTCTTGCAATCGTTTCACAATTTTGGCTGTACTATTATCGTATGGCATACAATGATTCGTTTTACTTCTCGCATCTAAGCGCTGGATTAACTCCAAAGTTGGAACTTCAATATCGACTACCATCGAAATGGAAGATCCGTGCTTTTTTAAAAGTCCGTCTAAAATATAAGATTGCACCAAAGTACGTGGAAATCCTTTAAAAATAAATCCTTTTACACCTTTCGATGCTTCCAGTTTCTTTTCAATGAGCTGAACAACCAAATGATCGGGGACCAATTGCCCGCTTTCATAAAGACTTTTTATCTCCAAGCCAATAAGACTTTGATTTTTGATTTCCTGATCGAGCATTGGGCCAGTGGCTACAAATTCCAAATCGTATTTTTTGGCCAATGCTTTTCCTTGCGAACCTCTGCCAGAACCTGGATAACCAAATAGAACAATATTAAACAGACTTTTATGTAGCTCCTCCTGCACAATGGCATCAATATCCTCACTTACTTTCTCGATGCTTTGCTGACCATTTACAGGAATATAAATGCCTCTTTCTTTATAAAATTGTAGAACGGGTCGGGTTTTATTATCGTATTCCACCAATCGATTCCGAATCACGATTTCATTATCATCCTTGCGCCCGGAAGTTTCTCCACGAATTAGTAATCGCTTTACCGATTCTTCCTCATCTACTTCCAAACTGATCAAACAATTCAGAGCCGTATTTAATTTTATCATTAAACCTTCGAGGATATAGGCCTGTATATACGTTCTTGGAAAACCATCGAATAAAAAACCTTTGGCGTCTGGATTATCCTTGATCGTATTTTCAATAATTTGAACGATTAATTCGTCAGGAGCCAATCCGCCACCTTCAATAATATCTTTGGCCTGAAGCCCCAATTCCGTTTTTTGGACAATCTCTTTCCTTAAAATATCACCCGTAGAGATATAATACAGCT
>CAYPOW010000077.1:0-3648 GCA_964412145.1 uncultured Draconibacterium sp.
TTTCCAGGATAAACTTTCAAAGCTTCCTTTAAAACCTTCATCGAATCTTCTAAATCTTTTACATTCAGAACATAGGAAATCCGAACTTCATCTTTTCCAGATCCCTTTGTTGAATAAAAACCACTGGCTGGAGCCAGCATCACAGTTTGCTTTTCAAAATCAAAGTCTTCGAGCAACCACTGACAGAATCTGTCCGAATTATCAATGGGTAAACGCGCTACAACATAGAATGCGCCTTTTGGATTTGGACAAAAAGCACCTGAAATCTGATTTATTTTCTCGACAACCACATTTCTGCGATCTAAATATTCATCTAAAACTTCAGTAAAATATTGCTGAGGTGTGTCGAGAGCAGCTTCACTGGCAATTTGTCCAAAGGAAGGTGGACTTAATCGTGCCTGAGCAAATTTCATAGCTGTTGACATTACTTCTTTATTCTTGGAAATCATACATCCAATACGAAGCCCGCAAGCGCTATAACGTTTAGAAACAGAATCGATTAATATGCTATGTTGCTCCAAGCCTTCCAAATTCATAACCGAGTGATGTGTATTCCCGTCGTAAACAAATTCGCGATAAACTTCATCGGCAATCAGGTATAAATCGTGTTTTAAAGCGATTTCTCTAAGGGTGTTTAATTCTTCTTGACTATACAAATAACCAGTAGGATTATTTGGATTGCACACCATAATTGCTTTTGTTTTTGGATTTACCGCTTTTTCAAATTCAGAAATAGGAGGTAAGGCAAAACTTCCTTCAATATCACTTTTTATTGGGCGAACAGTGACGCCTGAATTTATGGCAAACCCATTGTAGTTTGCATAAAATGGTTCAGGAATAATAATCTCATCGCCTGGATCCATAATGCTTTGAATGGCAAATAAAATTGCTTCAGAAGCGCCTGAAGTAACAATAATTTCATCTGCTTTGATATCAATATTTTTTGTTTTATAATATTTGGTCAGCTTCTCGCGATAGCTCTGATTTCCGGCAGAATGACTGTATTGCACTACTTTTTCACTGTAATTTCGTATAGCATTTAGTGCTACTTCTGGCGTTTTGATATCGGGTTGACCAATGTTGAGATGGTATACTTTAATCCCACGTTTTTTTGCTTCTTCGGCATAAGGAACCAGCTTTCGAATGGGTGATTCCGGCATCGTTTTTCCTTTGGTTGAAATTAAGGGCATGTCTATATGTTTTTTAAAAAAAAATCCCGATGAATATTCATCAGGACAAAGGTCTGAAAATTTTCGCATGAATGAAAATAAACGTTTCTATTTATTGTTCACTTTATTTTTCTTATTTATCCCCACTATCGCCTATTGATTTTGGAACCACTTCACCTTGGATTCTTATTACCATCATCGGCTCTTTTGCATTTGAATATATGCTGATTGTTTTGTTAAATCGACCGATACGTTTGGTGTCATATTTTACTCTTATCGTTCCTTGCTCTTTACTTAATAAAGGTTTTTTCGACCATTCTGGAACTGTACATCCGCAGGATGAGCGTACGTTTGAAAAAACCAACGGTTCTTTTCCGGTATTTGTATAATTAAAATCATGCGTTCCATCGCTATTTTGTTCAATGGTACCGTAGTTAAATAGTTTTTCTTCAAAAGATATTACAGGTGCATTTGGATTTGCAGGAGCTTTTGGAAGTGGTGAATTAGTTTGGGCAAAAATAATAGTTCCGCTAAAAATTAAAACGAAAAATAATAATACTTTTTTCATATCAATTAATTTTATAAAATGATTGTTATTATTCACAAATATAACTGTTTTTTTAGAAATACAAAGATTTAGCTAAGTTGAAATTATTGATTACATCCTTTCAGGAACGCTTATTCCCAGAAGGCTCATCGAATTTTTAATATTTTCGGCAATAAATATCGATAGCGAAATTCTGAAATTTCTTTTTACCACATCATCTTCTTTTAGAATACTTATTTCCTGATAGAATTTATTGTAATCTTTTACCAAGTCGAAAATATAATTGCTAATTAATGCAGGGCTGTAATTTTCTCCGGCCTGTTTTAAGATTAGGGGGTAATTATACAAATGTTTGAGTAGGTTTTTTTCTTTTACATCCAGATTTTCTGGCCATTGACTGGTTACGGTTGTTTCATTGGCTTTTCGTAAAATAGATTTAATTCGGGCATAAGTGTATTGAATAAATGGGCCAGTATTTCCATTAAAATCTATAGATTCTGCTGGATTAAACAGCATTTGTTTTTTAGGGTCTACCTTTAAAATAAAGTATTTTAATGCTCCCAAACTTACCATTCGATACAACTCGTGCAATTCTTCTGTAGAGAATCCTTCCGTTTTTCCAAGTTCTTCAGTAGTTGCTTTGGCAGATGAATACATTTCTTCCATCAGTTCGTCGGCATCCACAACAGTCCCTTCGCGCGATTTCATTTTGCCTTCGGGAAGTTCAACCATACCGTAAGATAGATGTTCAATGCTATCATACCAAGGCTTTCCTAAATTCTTTAATATCTTTTTAAGTACATCAAAATGATAATTTTGTTCGTTTCCAACGACATAAATCATTTTTTTAGCATTAAACTCATCGTGGCGTAGTTGAGCAGTTCCCAAATCCTGGGTCATATAGACTGAAGTGCCGTCGGCACGTAGCAATAACTTTTCATCTAGTCCTTCTGAACTTAAATCGCACCAGATTGAACCGTTTTCTTTTGTAAAAAGAGCTCCTTTTTCAAGCCCATTTGTAACTAATTCTTTACCAAGTAGATAAGTTTCTGATTCGTAATAAATCTTATCGAAATCGATGCCCATATTTTTATACGTAATATCGAATCCGGCATATACCCAATCGTTCATTTTTTTCCAGAGTGATCGAATATTAGCATCGTTTTCTTCCCACTTTAATAGCATTTGCTGAGCTTCTTTAAGCAATGGTGCTTCTTTTTCGGCCACTGCTTTTTCAACTCCCTGATTGACAAGCTCTGCAATTTCTTCCTTATATTTTTTGTCGAACAAGACATAAAATTCACCCACTAATTTATCACCTTTTAACTTGGCGCTTTCAGGCGTGATTTCATTGCCCCATTTTTGCCAGGCCAACATCGATTTGCAAATATGGATACCACGATCGTTTACAAGATTGACTTTCTTTACATTTTTTCCGTTCGCTTTTAATATTTCAGCCACAGAAAATCCGAGTAGATTATTACGAACATGCCCCAGATGCAAAGGTTTATTTGTATTTGGTGAGGAATATTCAACTACAATAATATCGTCAGGATTAATGTCCGTGTGTCCGTAATTCTTAATTCCTGCATTTTCTTTTAAAAAGTTGATAAAAATATTATCATCGATAATGAGATTTAAAAAACCTTTAATCACTTCAAAATCAGTAATAAAAGCTTCGTTATTTTTTAAATACAAGCCAATTTCCTGTGCTGTTTCTTCTGGTTTCTTCTTTGAGATTCCACTCAATCCAAAAACAACCAGTGTATAATCACCTTTTTGATCTTTACGTGTTTGTTGTAAAGGGATTTTATTCGCTTCAATCTGCGAGCCATACAATTTTTCAATTGCATTTTGAGTGGCTTCTATAATTTTATTTTCGAGATTCATATTGCTATTTTGGGCTGCAAAGATACACATTTGCTTTTTTTA
>CAYPOW010000077.1:3748-7585 GCA_964412145.1 uncultured Draconibacterium sp.
GTCACATAACCCTGATCAACAAAAACAACTTCCCATTGTCCGCCCTGTGTTTTATGACAAGTCATAGCACTTGCAAATTTTACCTGTAAGGCGTTAAAGAATGGATTCGATTTGGTGGCATTTACTCTTGCTGATTTGGTTTTTAAGTCGGCATAATCTTCCATAACTTCCTGAAATAGTTTATTATTTTCATCAAAAGTAAGGGCAGGACCTTCACTGTTTATTGTGTCCAGAAGCAAGGTTACATCAACTTCAGGTTCATCGGGATAGTCTAGCAAACGAACACTCACTTCGGCAAATTCAAATCCGTATAGCGATTTATACGCTCTGAGTCGCTGAATTTCAATAATATCGCCATTGGCAATAAAACCAGCCTTACTATCTTCTGTTAACCAATGGTAATTATTTTTTACAACCATCATTAAATCACCGGCCTGTATAGTTCCTTCTCTAAAAAGAATTCGATTCCTAATTTCGTGATTATAAATATTGGCTCTTTTATTCGATCGTGTAATTATAACTACATTCTCTTCTCCGTGTTGACTATAAGCTTCGTTTAAAGCATCTTCCAGATTTTCACCCGTCAATGAAATTATATCCTTAAACTCAGCCAAATGAAAAAATGGCGGTAAAAAATTTCTTTCCTGTATCTGATTTCGAATAAAAGTAGCATTTTCCAAAATGCCTGAATCTTGTTCCTGACGAACTACTTCTGTAAGTTCTATATGATGGATTTTTAAATTAAATAAATGTTCCAGCTCATCCAAATCTAGAGCTGGGCTGAGTTCAAGTCCAACAGGTGGAAGCTGAGCCGTATCTCCAATTAGCATTAAATAGCAATGCTGATTATTGTACACATATTCAATCAAATCGGAGAGCAAATCCTGATTGCGAAATAATTTTCCCCCACCGCCATTTTGATTACCGGGAACCATCGATGCTTCATCCACTATAAAAAGAGTGTTGCGGTGCTTGTTTTCTTTTAAGTTGCTGATGAGTTGTCCTGATTTATTTATCTGATTGAAATAGATTTTCTTATGTATTGTAAAAGCCTGGTTACCAGAATAATGCTGTAGTACTTTAGCGGCTCTTCCAGTTGGAGCAAGTAATACAGTTTTCATTTTCATCAGAGGAAGACTTTTTACTAAACTTTGAACAAAACTGGTTTTGCCGGTGCCTGCATATCCTTTTAAAATAAAAACTTTATTCAATTCTGCATCGTTTATAAAACGACTAAAAGCCTGAATTAGATTCTCTTGCCCTAAAGTGGGCTCGTGGAGGAAGTATTTTGTAAGAATTCTATTCGCTAGATTTAGATTCATTTCGTGTTTAAAATGGGTAACCGATTCCGAAATTCCAAAATATATCGGAAAATTTTGCATTTCCCAAAACCATTCGTTTCCCCACTTCTTTAGCAGGATCGCGGAATTTTATGGCGGCATCCAAACGCACAATGAAGAAATCAAAATCAAATCGAAATCCAATTCCACCATCCACGCCTAACTGCTTAACAAATTTATCCCACTGAAAATGCCCATCGGGAAAAAGTTCATTTTCCTGTAAAAGCCAAACATTGCCAATATCAGTAAAAAAAGCGCCATTTAAATACCAAAAAAGAGGAAAGCGATACTCAAAGGAAGCTTCAAATTTTATTTCACCCATTTTATCAAATTCGTTGAGGTTAGTCTCAGAATAACCACCGGGTCCCAGCGTTCTATATGCCCAACCTCTCATGCCGTTGGCTCCACCTCCATAGAATCCTTTTTCAAAAGGAAGTGCGCTTGAATTTCCGTAAGGAAGGCCTATACCCAAAACGGTTCTGTATATAAATCCGTTTTTATTTGGCAAGGCGTAAAAATGTCTAAAATCCAGTTCGCCACGTACATATTGTGCATATCGAATTCCAAAAATATTGAAATAACCATCGTTAGTAGGTGTTTTATTCGACAAATCATTAACCAGGGAGGCCAGATTTCCGGCCAATTCAAATCGGAAAAGCATATACGTGAAATTGTCCCATTTATTCGATTTCTGCGTATTGAAGGTAAGGTTGTATTTCAAGGCAGCAATCAAATGATCTGTAAATTGATCTTTGTATCGGATATTGGTCTGTGTATCCAGATTTGCCTGAAATTCAGCTGAGGGAAATATTTTAATTATACTTAGATCGATAGGGAAGAGGCGATGCAAAGCGAATTTACCAATATTCCATTCGTAACCAAAAGAGGTATTCCCAAGATGGCGTTCGTAGCTTGGCCGTGTTTGAAAATTATAGCTTAACTGAAAAATACTTCTGGGTGTAAGGTATTTCGGAAATCGGGCTTGTTTTAATGGTGCCCAAAATTTGGGTGTACGTAAGCTTAAATAAATTCCGTATTCTATTGTATTGAAAAGTAGATTGTCGTTGTTAGTTTCTGAGCTACTGTATGTTCTGCTTTCCATTGCCGTGGATAAACGAAGACTAAATTGCTCTCCACTTCTAAGTAAATTTCGATTTAAATAAACAAGATTCCCACGTAAACCTAAATCGCCCGAAGTATTTGTTACATCGGTTTCGAGTGTGTATGATTGAGTCTTCGATCTCGATAATCGGATTGAAACATCCAATGGAAGTGTTCGATTATCAGTGGCTACACTATCTTCCGTAAAACTAATATTGACATATTTATAAATAGGAAATTGATTAAGCTTTTGATAAGTTCGCTTTAAATCGTTCGTATTATACAAAGAGTTATTTCCCATAAAAATAGACTGGGCAACAATTTTTGGTCTGATTCTAAGTTTGTTGTAGTAAATAAAATGATATTTATCCACGCTGCCGTTTTCTTGTTCTGAAGGAATGTCAACAACTAAAGTATCAGGTAGATATTTATAATCTGTAAGTGGGTTGAAATTTGGATAAATATATATTTTGCGAATAGAATAAAGTGGATGTAGCTGATCTTTAAGCGTATCTTTTTGTATAGTCGCAGGCAAATTAATTTCGCCAATTATTGAGAGAGAGTGATTATTAAAAGTACTATCAACGCTGTAGTTAATAAAATTTTTATTAAAGCGATAATAACCAATAGATCTAAGATGTTCCGTAATTCTATCTCTTTCATTATCAAGTTTATAGGAATTATAAATATCGCCAGCTTTTATTAATTTATCATCCTTAATCTGCTCAATTATTTTTAATATTTCAGGATCAGAAGAAATCCATTCAAAACGATTAATTTGATATGGTTTATGAGGGTTTACGATATATTCTACAGTCGCTTTCTTGTTTTTTATTTTGTAATTGAGATCAATTTCGGCATTGAAATAGGACAAGTTATTTAAAAAAGATTTCATCCTACGGGCAGATTCTTCTGCAGCGTATTTATCAAGAAAAACAGGTTCGTCTCCAAAAACACGCAAAAGCCAATGGTTAAGACCGCTTTTTTTATCTTTAAGCGCATAATATATTCCAACATTACTATAAAAAAAAGCAAGGAATTTAGGAGTAGGTTGTTGGGTTAAATAGTCTTCCAGGGGAGCTGAACGAACCAATTTATCCGTGTGTATAATGCTGTTTTTATGTAAGATATATTCATCCTCAGCCAAATTTTTACTGACATTACAAGAACTCAGTAATGCTAGAAGAAATAGACTAAATAGAAAATATGTTATACTTGTTTTCAACCTGAATGAATAAATGAAAATATTGTCTTACGAAAATACAATTATTTAGTCATTATCTGGTTTTTTAGGAATTCTTTTCCTAGGTGGACGCCCTTTAGGGTAAAAGGTTGTACTTTCCTTTGAATCCTCAGAATTTGATTTCTTTTTACGGATTTCTCTGGAATATTTTTG
>CAYPOW010000077.1:7685-12841 GCA_964412145.1 uncultured Draconibacterium sp.
TCCCAATTATCTTTTTCTCGGTAGGCTGGTCCTCTCGACTGCTTATTATCAAATTTCCGCTCACTATTAGCGTCAGAATATTTTTCTTTTTTGCTGCCCTCATAAATATCGAATTTTTCAAAACGACATTCCAATGGTCCGTTGTACAATTCGATTTTCCGCGAAGGATATAATCCAACTTGCTTAAGCGCAATAATATCGGAACTAATAATCCAGGCTGTATAGCCTTTATATTTACTTTTCATTGTATCGCCCATATCACGATATAAATCTACAATATCGCGTGTAACAATACGCTCACCATAAGGTGGATTGCAGATCATTGTACCTGGAAATTCAGGTGGAACAAACTTTTGCATTGAAACTTGCTCCAACTGGATATCTTTGTGAAGATGAGCGGATTTGATATTTTTTTCCGCCACAGAAATCATTCCTGCTGCGATATCGGTTCCAATAATTTTAAAATCAAAATCACATTGCTTTGAAAGGGCATCTATTTTAATTTCTTTCCATAGATCGGCATCAAAATCTTTAAAATTAAAGAAGCCGAAATATTCGCGATAGCTACCTGGAGGAACGTTCATAGCAATCAAAGCTGCTTCAATGAGTAAAGTTCCTGAACCACACATAGGATCGATAAAGTGACTTTTTTTATCCCATCCGCTCAGAAGTATCATACCTGCAGCAAGTGCCTCATTTAGAGGAGCTGATCCTGCGCTAACTCTATAACCTCTTTTGTGTAAAGAAATATTAGAACTATCTAAAGAAACTGTACAATGATCGTCCTGAATAAAAATACCGATGCGAAGAGTAGGTTGTGTAGTTTCAACATTTGGTCGCGCCTTAAATTTAAAAACAAATTGATCGGCAATAGCATCTTTTGTTTTTAATGCCGCATATTGCGAATGATTCATTTTTGAATTGCTCAGTGTTGAATCGATGGCAAAAGTATCTTCCAATCCCATATATTGCGACCAGTCGATAGAGCGAATGCCTTTGTATAAGGCTAATTCGTCTTCAGCTGGAAAATCGGCAATTGGTTTTAGGATACGGATGGCGGTGCGGCACCAGTAATTAGCTGTATATAAATCTTTTAAATCGCCTTTAAAAGATACGGCACGATTTAAAATTTCAATATCTTCTATTTGTAAATCACGAAGTTCCTGTGCTAAAATTTCTTCGAGTCCGGCAAATGTTTTAGCAATGTATAAATCTTTCAAGGGCTATTTAAATTTTTTGCAAAGATAGCTTTTTCTTTAGCGCGTTTATCTAAAACTTTTTTTGATAAATATGGCAATAAGGAGAGCCTCCTTTTTGCTCATAATAATTCTGATGGTAGTCTTCTGCAATCCAAAAAGTGGTAGCCGGAGTGAGTTCTGTTGCTACAGCAAATCCTTTTTTCCTAAGTTCATCCATCAATTTTTCTGCTGTTTTCCTTTCATTTTCAGAAGTATAAAAGATTACAGAGCGATATTGAGTACCAATATCAGGCCCTTGCCTGTTTAATTGACCCTGATCGTGAGTTTCGAAAAATAATTTACTTAATTCTTTATAACTAATTTTTTTGGAGTCGAAAACAACTTTTGTAGTTTCAGCATGGCCTGTATTTCCAGTACACACTTGTTCGTAGCTTGGGTTTTCCTTATGCCCACCCATATATCCAACTTCTGTTGAAATTACACCTTCTTTTTTTTGGAAATGATATTGAGTTCCCCAAAAACAACCACTTGCAAAATAAGCCGTTTCATAATTTTCTGCTGGTATTTTCATAGCTACAAAACTTAGTGAAATTGAATTAACACAATGACGTATATTTTTATCTGTAAATTGTTCACCTTCAAAAATATGACCTAGATGAGCTCCGCAATTAGCGCAAAGAATTTCTGTTCTTCTGCCATCCGCATCTAAAACTCGTTTTATGCTTCCTGGAATTTCATCATCAAAACTTGGCCATCCACAATGCCCATCAAATTTATCATCCGATTTATAAAGGGCCGCATCACATCTTTTACAATTGAAAAATCCTTCTTCTGTAAAATCGTTGTATTGACCTGTAAAAGGACGTTCGGTACCTTTGTAAACAATAACACGTTCTTCTTCAGATGTTAATGTTTTATATTTTGAATTGTCTTGACTATTGCATGCCATAATTGCTAAGATTAAAAAAGTCGCTAAAAATAGAATCTTCTGTTTCATAAACAAAGAAACTTATAATTCTTGTTCCATATAAAATTGTAAATATAATTAGTTGTTAAAAAATAAGTTTAAAAAAACTTGACATTGATTGGAAAAAAGTTGTATTATTGTGATATCAATATAATATCATAATAACTATAATTTATAAATCATGAAAAAAGAAAAAAAATTTAGTCCATCCTCTGGATATTTTATGTTGTTTATTACTTTGATTCTAATTATTGTTCCAATTCCATTAATTATTGTTTCAAAGATGGTTATCCTGTTGATATTCCTATTTATAGGGATATTCATATCACTTGGTTTTATGATTGTAAATCCAAATGAGTCGATGGTCTTAATCCTATTTGGTTCTTATAAGGGGACTGTTTTAGACAATGGCTTTTTCTGGGCCAATCCGTTTTTCACAAAAAGAAAGATTTCATTACGTGCAAGGAATTTGGATAGTTCTCCTATCAAAGTGAATGACCATGTTGGAAATCCGATTATGATCGGAATTGTTTTAGTTTGGCGTGTAAACAACACGTTTAAAGCGGCTTTTGATGTAGATGATTATGTACATTTTGTTGACATTCAGTCGGAAGCAGCGATTAGGCAATTGGCAGGCAAATATCCTTATGATAATTTTGATGATGACGGTGCAGATATTACCTTGCGTTCCGGTGGCGAAACCGTCAATCATAAATTAGAGGCAGAGCTTAAAGAGCGATTAGAAATTGCAGGAATAGAAGTAATGGAAGCTCGTATTTCTTATTTAGCTTATGCACAGGAAATTGCACAGGCCATGCTAAAGCGTCAGCAGGCTACAGCTATTGTGGCTGCTCGTTTTAAAATTGTTGAAGGCGCTGTAAGTATGGTTAAAATGGCATTGGATCAATTAAAACATGAAGACATTATTGAAATGGATGATGAACGTAAAGCGGCTATGGTAAGCAATTTAATGGTTGTTTTGGTTAGCGATAAAGATGCTGCTCCAATTGTAAATGCAGGCACTTTACATCAATAGTAAAAAGTGCTCAAAGTAGTTTATTTATGTCTGAAGAAAAAAAAATTAAGAAAAAGGTATTTGCATTGCGTTTAAATCCCAGAATGATAGACGCTATTGAAAAATGGGCTGCTGACGATTTCCGAAGTGTCAATGGGCACATTGAATATTTGCTTTCAGAAGCATTAAAAAAAGCAGGGAGAAATCCTAAATAATTCAAAACCCCAAAATCAACAGATTTTGGGGTTTTTTTCGATAAAAAGAATCCTGAATATTTATTGTATACTTAATTTTTGTGTTTGTCTTTGTGTATTGCCTTCAATATCAATAAAATAGATTCCTTTTTGAAGATACAGTAAATTGATATCCATTTGATTGACAATAGTCTTTGTGTCTTCATAAACAGATTGTCCTAATCTGTTGCTAACGCGAATTGCGAATGTTTTTCCAAAAGCAGATACATTAAATCGAATTTTAATTTGTCCATTGGAAGGATTAGGGAAAACCGTATAAAAATTATTTGATATTTGAATAATTTGATTGTGAGTTTTTGTATTGTTACAGTTATCCTGGAGCAACCATGTTCTTGTAATTAGGGAGGAACATGAATCGACGCTACTATAAGAATCAGTATATGTTGCGTTTAGAACAGAGTTATCGCAGTTATCATCTTCGTCAAAAACATCCCCTGTCAGGTTTAGGTCATTTGCATTTTCTCCACAATTGATAATAATATCATATGGAGGCGTAAATGTTGGTGCAGTTTTATCTTTGATAGTAATAGTTTGAATTTGGTTAGCAGCACTATTTCCGGAATTATCCGACAAACTCCAGGTGCGAGTTATTACTATCTCACAGGGATTTGAATCATCTGTAATATCAGAATATGTGGCCTGATTTACAGCGCAATTATCTTGTTCATTCAGCACATCACCAGTGATTAACAGGTCATTGGAATCGTCCTCACAGTTAATGATTATGGAAGAAGGTGCTGTGAAACTAGGTGGAATTGTGTCAATTTCGCAGTATATCCCTTGAATAATTTGTATTCCTGTATTGTCTGGATCTAACCACGTTTTTAATTGTGTATCAGGCGATGTTCCATTTTTATCCCAATGATAATCGAATTTACCATAATAATCCTCAGCATTGAGGTTGGAGCAAGAAGCCCATCCTCCTGTTAATGTGCCAATTAGATATCCATTTTGAGAATAAATAGGACAGCCAGAAGAACCACCCTCAGTAACGCCATGACCATTTTCTGTAGCACTCCAGGTCACTTCCCACGATCCATTTGTTATTCCAATATCTGACCCACTTGTATAAGTTGTCGACACAAGTGGTTTCGTATAAGTGGATATTTTTTTTATGTCACCTTGCGGATGATGAATAGTAACCCCACTATTGCTAACATTACCACTTCGGTCCCAGCCCATAAAATAAGGTTTGAAATCATCAGGGATTTTTTGTTTTAAAAGCACGAGATAAAAATCGGAGCCCATAGTTCCAGAATTGGAACTGGCTGCAATTTTTGAGGCTCCTGTCATTGTTTTTCGAATAGGCTCTGCTCCAGGATTCGAGCAAGATTCCGATTGATAATTAAAATAAAACAGCCATTGGCCAAGATCCGTAGTGCTTGATTTGGAACCGCAATGATCGGCCGTTAAAACATAAGGTGTTCTGTCGTTTTTAACATTATTAATAACACTACCGGTACACCAGAAAGATGAACCCCCTTCTCTAATTAGAAGACGAACAACAGAATTTCTCTGATTTTCGTAATCTGTTCCTTCTGAGCAGTTTACATTTACTTCGCAGGAACCTGAACTTCCAAAATCAGAACTGTTTTTAAGATCGCTAACGCCTCTGTAGGCATGCAAGACTTCATCAATTGTAAAATGCCCTTGACCTGCAACTTCGGCGGGTTCATCATACTCAATTATTAATTTATCTCCAAAAATTAGTTCCGTGGCAA
>CAYPOW010000078.1:0-9798 GCA_964412145.1 uncultured Draconibacterium sp.
TAGAATGCTAAAAAGAATTCAACCTGCACCACAAGGTCGTGCTCACCGAATTCGTAAGCGTTCGAATCATGTTACCCTTACAGTGGATAGCAGAGTAATTGTTGAAGAAACTAATTCAAGTAAATAAATACATGGGACAAAAAACAAATCCAATCGGATTAAGATTAGGAATCATCAGAGGATGGGAATCTAATTGGTATGGTGGAAAAAGTTTCGAAGCCAAACTTGTTGAAGATGATAAGATCAGAAAGTATTTATCTGCTCGTTTATCTAAAGCAAGTGTTTCAAAAATAGCTATTGAACGTACACTTAAGTTAGTAACTGTTAATATTCACACTGCCCGTCCAGGAATCATTATTGGTAAAGGTGGTCAGGAAGTTGACAAACTTAAAGAAGAGTTAAAGAAACTTACTAGTAAAGAAGTACAAATAAATATCTCTGAAATTAAACGTCCGGAACTTGATGCAAATTTGGTTGCACGAAATGTTGCCAGCCAAATTGAAGGACGTATTTCATTCCGTAGAGCTATTAAAACATCTATCGCTTCAACTATGCGTGTTGGTGCTGAAGGAATTAAAATTCTGATCTCCGGCCGTGTTGGTGGTGCTGAAATGGCTCGTTCTGAAATGTACAAGGAAGGTAGAATTCCTTTGCATACACTACGTGCAGACATTGATTATTCTTTGGCTGAAGCACACACTACATATGGTAGAATAGGTATTAAAGTTTGGATTTGCAAAGGTGAAATCTATGGCAAACCAGAATTGGTACCTACTGCTACAAAGAGCGATAGTAAAGGTGGAAAACACCCACAACATCCGAGAAGAAGAAAATAATATTAACATTTAAGATTAATAGAAATGTTACAACCCAAGAAAACAAAGTTTAGAAAGCAACAAAAAGGAAAAATGAAGGGGAATTCCGAGCGCGGAAATCAACTGGCATTCGGATCTTTTGGTATTAAAGCAATGGAAGAAACTTGGTTAACAGGGAGACAAATAGAAGCTGCTCGTCAGGCCATTACACGTAAAATGAAGCGTGAAGGTCAGTTGTGGATTCGCGTTTTCCCCGATAAACCGCTTACAAAAAAACCTGCCGAAGTTCGTATGGGGAAAGGTAAAGGAGCTCCTGAATTATTTGTAGCACGTATTTCACCTGGACGCATCGTATTTGAATCCGAAGGTGTAAATTTAGAAACAGCGAAAGAAGCTATGCGTTTAGGTTCGCAAAAACTACCTATCAAGACAAAATTTATTGTTAGACGTGATTTTGCAGAAGCTTAATATTTGAAATTATGAAAAATTCGGAGATAATAGAATTATCAACAAAAGATATCCATGAAAGATTGGAAGATGCACGACTTCAGCTTGAAAAAGCCAAGTTAAACCATGCTGTATCACCTCTTGAAAACACCAATGTGTTGAAAGAGATGAGAGCTACTGTTGCCAGACTTTTAACGGAACTTACCAGCAGAGGAAATGCTGAACAATCAAAATAATACAAGAAGATGGAAAGAAATCTGAGAAAAGAGAGAACAGGTCTTGTTGTGAGCGACAAAATGGATAAATCCATTACTGTTGAGATTGAACGTAAAGAGAAACACCCAATCTATGGTAAATTCTTGAAAAGAACCAATAAGTTCATTGCGCACGACGAAAACAACGATTGCAATAACGGTGATACTGTAAAAATTGCAGAAACTCGCCCATTGAGCAAAAATAAGCGTTGGAGATTAGTAGAAATTTTAGAAAGGGCTAAATAATCATGTTACAACAAGAAAGTAGATGTGGAGTTGCCGATAACAGCGGCGCAAAAGAAGTCCTGGTCATTCGTGTTCTTGGTGGAACCGGAAGACGTTATGCTTCTATTGGTGATAAAGTGGTTGTCACAGTTAAAAGTGCCATTCCTTCTGGAAACGTTAAAAAAGGCACTGTGGTTACTGCAGTAGTTGTTAGAACAAAAAAAGAAATAAGACGTGCAGACGGATCTTATATTCGTTTTGACGATAACGCTGTAGTTCTTCTGAACCCAACCGGTGAGATGTCTGGAACCCGTATTTTTGGCCCTGTTGCCAGAGAATTAAGGGAAAAAAGTTTTATGAAAATTGTGTCTTTAGCACCAGAGGTGTTGTAAGAACCTAATGATTAAGTTTATGAAGACGAAAATTCGTATAAAAAAAGGAGACACTGTTAAAATCCTTACCGGGGAAGACAAAGGAAAAACCGGAAGAGTTTTAAAAGTGGATGCTGAAAGTAGTCGCGCTATTGTGGAAGGTGCCAATTTGGTTTCGAAACACTCCAAGCCAAACGCTACCCACCCACAGGGTGGTATCATTAAGCAAGAAGCTCCAATTCATTTATCTAACTTAATGCTTGCCGATGCAAAAGGTGCAGCTAGTAAGATTGTGATAAAGAAAGATGAAAAAACAGGAAAACCGATTCGGGTTTCAAAAAAATCAGGGGAGGTAATTAAGTAATGGATTATTCACCAAGATTAAGAGATAAATACTTAACAGAAGTAGTTCCTGCTTTGAAAAAGCAGTTTAGCTATAAAAGTAGTATGGAAGTGCCTACGATAGTGAAAATTTCACTAAATCAAGGATTAGGCGATGGTGTAACTGATAAAAAACGTGTGGATATAGGAGCTGATGAAATGACATCCATTTCTGGTCAAAAAGCTGTTATTACTCGTTCTAAACGCGATATTTCTAACTTTAAGTTAAGAAAAGGTGTTCCAGTTGGTGTTCGTGTAACCTTGAGAAGAAACAATATGTATGAGTTTTTGGATCGCTTAATTGCTGTTTCAATTCCTCGTGTACGTGACTTCCGTGGAATTAGCGAAAAAGGATTTGATGGTCGCGGAAACTTTACGTTTGGTGTTACTGAGCAAATCATTTTCCCTGAAATCGACATCGACAAAGTGGCTAAAATCAATGGAATGAATATTACCATTGTAACGACAGCAAAAACCGATAAAGAATGCTATGCATTGCTTAAGGAATTTGGATTTCCATTTAAAAACATTAAAAAATAAATAGGATATGGCTAAAGAATCGATGAAAGCGAGAGAAGTCAAAAGACAAAAACTCGTTGATAAATATGCTGCCAAAAGAGCTGAGTTAAAAGCTGCAGGTGATTATGTTGGTTTACAGAAATTACCTAAAAATTCTATGCCAGTTCGTTTACACAATCGCTGTAAACTAACAGGTCGTCCAAAAGGATATATGCGTCAGTTTGGTGTTTCACGTATTAATTTTCGCGAAATGGCCAATAATGGATTAATCCCAGGCATTAAAAAGGCTAGTTGGTAGTCTATAAATATTTAGAAAATTTAGAAAGAGGATAAAATGAATACAGATCCAATTGCAGATTATTTAACAAGAATTAGAAATGCCGTTAGCGCAGGGCATAGAATCGTTGAGATTCCTGCTTCAAACCTTAAAAAGGCAATGACTAAAATTTTGTTTGAAAAAGGATACATCCTTCAGTACAAGTTCGAAAACGAAGGTACTATCGACAGTAGCATTAAAATTGCTCTTAAATACCACCCGGTTTCTAAAGTCAATGCAATCAATAAGATTCAGAGAATTAGTACCCCTGGTTTAAGAAAATATGTCAATAGCAGAGAATTACCTCGCGTTTTGAACGGTCTTGGAGTTGCTATCATTTCTACTTCGCAAGGAGTTATGACTGATAAAGAAGCTCGCAAGTTGAACATTGGTGGAGAAGTATTGTGTCACGTAAGTTAATTTAGGAGAAAACGATATGTCAAGAATCGGAAAATTAGCGATTACAATTCCTGCCGGAGTTACTGTTGAGGTTGATAAAGCCAATGTAGTTACTGTTAAAGGAAAATTAGGAGAATTGCAACAGCAAGTTGATCCAAATATTACAGTTAGTGTTGAAGGCAGCGAATTGAAAGTTGATCGCAACAATGAAACTCAGGATATACGCGCAAAGCATGGTCTTTACCGTTCACTTATTTCCAATATGGTTGAAGGTGTTTCTGAAGGATTTAAAACTGTTCAAGAATTTGTTGGTGTTGGTTATAAGGTTGAAGTTCAAGGTCAGGTTTTAGATATTGCTCTCGGATATTCTCACTATATTTTGTTTAGATTGCCTGTGGAAGTAAAAGCCGAAGCAACAAACGAAAGAGGTAAGAATCCAACTTTAATCATGCGTAGCCATGATAAACAGCTTTTAGGACAGGTAGCAGCAAAAGTTAGAAGCTTGCGCAAGCCTGAACCATATAAAGGAAAAGGAGTTAAATTCCAGGGAGAAGTTCTTAGGAAGAAAGCTGGAAAATCAGCTGCAAAATAAGTATTAATCTTACCTGGTGTTTAGCCAGGTTTATGAATGTCTTTAGAAATGAATATAAAGAACAGAAAAGAGTATCGCAGACTTAAAATTAAGAGACGGATTCGGAAGAGAATCAGCGGAGCTGCTAGCCGTCCAAGAATGTCTGTGTTTAGAAGTAACAAGCAGATTTATGTTCAATTGGTCGATGATTTGACAGGCCATACACTTTTAGCTGCTTCTTCTCGCGAAGAAGAAATTGCATCACAAAAAGTGAATAAAGTTGAACAAGCCACTTTGGTTGGAAAATTAATTGCCACTAAAGCAAAAGATGCAGGTATTGAAGAAGTTGTGTTCGACAGAAACGGCTATTTGTACCACGGTAGAGTTAAATCATTAGCTGATGCTGCCAGAGAGGGTGGCCTTAAACTATAGTAAATTATGGCGAACGCAAATGTAAAAAGAGTTAAATCCAGCGAAATCGAATTTAAAGATAAGGTGGTGAGCATACAACGTGTAACCAAGGTTACTAAAGGAGGTAGAACATTTAGCTTCTCCGCAGTTGTTGTGGTTGGAAATGAAAATGGAGTTGTTGGTCATGGTTTAGGTAAAGCAAACGAAGTAACGGCTGCTATTGCTAAAGGTATCGACGATGCAAAGAAAAATCTTATAAAAGTTCCGGTATTAAACGGTACTTTACCTCACGAGCAATCTGCTAAGTATAGCGGAGCCCGTGTATTTATCAAACCTGCACATCATGGTACTGGTGTTATTGCCGGAGGAGCTATGCGTGCGGTTTTAGAAAGTGTTGGAGTAAGAGACGTTTTAGCTAAATCTAAAGGTTCTTCTAATCCTCACTCAGTAGTTAAGGCAACAATTGTAGCTTTAAGTAAATTACGTGACGCTAAAACAATTGCTCAGTTGCGAGGTGTTGATTTAAATACAGTGTTTAACGGATAATCGCATTGGTATGGAATACAAGAAAGCTAAAATAACTCAGGTACGTAGCCGAATTGGCCGCCCTGAGCGTCAAAAAAGAACACTGGATGCACTCGGTCTAACCAAAATGAATCAAGTTAGAGAAGTTGTCCTTACACCTCAAGTAGAGGGAATGGTAAATAAAATAAAGCATTTGCTTTTAGTCGAAGAAATTTAAAATCATTATATAATGGATTTAAGTAATTTACAACCTGCAGAAGGTTCAATAAAAGATAGAAAAAGAATTGGTCGTGGTCAAGGCTCCACTCGCGGTGGCACTGCTACTCGTGGACATAAAGGCGCTAAATCACGCTCAGGATATAAACGTAAACTTGGATTTGAAGGTGGACAGATGCCTTTGTACAGACGTCTTCCTAAGTTTGGTTTTAAAAACATTAATCGTGTTGAATATCAGGGTATTAACCTTGATGTTTTAGAAAAGTTTGCTAGCGAAAAAGGCATTACTACCTTTACACAAGAAGTATTAATGGAAATTGGATTAGTAAATAAAAACGATAGGATTAAAATTTTAGGTAGAGGTGAGTTAAATTCAAAAATTGATGTAACGGCGCATGCTTATACCAAAACAGCTCAAAAAGCTATTGAAGAAAAAGGCGGTACTGCCAACACTATCCAAAACTAATATTCATGAAAAAATTAATCGAGACCATTAGAAATATCTCTAAGATAGATGAACTTCGTAATCGGATTCTCTATACTATAGGTATTATTCTTATTTATCGTTTAGGTTCGTATGTTGTACTCCCAGGTATTGATCCAAGTGAATTGGCTAACTTAGAAAACCAAACTAGTGGTGGTTTATTAGGATTGCTTAATATGTTCTCTGGTGGATCTTTTTCTAGAGCTTCAATTTTTGCTCTTGGAATTATGCCTTATATCTCTGCATCAATTGTTATTCAATTGTTAGGGATGGCCATTCCTTATTTTCAAAAATTACAGAAAGAAGGGGAGAGTGGAAGAAATAAAATCAATCAGATTACACGTTATTTAACTGTTGCAATTACTGGTTTCCAGGCTCCAGCTTATATTGGTAATCTTGTTAGTCAGCTTCCTCCACAGGCTATTAGCCCATTCGATCCTGGAATTACATCACCTACTACTTTTTTCTGGGCTTCATCAATCATTATATTGGTCGCTGGTACTATGTTTGTTATGTGGTTGGGTGAAAAGATTACCGATAAAGGAATTGGAAATGGTATATCTCTGATCATTATGATCGGTATTATTGCACGATTACCCGTCGCTTTATTTGGTGAATTTATTTCCCGCATGGAAGACCAAGGTGGTGGATTGGTCATTTTTATTTTAGAAATAGCCTTTCTTGTGTTAGTTATTCTACTTACCATTCTTTTGGTTCAAGGTACACGGCGCGTTCCTGTTCAATATGCAAAACGAATTGTTGGTAATAAACAATACGGAGGAGTTCGTCAGTATATACCTTTAAAAGTCAATGCTGCTGGTGTAATGCCTATCATTTTTGCTCAAGCAATAATGTTTTTGCCTATTACTTTGGCAGGATTTGCTGATTCGGAAATGATGTCTGGATTTGCAGCTACTTTTTCAGATATAAATGGTTTCTGGTATAATCTTGTTTTTGCACTTATGATTATCATTTTTACTTATTTCTATACTGCTGTAACGATTAATCCAAATCAAATGGCTGAGGATATGAAAAAGAATGGTGGATTTATTCCTGGTATTAAACCTGGGAAAAGAACAGCAGAATTTTTGGATGATGTAATGTCGAAAATTACATTACCAGGCTCAATGTTCTTAGCTATGGTTGCTATAATGCCGGCATTTGTCGCAATTATTGGGGTAAATCAAACATTTGCAAATTTCTTTGGTGGAACATCGCTGTTGATTTTGGTTGGTGTGGTATTGGATACACTTCAGCAAGTTGAAAGTCATTTATTGATGCGCCATTATGATGGTTTAACAAAATCTGGTAGAATTAAAGGACGAACTGGTTCAGGTATGTAATTATGTCTAAAGAATCTATACAATATAAAAGTGAAGCAGAAATAGAACTGCAAAGAGAAAGTTCTTTACTTGTTGGTAAAACATTAGCTGAGGTTGCTAAAATTTTAAAACCCGGTGTTAGCACTAAAACATTAGACGAATTAGCAGAAACGTTTATTCGTGATAATGGAGCACTTCCCGGATTTAAAGGTTATGGTGGATTTCCTGCTACTTTGTGTATCTCTATTAACGATGAAGTTGTGCACGGTATTCCGGGCAAACGTATAGTTAAAGATAGAGATGTAGTTTCTATTGATTGTGGAACGTACAAAAATGGGTTTTATGGCGATTCGGCATATACCTTTGCAGTTGGAAATGTTAGTGAAGAAGTGAAATTATTGCTTCAACGGACCAAAGAATCTCTTTACCTGGCTATCGAACAAGCGGTGGATGGAAAAAGGATTGGAGATATTGGTTATGCTGTTCAAAATTATTGCGAAAGATTTGGATATGGTATCGTTCGTGATTTGGTAGGACATGGAGTTGGACGTAATTTGCACGAGAAGCCGGAAGTTCCTAATTATGGACGCCGAGGAACAGGTGCGAAGTTGAAAGAAGGAATGTGTATTGCTATTGAACCTATGGTTACACTGGGTAACTATAATATTCAGCAAGATTCTGATGGTTGGACTATTCGAACAATAGATGGTTCACCCGCAGCACATTTTGAACATGATATCGCAATAAGAAAAGGGAAAGCGGATGTTTTATCTACATTCAATTATATTGAAGAAGCATTAAAAAATCAAAATTAGAGAAGACGTATGGCAAAACAAATGTCAATAGAACAAGATGGTACGGTAATAGAGAGCTTAGGCAATGCTATGTTCCGTGTTGAGTTTGGAAATGGGCATCAAATTACAGCGCATATTTCGGGTAAAATGCGGATGCATTATATTAAAATTTTACCTGGCGATCGAGTGAAAGTTGAAATGTCGCCCTACGACTTATCAAAAGGAAGAATAACATTTAGATATAAATAAGAAACGATGAAAACAAGAGCCTCAGTTAAGAAAAGAACTGCAGAATGCAAAATTGTTCGCAGAAAAGGTACTTTATACGTAATTAATAAAAAGAATCCTAAGTTTAAACAACGTCAAGGATAGTTAAATTATAATATATGGCTAGGATTGCAGGTATTGATTTACCAAAACAAAAAAGAGGAGAGATTGGGCTAACATACATCTACGGTATTGGTAGGAGTAGAGCACAACAAATTCTAACAGAAGCCAATGTAGATTGGTCTAAAAAAGTTGAGGATTGGAGTGACGATGATCAACAAAACATTCGTTCCATTATTGGTGCAAGTTTTCGTGTTGAAGGAGAGCTTCGTTCAGAAACTCAAATGAACATCAAACGCTTGATGGACATTGGTAGTTATCGTGGTATTCGTCATCGTAGTGGATTGCCTCTGAGAGGACAATCGACTAAAAATAACGCCAGAACTCGTAAAGGCCGGAAGAAGACAGTTGCCGGCAAGAAAAAAGTTGTTAAATAAGGGTTAGCGTTAGCAAAATCTTAAACGATTAGAATAGTTTAAATTATGGCAAAGAAAACAAAAAAAGTTACTAAAAAACGGGTAGTTAAAATTGAACCTACCGGAAAAGCATTTATCAATGCCTCTTTCAATAACATTATTATTTCTTTAACGAATAATAATGGTCAGGTAATTTCTTGGGCGTCTGCTGGTAAAATGGGTTTTAGAGGGAGTAAGAAAAATACACCTTATGCTGCTCAGCTTGCTGCAACAGATTGTTCAAAGGCAGCATTTGACCTTGGATTAAGAAAAGTTAAAGTATATGTTAAGGGACCTGGTGCTGGTCGCGATAGTGCAATTCGTACAATTCACACTACTGGCATTGAAGTAACTGAGATTAAGGATGTTACACCATTGCCACACAATGGTTGCCGACCTCCTAAGAGAAGAAGAGTATAACTCTTTAAAAAACAAATTGTTAAATTTGTGCAGCTTTACTGATAATTTTTTAGCTGTACATTAAAATTAAGTAAAAATGGCAAGATACATTGGTCCAAAGACCAAAATTGCGCGCAGGTTCAACGATCCAATTTTTGGCCCTGACAAGTCCTATGAGAAGAAAAATTATCCTCCCGGACAACATGGAAACAGTCGTAGAAGAGGCAAAGTCTCAGAATATGGCGTACAATTAAAAGAAAAACAAAAAGCCAAATTCACCTATGGTGTTTTGGAGAAACAATTTAGAAACATCTTTAAAAGAGCCGCAGGTAAAAAAGGTATTACTGGTGAAATATTGTTACAGCTTATTGAAGCTCGTTTAGACAATACAGTATTCCGTTTAGGATTTGCTCCTAGTCGTGCCGGTGCTCGTCAGTTAGTTTCTCACCGTCACATTACTGTAAACGGCGATATTGTTAATATTCCTTCCTACAACTTACGCCCAGGAGACATTGTTGGTGTAAGAGAAAGATCTAAATCTTTAGAAGTAGTCGCTGATTCACTCGC